>NZ_JBEHZE010000001.1:1387609-1877609 GCF_041058985.1 Hyphococcus lacteus | reverse complement strand
TCAAGAAAATCTGAAGAGCAAAAACTCGCCGAATTTTCCCAAAAGAGCCGCGACCCGCCGAAGACGTTATCGAAGGATCAGTGCTGACCGGGAAGCCACTACCTATAGACCTGTTTCGGAGAATACAAGCATGAAATCACCCCTGTGGATAAATCTTTGGGAACCACAGCCAAAAGTAGTGCCGCCTCACCCAAAGCCCGCTAAATTACTGGGCTTTTCAGGAATTGGTCACGAATTTGGAGCATAGTCTGGCGTAATCATGACCCAAAAAACTGACATATCCGAGAAAAAAAACCGACTGGGACCTGATCAAGCTCCCGATGACAGCCCGGCAGAGGCCCCCTCCACCACCACAACCCAACCAAACTCACCGCGACTAGCCGTTTCGTCCTCTGCAAAGGTCGGATTAGCTCTAGGTGGCGGCATTGCACGCGGATGGGCCCATATCGGTGCCGTACGGCGTCTTGATGAATTGGGCTTATCGCCAGATATCGTCGCCGGAACCTCAGTTGGCGCGCTTGTTGGTGGTTTTTGGCGTGCCGGAAAACTCAACGAGCTTGAAACATGGGCCAGAAGCCTCACCAAGCGCCGTATGCTGTCCTATTTCGATGTGGTCTTAAACGGATCCGGACTAATGGGCGGCAAAAAACTCGAAAAAACCATGAACCGCTACCTTCCGCCCACGAACATCGAAGATATGGCCGGTCGATTTGTTGCGGTGACATCTGAATTATCCACCGGACACGAAGTATGGATGATCGACGGCGACCTCGCAGAGGCCATTCAAGCCGCTTATGCCCTACCCGGAATATTCCCACCCCGCGCAATTGATGGCCGTTGGTTAATCGACGGCGCATTAGTCAACCCGTTGCCCGTATCTGTCTGTCGGGCTTTGGGCGCACGCGTTGTAATTGCCATTGGGCTACACGCTGATGCGTTTAATATGAGTGTCGCAGACAGAAAAGAGAAATTCGATGCGCTTCCGAATATCGGCGCGTCCAACATAGGGGATGACATAGACGAAGCCCAAAAAAGCGGCATTACAAAAAAACTAATGGTTCGCCGACTATTCAATGCCAACCAAAGCGCGCCCGGTGTTGGCTCCGTGATGTTAGCATCCTTCAACATTTTGATGGATCGAATTACGCGGTCCCGCCTCGCCGGTGATCCCCCAGACGTTATGATAACGCCGCATGTGGGGCATATTCCGCTTTTGGATTTTGACCGGGCAGATGAATTAATCGGGCACGGACGAGATGCCGTCGATGAAGCATTACCGCAAATCGAAAGCGCCTTGAAATACCTTACCTAAATTAACGCGGGTCGCAAAAGGCCCCGATTAGGAGGCAATATATTCCTTTAGCGCCGCCGCTTCTTGTTCTGCTTCTTCGATTTTTCGCTTAACCACATCACCGATAGAGACCACACCGACGATATTGCCATCGCGAGTGACCGGCAAATGCCGAATTCGTTTTTCGGTCATCATCCCCATCAACTCGTCTACCGATGCGTCTACAGAGCAAGTATAAATATTGCTGGTCATACATTCAGAGACACCCATTGAAAGGGCTTCTGCGCCGCGCGAGCCAAGCCGTCGAACAATATCACGTTCCGACAAAATGCCGACGACATTGCCATTTTGCTCGCGGACAAGCACCGCACCAATATTTTTTTCGTTGAGAATTGTGACTGCCTCAGCAATCTTCGCGTCAGGCTCTACGGAATATATATCCGTGCCTTTTAGTTGGAGGATCTGTTCAACCTTCATCCGACTCTCCTCTGCGCAATGAAGTTTATTCTGTACTGTATACGCGCTTTCGGCAAGTGGGCATTGAAAGAGATTTTATAACTTCAATGACCCACGGCAGCTAGCCGTTCAAACAATGGATAGGTTAACAGCCCAAAAAGATACCCACCGACATGGGCCTGCCACGCGCTGGCGCTCTTGAATAAAATGAAGCTAAGCTTTGAGGTATCAAAAAAAATCGTCGCTGCAATTATTAAAATGGACACACCCAACATCATCAGTAAGGGAATTATTGTCGCCTGAGGCTCGGTGTTTTTAGCATTACTATTGTCCGGGCGCATAAAACTAATCCAAACGATTGCGCCAAACAATCCTGCGGCAGCACCAGAAGCGCCAATCATCGCGCGCCATGAATCTTGATTGATCAGAACAAAGAAAACCCCGGCGAACATGCCCGACAACAACAGAAAGGCCGTGAAGACCACCGGAATATCGTGTCTCTTTGTCTCGGGGGCAGATTCCATCTCCCGAAAAACAACCGTGCCCATCATCCCCAACGCCAATAAGTTAACGACCATATGAGTGACATTCACATGAAAAAGCATATGGCCAAGGATCGGGCGAACCATGCCAGTCAGGATATCCCCCTTGTCGAGTGCATGCATCATCCGCGCAGGTGAAAGCTCTACCAACCGCCATATTCGGCGTACCGCGGCCACGGGCAGTAAAGACATAATGATCTGGATAACCGCTAACCCCGTCACAATAACAGTGACCGTATCTGGCGGGTTTTTAAAAAAGCCGAGCCAGTCATTGCGGTCGGTTTGGGGGCGCATATTAGTTAATACTCGCAATGATTTTATAGGATTGATTAACGTCGAACCCCGTTGCGTGCAAACTTTTGTTCATGAAAGCCCCTTAAGATACGGGAAAAGGCTCGCGACCAACGGAACCAACATGACTAATTCGACACCGCAAAATGGCGGAGCACATGATGCGCAGCAGATTGATGCTGATCGCAGAAAGCACCAGCGCGCAGAAATTCCGCTAAAAGCCCGTTTTCTTACAGAACAAGGTGAAGAACGCTCCGGTGTGGTTCTTAATATATCCGCCGGTGGAGCCGTCCTAAAAACCAAATTTCCGCCTAGCCGCGACCAGAAAGTGATTCTCTATATCGATCAGATTGGTCGGATTGAGGGAAAGGTCGTCCGCGCCAATGACCGTCTGTTCGCCGTGACCTACCCGAAAAAGCGGTCCCGTCAGGCTAAAATCGCCGATCAGTTAACAAATGCGCTTAATAACCAGCATAGAGGCACCGATCGCCGAGGTCGGCCACGTATCAACCACGAAACCCATGCGACTGTTTATTTGGAAGATGGGCGTTCAGCTGAATGTTCCATTCTGGATATTTCACTGACTGGGGCCTCTCTCGAGATCAAACCCCGCCCTCCACTAGGCGCGCACATTATACTGGGCCGAATGACAGCCAAGGTTATTCGCCGCCACGATAAAGGCGTCGGGGTCGTATTTACCGGCTCTTCTAACCATAAAATGGAGGAAGTCCTGTCCGAATCAGCGAGCATGGAGCCTTTTGATACAACTGGCCCGGGATTTGCTCATTCATTTGGCAAGAAGGGCGTGCGCGCCCAATAGCCCTAAGGAAGAATGATGCTTGCTGCTGAAAACTGGTGCCTCAAAGTCGAAGACAAGGTCTACGGACCTTACACGACAGAACAGATGCGCAAATTTGCCCATGAAGGCCGATTAGCATCCTGGTCACTTGTGTCCCCTGCCGGTGGTCGAACTTGGCGTGAAGCCCGTAACGAATCAATCTTTTCAAACTTCTTCGGCACCGTACCAAGCGAAACAACAACCAACACCCAGTCTTCAAAAGCTTTTGGTAAACGTAGCGATTGTGATTTTACGTTGCCCGAAGAAGCGCCAAACAAAACAATCCCGATCAGCGCCAGCATCCAGACCAAAAAATCCGCCGAACCCACGGTCGCAAATTTCATCGTTATTTTCGATGTCGTTAGTGGCGCTGCAAGCCGCGTTGAGGCAGCCCTCTTTGGCCTTGGCCCCGCATTTCGAATTGCCGACAACACGTGGACTATATCATGTGAAATGACAGCCGTTGGTGTACGGAATGCTATCGCACCATATCTGCGTGGTAGCGAGTCAATCTTTGTTGTTGACGCCACCCGGGGACGTTCTTCATGGGGCAATTATTCGCCAGCAATCAACGCCAAGCTCACGGCCGCTTTCGTAAAATCGAAGCAGTCCTAAAACACGCTCCCACGAACCTTACGCCGTATTGTCCAGAAAATCATCCGTGATGCGTCAATCATGAATTTTTTCTGACGGCATCGTTTTATCTCCGCATCAGAGGCAAAACGGGATATAGTTACGAAGGTGACTGATTCGCGGGAGCGACAATCGTCTAGATGCAGTATTACGGCATAAACAATGTCTTGGTCGGCGCAAATCGCGCAAGGGCTGCTTTTCGACGATTGCAAAATCAACTCTCCACACCCTCTCCCATATATTCGTCACCATTTTCCATCCTTTTGTTATCTGGAGGCGTACATGACGAAACGTTCGGCGCGTCGCGCGGCGCGGCGCAATCCTGAATTTGCGCAATATGGCGATGATAATAACGTAAGGCGACTATTCGACGAACCGAAATGGTCACCGGTTGCTGACGACAGCAATAGAGATCAGAAATATAGAAAAAATCTCCGTGCACAGAATGAAACGCAGCAGATGGTCATGGATGCTATCGACGAAGCGCCGCTTGTGCTTGCTGTTGGGGCGGCTGGTACAGGTAAGACATATCTCGCCATTGCCAAGGCCGTAGAAGCACTCGAGGCAGGAAATGTTCGCCGGATCATCCTGTCACGTCCGGCTGTCGAAGCTGGCGAAAGCTTGGGTTTTTTGCCGGGAGATATGGAACAAAAACTCTCGCCCTATCTCCGCCCACTTTATGATGCGCTCTGCGACCGACTTTCGTCTAAACGCCTCAAAGCGCTAATGGCCGAAGGCGTCATCGAAATTGCGCCGATTGCCTATATGCGTGGTCGAACCCTCAATAACGCTTATGTGGTTATCGATGAGGCCCAGAACTGCACCTATGGCCAGTTAAAAATGTTGCTGACACGACTAGGGTGGAACTCCTCTATGGTGGTCACCGGCGATCCGGCACAAAGCGACCTCCTGCCCGGCATGTCCGGCTTAAATGATGTGGTGGAGAAGCTGGAAAACCTGGAAAATGTCCGCGCGGTGCGATTCTCCCGCGAAGATGTGGTCCGGCACCCGCTTGTGGCCGAAATGATTGACGCGCTTTGACCATATATAAGGCTTTGAATCGCGTTCGTAGCGAATCGCCTTTACGGGATTTTACTACGGGCGCGCTCATGATAATGACATGTCTTCCGCTTGTGACTGGTAATTAGGACGGATCGCATGAGTAACGGCTACGGCTTTGGCGACGGTGAGATCAAACAAGAATCAAGCTGGCGCTATCCGCTCGGCATTTTTATGGCGACGCTCGTTCTTTGCGCGATCTTTCTTTATTACTATGTAGGCCCAAGCGTCGAAGATTTCAGCGGCAACACACCCAGCCCTGCCATTACCGAAGAACCCGTCCGGGTCGAAATCGGCGGGTCAATCTTTGCGCCGCCCGCCAATTACACCGTTTACCCCCGTGCCCGACGCGGCGGCATTCGTGATGAAGTCGTCCTTTATGCGCTTTGGCCAACCATGAATGGCTATACCCCGGCGCAGCGCAAAGAATTCATTGAAAATGCGCCCGACACGCGCCGAATCGACATTACGATTTCAAAGCGCACTTCGATGTTCAATGAGGCAGAAAGATTCGAACGTCTCTATTTGCCTCAGACGGTCGATCCGCGCGGTGTTCGGACTCCCTACCAGCTGACAAAATTTACGTTCAAAGAACAACGCGCTAACGTTCCGACAAATGGGTACGCCGATACGGAGTTATTTGTCGGGAACGACGAGAGCGGCGCGACGGCAGCGGTCTTTTGTTTCAAAGAAAAAGACGACGTCACCAGCCCCGAATGCTGGCGCGAGCTGGAATATGGCAACAATATCGAAGTCAGCTATCGCTTTAAACGACCATACTTGCCGGAATGGCGAGCGCTAGATGATGCGGTGCAGCGCTTTGTGATGAAGCTCGATCAATCAAACCCACCCGCTCAGTAAATTAGTATTTTTGTAATTGCGCGCTCATCGCCACCATCAATACCGGCGACATGAACAATCCAATTCCGGCGACAACGGCAAAATAACTTGCGGTGCTAAGCCCTGCATCCCAGCTGAATGCCTCGGTGGCAACAATTAGTGCAGCCGCGCTCGTTCCAATCACAACCACAAACCGCCGAAGCCCATCGCACATCGCGTTTTGCGCAACATCTCTCGCGTTTCTCCAGATGTCACCTGCATTGCGCCAACTGACAGTGATTTGTGTAAAACCAATCGCCGCTAGCGTTAGCCCCGCTGTACGATCGGCCAATGTCGGTATTTCAAACCCAAACGCACTATAAACAAAGCCGGCGAATGTGGTGCTGATAAACAGCATGAGCGCAATCAATAGGCTTGTCCGCACCGAAACAAATGCGGCGCCAGATGCGACCATCATCATACCAATAAAAAGTATTAGGCTTAGGGGATTTGCAATGCCGGTCTCAAACGCAGCGATCACAACGAGAACGCCAATAATCGCGCTCGCCGCTAGCGCTGTCGAACTCGGAAGTAAGCGACGCATCGGGCGCCAACTTTCGACAAAGCGCTGCCGGCGTTGGTTTTCATCCACCGCAACTTGTTCACTATGGCGCAGCACCGCCAATAATCCGGTCGTTGAGACCAGACTCATCACCGATATCAAAATAGACGTCCCGGCAACGGCAAAAATAATCTGCCAATCGATAGCGCCAACATTCAACTGAAGCGAAACCACCAATCCATAAGAAGTCGCAGCCAAAAAACAAAACCACGCAGGCGCTAGAGCCGCATGTCCCGCAGAAGCCGCGGCATTACGTGCTGACAACCCCTTGGCATAAAGCTGCGCAAATTCCGCCGCGACGCTCATGCCAACGCACATCCCACCAGCCAAACCAATCGCGAGCGCCGGAGCGGCAAATGGTGCGGTCAACACATCGAGCAGCGCAAAGAAACCAATCGCGCCTACCCCGCCAATAATTATGGAAAGCGGCACCACCACGCCGAGCCGTAGTACATTCCGGGTGATCGGATGCAATGCGCTAAGGAATAAAAACAAACCAAGCGCAGCACATACCGGCAGTGACGGAACGATATCCGTTTGATCACCAAAAAAACCAAACACATACGCGCAGCACAACGCGCCCAAAAGCGCGAGCACAATCACATAAGGAATTCGGAACAAACGCCGACGCGGCGCAAAGGCCGCCAACGCGACCGGCACAAAACCCGCGATCAATGCGCTAATCGAAAATCGGATTAGAAAGGTGTTGGTGTCTGCGGTCGGCCCCATCTGGCGCGCGCCCAAGACAGCCAGAACCACAAGCCCCAGCCCCAAGACCCCACTAAGAATCACCGGGCGCTCTGCCGACAGCTTCCCGAGAAAACCGGATGGCGCGCCCGACAAGATTCTACCTCTTAACTCGCTGGCCGTTCAGGAAGATCAATTTCGAGAATTGCCATGTTAAAATCATAAGATACGTCACCTTCTTCGTCGTCGCGAAAAATGACGCCAATGAATTCGTCGCCAATATAGACCTCTGCTGAGTCGTCTTTGTTGGGGCGGCCTCGCACGGTGAGGTTATCCATACCGAATTTTGTGCTCAGATATTTCTGAAGGCGGGCTATATCTACGTTATCCATCATACACTTGTCCTTTTATCGAGACCCTCTTAACCGTATCCGTAGCGGGTGCCAACCGCCCTTGTCTGCTGTTTATTCAGCAATTTTTCCGGAGGATACACCATGAAATCCATCGCCGTCGCGGCTTTTATCCCTGTTTTGTTACTCACCGGATGTGGTGAAAAAACACAATCCCCATGCGGTAGTGACGAACTTGTGGTCAGCAATGCCTGGGTCCGCGAAGCCGGGCAAGGCCAGCCGATGAGCGCCGCATATCTTTCAATATGTAACGGCACAAACACATCCGATCGACTGGTTGGCGCATCATTCGACGCCGCGAATACCGCCGAAATTCACACCACAACCATTGATGAGAATAATGTCGCAAGAATGGCCCGGATGGAAAATGGCGTACCACTACCGATCGGCGAGAGCACCAATTTAGCCCCCGGATCAGCCCACCTGATGTTGATCGGACTGACTGACACAATCGAAATCGGCTCAGACCCTATGATCACGCTCGAATTTGAGAATGCGCCCCCGATAACCCTCAATTTCGAGGTCCGCGGACGCACAGAAGTTGGTCATTCCGCACATTAAGCGGCTGGCCCCCTTCCTCATGACTGGCACAGACGGTAAAAGCGCCCGCCATGTTACATGTAAATGACCTTTCTTATTCTATCGAAGGCCGGGTTCTCTTCGATCAGGCCACCGCCGCGATCTCTGACGGCTGGAAAGTTGGCTTTGTCGGCGCTAATGGCTCTGGCAAATCGACACTGCTCAAGATCATCAAAGGCGAAATCTATACCGGCGGCGAAGAGGTCTCTTTGCGCAAAAACCGCAGACTGGGATCCGTCGAGCAAGAAGCACCATCGTCGAATGTTAGCCTGCTCGATACTGTGCTTGAACAAGATAAAGAGCGGACAAGTCTATTAGCCGAATCAGAGGTCGCCACAGACCCGAACCGCATTGCTGAAATCCAAACGCGACTGGCCGACATTGATGCGCACTCTGCGGAAGCGCGAGCAGGATCGATTTTGTCTGGCCTTGGTTTTTCCGCCCAAGCCCAAGCCCGAGCTTGTTCAGAATTTTCGGGTGGCTGGCGAATGCGCGTTGCGCTGGCCGGCGTGCTTTTTTCAGCACCTGATCTTTTGCTCCTCGATGAGCCAACGAACTATCTCGACCTTGAGGGCACAATATGGCTTGAAACGTATCTGCGTCGTTATCCTTATACGACGCTTATTGTTTCCCACGATCGAGCATTACTGAACAATGCTGTCACACATATTTTGGCGCTTGAAAACGGCAAGCTAACAGTCAGTCCCGGCGGGTTTGATCTTTATGAAAAAAAGCGCGCCGAGGCCCGCGCGCAGGCCGCATCTTTCCGAGAACGACAAGAAGTTCGTCGCCGGCACATGCAATCTTTTGTCGATCGCTTCCGCGCGAAAGCATCGAAAGCTAAACAAGCCCAAAGCCGCGTAAAAATGCTCGAAAAGCTCGAAGTCATCGCCGAGCCAATTTCAGCAAAGACAGTGCCGTTTCACTTTCCCAATCCAAAAGCCATGGCACCGCCCATTGTTCGAGTCGTCGATGGCGACCTTGGCTATGAAGACGGCAACCCAATCTTGAAAAAGGTCAATCTTCGCCTCGACCAAGATGACCGAATTGCGATCCTGGGACCGAATGGCGAAGGCAAGTCAACTTTGGTTAAAGCCCTTTCAGGTCGTCTCCCGCCTCTCTCCGGGAATGTCTACAAACATAAAAAACTTTCCATCGCCTATTTCGCACAACATCAATTAGACGAGTTGAAACCTAAGCAATCAGCTTATGATCATGTGCGCGCGATGATCCCTGATGCCACCGAGGCCGAGACGCGGTCGGCGACGGCCCGCTTGGGCTTCGGCCCCGAAAAAGCAGATACGGCCGTTGAAAAACTATCCGGCGGTGAAAAAGCTCGATTGCTCTTAGGGCTTATTACTTTTCACGGCGCGCATCTATTGATCCTCGACGAGCCAACAAACCATCTCGATATGGGCGCGCGCGAGGCATTGATCGAAGCCCTTAATGATTTTCAAGGTGCGGTCCTCCTCATTACTCACGACTCGCATTTGGCATCGGCTGTGGCTGACCGGTTGTGGCTGGTTAATCAAGGTAAGGTTGAACCTTATCAAGGTGACCTCAACGATTACAGAGAACTGGTTTTAGCAGCGAGCAAAACCTCCGGAAAATCCGACACCAATAAGCCGGGCGAGAACATCAAAGAAATCACTCGCAAAAATGCAGCAGAAGCCAGACTTTCGCTTCAACCACTAAAAAAGACCGCCGAAACTTTGGAGAAAAAAGTCGACCAACTGAATGGAACACTCGCTCGGCTGGACGAAGCCTTAGCCGAGCCAGGACTGTTTGAAACGAACCTGCCCCGCGCGACCAAACTATCCAAAGAACGCAGCGCACTGGTGAACGCCATAGAGAATACCGAAACAGAATGGCTCACAGCGCTTGAGATCTATGAAAATGCCAAAACCGATGCTGGCGCGTAAAATGAACCCTAACGCCAGACAAAAGCACACGCCCGTCTATAACTGCACCAATGACTGTGGCTCGTGATTGTCGGGCAATTCAATTCGACTTACCCTCAATTTTGATGAAGGAAATAAAATGAGAAAAGCAGCCGATTGCGAGACTATGGATCAGGTCCGAGAAGAGATCGACCGCGTTGACCGCGCGCTGGTGGATTTGCTTTCCGAGCGATGGAGCTATGTGGATCGTGCTTGGTTTTTCAAACGCTCTCCTGACGAAGCATCTGTACCATGGCGTAACCGCGATGTTGTCGACAAAGTAAAAAGCCGCGCTGAAGAAGCTGGTATGCCACCAGAGATGGCGGAGGCCCTTTGGCGTCAAATCATCGGCTGGGGTATCCAGTATGAAGAAGAAAGACTACGCGAAAAATGAGTAGCGACAAAATCAATCCGGCGATTGGCGCAATGTTAAGTGGCGCGCGGGATTGGCTGTTACACGAGCATTCGCTTTTTCACTCTCTCGATCTCAAACCTATTTTGATCGGACGAAACAAAGCGACATTCTCCGTATTTCTACCCGATGAATTTCTTGATGCCAAAGGCAAAGTTCATGGCGGACTTTTGACCATCATCATGGATTCAATATTCGGCCTTGCCGCGTTTACGGCGCTCGACGAAATCATGCCCATTGCAACGATCAATCTACGCACAGACTACCTGACCGATGTCAGCGCCGGTGGCCGCGTAATCTGCGCAGCGGAATGCATAAAATTACGTGGTGATGTGGCTTATGTGTCCGGCAACCTAACCGATGAGAAAACCGGCGAACAAATTGCGACAGCTTCTGGCGCATTTATGATTGGAACGCGCGGACCAAATATGGCGTCACGACTATGACCAACGAGATCAAACGAATCTGTGCCTTTGCCGATGCATCCCCCGTTGCAAAATGGTTGGGCTTTTCTGCTGAAATCGTCGGCGACGACACCCTCTTTATCCTCGAATTTGCAGAACATCACATCGGCAATGCGATGATCCGCGCACTTCATGGTGGAGCAATCGCAACGTTTCTTGAATTTGCAGCGAACGCTAAGCTCTTTGCCCATCTCGGCACAGACGCAACTATCTCGACGGTAAACGCTGATATCGAATATCTCACTTCGGCTAGCGCAAAAAACATGACGGCGCGTGTTCGATTTATCCGGGTTGGACGTCGCCTCGCATTTGTCGAGGCAACTGGCTGGCAAGCCAATGAAAATACACCCGTCGCCGTAGGCCGGTTTAGGTTCAAACTGGGAACCTCAGAAAAATAGTTTTGTTACCACCCCAATAATCCCCTAGCGGTTTTAATTTTGGCACCCATATCGGCAAGCATTTCATTTACACCGGAGGGCGTTGTTCGTGTTGTGGATTTACATCGTAACTGGGCTGGTACTTTTAACCCTCGGTGCCGAATGGCTAATCCGGGGGGCGACCAGCATTGCCCGACAGTTAGGGCTTTCCGAATTATTGATCGGATTGACGCTTGTAGGCTTTGGCACCTCAGCACCCGAACTCGTGTCCAGCGTCGGTGCGGCCCTCGCCGGGTCACCGGGCGTTGCGGTTGGAAATGTCATCGGATCCAATATCGCCAACATTCTTCTTATTCTTGGCGTCTCCGCCGCAATCGCGCCTATTGGTGTGAAAATGCTGGGGTTTCGCCGAGACGCTTTGGTACTTGGCGGCGTAACCGTCGTGGTCATCGCAACCTTGATGACAGGTCGCCTAACCCATGTTGCTGGCACCGGGTTTTTGCTAGCGCTATTCGCTTATATCGGCTGGGCCTATGTCAGCGAAATGAACAAACCAACAGCAAACGCCGACGCAATTAACGTCGCGACCATGGGCGATACCGGCAAGGCTCTCCCCGCATTTGGCTTTGCATTGATGGGTTTATTGTTTTTGGTGATTGGCGCACGATTGTTGGTTGATGGAGCCATTGGCATTGCGACCATGATGAATGTTTCTGAAACCATCATTGGGCTGACCATCGTCGCATTGGGAACCTCGTTGCCCGAATTGATGACCTCGGTTATGGCAAGCATTCGCGGTAAGTCAGATCTGGCATTGGGCAATGTCCTTGGTTCGAATATCTATAATCTATTGGGTATTCTGGGCGTAACTGCTCTGGTCCGGCCTATCGCCGTACCGCAATCAATTCTTGGTTTTGATAACTGGATCATGCTCGCCGCGACTGGCGCACTCATCATCTTTGCCATAACCAAAAGCCGATTTGACCGATGGGAAGGTTATGTAATGGTCGCAGCTTATGCTGCCTATCTGCTTTATTTGGTAGCGCATGCCTAACGCGCACAGTCCGCACAATGGGTCGCCGTTAAATCAATCAGCAAACGTTTTTCGGCTATTGCCTCACCGCATTCGGCGTAAAATCCATATTCCCCATCATCAATCCGCAAGACAGCGGCTTCAATCTTGCGCTTCTCGTTATTTCGTCGCGCTTCTTGTGCATTGGCCATAGCCTGTTGTTGCAACGCATCTTGGCGCGATAATCTGCCGACGGCTTGTTGGTCAAGTTCAACTGGCTGCCGTTTGGCTTTGCTATCACTAGAGAGCGCTTCAAGTTCGGCTTGGCGTGACAACAAAAGTAATCTGTATCTCTCAAGATCAATTTCACCACTCATGCCTGCTTTTCCCACCGGCCCTCGGGCGATTGCCGCCAATAAGCGACGTCGTGGCCCGCCGCTTTTGTTTCTTTCCAGAATTTCCGCGCATCGGAAAGCGCCTCATCATCACGGCCATCAAATATCGTCACACAACGGATGAAATTTCCAAGCGCCGTCGCCTCCGCTTTTGCGCCATCAATAAGAAACAATAGCTCGGCTTTGTTCGGCACATCCTCGCCATCGGTCAACCAAACAGGTTGATCAACACCCTCCCCCGTGCCCGCATGCGGCAGAAAGCTCTCATCCCGATACACCCACAGGTGATTATCGAGCATGTTGACACGCTCGCGGCTAACGGTGCGAACCACCGCACGCCAGCCTCGCCCAAGGGTCTTTTCGAGAAGGTCTGGCAACACGCCTTCGACCCCGCCTCGCTCCAGGTGATAAAAAAGTACCTCTGTCATCTATTGACCGAGCTTCGTCCGTAGCGCATCGATCCGCTCACGGTTCGCACCCAAATCGCTATGCCCGACCCTCGATGCTGACCGCACATGCACAACGTCTTCTGCTTTGCGGAATTCAACATCATCAACATATTTCATCAATGATGTTGAAAACTCAGAGGCGATGTAATCGTCAGTGATTTTCACAACGACACCGCCCTCTTTACTTAAAATATCGGGCAACTTAGCCCAAACACTGAGTGGCAATGGCTCAATCCGATGATCATCATCGGAATGGGCTTCGCTTAACACGCAATTGGGAGAGGCCGGACATGGCGCGAGCATGCCATCGACCAAGCCCAGTGCCGTTCCAGTTCTCGATTTGATCGAGAGCACCACAAAAAATCCAACACCGAGGATGAGCAACGCAGCAATTATCAGTACAACAATCTTCATGTCACTCACCCTCTTTGAATTATTATTTTTCGTAATTTGCTCTTACATATTCATCTAGCAAGCGAACACCGTAGCCAGAACCACCTTTCGGACAGGTTGGTTTGTCTTTGGTGTTCCAAGCCATGCCAGCGATATCGAGATGCGCCCAAGATACGCCATCTTTAACAAAACGACCAAGAAACGCCGCCGCAGTAGAAGAACCAGCGCCCTTACCACCAATATTTTGCATGTCTGCAATGTCAGATTTGATCATGTCGTCATGCGCTTGGGTCAGCGGCATACGCCACAATTTGTCACCCGAGGTTTCACCAGCTGTCTGAAGCTGTTGCGCGAGTTTGTCGTCTTTGGTGAAGATACCCGCAAATTCATGGGCAAGAGAAACGATAATCGCACCGGTTAATGTTGCAAGGTCAATAACGGCTTTCGGTTTGTATGTTTCCTGTGTCCACCAAAGCGCATCAGCCAAAACCAAACGCCCTTCCGCATCAGTGTTCAAGACTTCAATCGTCTGACCCGACATTGAGGTTACAACGTCACCGGGACGTTGAGCATTACCATCAGGCATGTTCTCCACCAGACCGACAACACCAATAACATTGGCTTTTGCTTTACGCCCAGCAATCGCCGCCATCGCGCCTGTCACTGCGCCAGCACCGCCCATATCCCACTTCATATCTTCCATACCAGGAGCCGGCTTGAGCGATATGCCGCCCGTATCAAAAGTAACGCCTTTACCAACGAATGCGATTGGCGCGTCGCCTTTTTTGCCGCCGTTCCATTCCATGGCGACCAGTTTTGACTCGCGGCGAGAGCCTTGACCAACACCCAGAAGCGACCCCATGCCGAGCTTGCTCATTTCAGCTTCGCCCAGGACTTTGACTTTGACACCAAGCTTGCTGAGTTCCTGGCAGCGTTTTGCAAAACTTTCCGGGAACAGGATATTCGCCGGTTCCGATACGAGATCACGGGTCAGGAATACGCCGTCACCAATTTTATCGAGTGCCGTATATTGGGTTTTTGCCGAAGTCGCCGTCGTTGATATTGTGACTTTCGTGAGACTCGGCTTGTCGTCTTTTTCTTCTTTGGTGCGGTATTTATCAAAACGATAGGTTTTCATCCGCGCGCCATGGCCAATCCGCGCAGCCATCTCGCCAGCATCAACACCTTTAACCGCAAAGCCAGTAAGCGCGATCACGCCGGCTTTATCCGAACCCCCAAGTAATTTAGCAGAAGCATTCCCGCCGAGCGCTTCCGCATCCAACAAAGAGAATGTTTTTGATGGGCCAGCACCGATCAGAATGATTCGGCTATTATTGATCCCTGACGGCGCGACGATTTCAAGTGTTTTGCCTTTTTTCGCTTTGAACCCTGCGGCCTTAACCGCCCGCTCTAATGCGCCATCGGTGATCTTATCAAGATCGTCATAAGCCTTCGGCTTGCCGCCGTCCTCAAATACGGGGATGACAATCGCGCCGGTTTTTGGGAGTGCGGCAGCGGAAAACGTAATTTGCATGAAAGTCCTCTTGTACAGTTTGTTTTTGGTCTCCAAACCTTGCCGATAGACTCTTATAATTTTCCGTCAAAAAAGGCGGGATGCTTTCAGCGCGGGTCAGGATTGTGCTAGGCCGGATATCAAAGTTCGGCGCTACTCTACTCGCGTCATATAATAAGGAAAGAGCGCGATAAATTGAACAGTCTGGACAAATATATCCTGCGCCAGTGTTTGATGCCACTTATCCTTATTTTGGTAGTAACTACTGCTATTGTCTGGATGACCCAAAGCCTTCAACGAATCGAGATTATTGTTGAATATGGTCAAGGCTTTCTGGTTTTCCTTTATTTGAGTCTTCTGATTATCCCCAGCCTGCTGGCGATTATCATTCCCTTCGCTCTTTTTGGGGCCGTGGTTTACGCCCTTTATCGGCTCCATTCTGATAGTGAAATTGCGGTTATGTTTGCCGCCGGGGTTAGCCGCTGGCGCATTGCTGTGCCGCTTTTGTTCATAACATTACTGGCCGCATGTGCGACGCTTTATGTCAATGTGGATCTGATGCCGCGCAGCTACCGCGTTTTGAAACAGACCGTTGCTGATATCCGCGCCGATTTCGCTACCTCCCTCTTGCGCAGTGGCGAGTTCATTAGCGCTTCAAAGGGCTTCACGATCTATGTAGACGAGTCTCGCCCCGGCAATCAGTTTGTCGGTTTGCTGATCAATGATTATCGCAATAACGAAAAACGCGAAACCTATATGGCCCAACGTGCCATCTTACAGGAAACCAAAGCCGGGCCGCTTTTGATCTTAAAAAATGGCAATATCCAACGCGAAAATCGTGATAGCGGCAAGGTGGATATTATTCGTTTTGACGATTGGGCGGTTAATGTCTCGTCTTTGAATGATGATCCCGGCGAGCTTCAACTCGAACTGACAGAGCGCTACCTTGGGGAACTGCTTCACCCCGACTTATCGAAACCCTATGATCGGGCAAATTCAGGTAAGCTCATTGCCGAAGGTCATGCGCGATTGGCGTCTCCACTCTATACGTTCGCTTATGTTCTGGTCGGGCTTAATGCCCTCATCGGCGGTTCTTATACGCGGCGCAGTTATTTTCTTCGTGTCGCAAGTGCTGGCGCGATTATTTTTGGCCTTCGGGTGGCTGGATTTCTTGCTCAGGGGTTTGCAAGCGAAGCGGGCACAGTTTGGATGCTTTATGCGCCCCCCACAGCGGCAATTGGGGTCGCTGCATTTCTTGTGTTTGCGCCACAAAATTGGCGGATCTTTCCGCAGCGGAGGGTCGCCTAATGCCACCTAGTACGCTGTTTCGCTACATTGCCCTCAGAACCGTGATTGCCGTTGGCGGTTTGTTTGCGATTTTGACATGCCTTGTTCTGCTGGTGGACCTCATCGAAAATATGCGGTTTGTCGGCAAGGTCGCTAATGGCGATTTCAGCCTCGCTCTTAGTCTCACGCTCTTACGCGCACCATCATTGACCCAAGCACTCGTCCCGTTTGTTTTTCTCTTCGGTTCGATTTGGATGTTTTACCAACTCAACAAGCGGTCAGAAATATCGGTCATGCGATCAGCCGGTCTCTCCGTCTGGCGGCTGTTGGGGCCGACTGCATTCATCGCAGCCGTGTTCGGTTTTATTGTCATCACAGCTATTGATCCACTTTCCGCAAGTCTGATGTCTCATGCGGAAACAATTAAAAGCAAAAAGCAGGGTATTGATGGTAATCAGGTCCGGGTTTTTGGTGACGGTATCTGGCTTCGTCAACGCGATAGCTCCGGACAATTGATCATCAATTCTCGGAACTTCGACGAGCAGCGTGAGGTCCTCGAAGGTGTCACGATCTGGCGCTTTGACACCGAAAGCGCTTTCCTTGAACGCATCGACGCCGAAGAGGCATTTCTTTCTGGCAATACATTGGAACTCCACGAAGCGCGGCTTCGCTCCCCGGCCAGCGAGGTTGAGAATTATGTCCCGATTTATGCAGTCGTTACGACCCTCACCTCTGGCAATCTGAGAGAACGCGTATCACCACCTGAAACAATGTCCCTGTGGCAACTGCCGCAATTCATTTTACTCGCAGATGCAGCCGGCCTGCCGACGGTTCGGTATAATATTCGTTTTCACGAATTGTGCTCGACGCCACTTAAACTCTTGGCGATGGTTCTGATCGCGGCCGCCTTTTCGATGCGCCCACCGCGCACAGGCGGCGCTATACAGTTGGCTGTGTTGTCTATTTTGGCTGGGTTTGTGCTCTATGTCCTATCGGAGATTTCGACCGCATTGGGCGAGTCAGGGCTTGCCCCGGCCTCTTTGGCGGCGTGGACGCCAGCGATTGTTGCCTCACTTGCAGCCATAACGGCAATGTTGCACTTAGAAGATGGTTGATATTGCGGTTGAAATGATGGATCGACTAGACCTCGCCGAATCCCTCATATATCTCTAATCAAAACCTTTTCTTACTGATTCGCGCTGCGAAGGGCCTACTTTTGTGTTGACTGAAAACCGCCTATTAGCGCGCCTATTTGTGTCAACGATCCTGGCTGGTGTCGGAGGCGGATTTGTGCCGTCTGCCATCACGCCCTTGGCAATGGCCCAAAGCGACCCCATCGCAACGAATAGCGACGACGAGCAGGAAACAGTCCTGTTCGAAGCCGACAGCGTCAGCCGTGATTTAGACGAAGGCCCCATTGTCGCAGAGGGTGATGTCAGGGCGTATTTCGGTGAACGCTACCTTCGCGCCGATAAACTGATCTATGACCCAGCCACTGATATTGTTATCGCCGAAGGCAATGTCTCAATCACTGATGCCAATCTCGAGACAGCATTCGCGGGCCGTGTTGAACTCTCTGGCGACCTTCGTGACGGGGTCGCAGAAAATTTCAGCGCCCTTTTGGAGAACAATGCACGTCTTGCCGCTGATAGCGCCATTCAGGAACAGGGTGCCCGCACCCGTCTGAGCCGCGCTGTTTATACCTCCTGTAACGTCTGCAACGACAAGGGCAAAGGCAAAACACCGACATGGCGCATCAAAGCCCTTAGGGTCACGCGCGATAAAGAACGCAAAGTGGTTCGCTTTCATCACGCGTTTTTAGAGATCAAAGGCATACCGATTATCTACGCGCCGTTCCTTCAGACCCCCGATCCGTCCGTGGAACGGCAGTCTGGTTTCCTGCCGCCGAATATTGGTACATCGAGCCGCCTCGGTTTCAATATCGAGCTGCCTTATTATTTGGCGATTTCCAATCATCAGGATGCAACCTTCTTCCCCAAATTCACAACGTCAGATGGCGTATTGTGGCAGGGCGAATGGCGCCGGCGGGGCAATGACGGCTATCATGTTCTTTCCGGCGGTGTCATTGACTATGACAATACCAGCGAACCAACCGAAAATGTGCCCGGTGTCCGGTGGCATCTATTCGGGCGCGGCTATCGCGATTTCGGCGAGAATTGGCGCGTCAGTTACGATGTCGAGCGCGTTTCTGACGATACTTATTTAAGACAATATGATGTCGAGCGGCGCGGAGATTTGCGCCAAGAACTTGACCGCGGTCAAACCAACCAATTGCGCAGTAATGCCAAGGTGGAATGGTCAAATGGCGGATCTAACCTCACCTTCGACACCTTCATATTCCAAGGACTGCGTTCGTCCGACGACTCGTCAACTATTCCTTATGTTCTGCCGCTTGTTGATTACAAATATAAATTTGCCGACAAAATTGCGGGTGGCCGCGCCTCAATCGGTGCGAATATAGCGTCACTCTATCGGACGGACGGTATCGATTCCCAGCGCCTCACGACAACCGCAAATTGGGAGCGCGATATCATTACGCGCAACGGCCACCGGTTTAACTTTTTTGCGGAAGCGCGCGCGGATCTATACCATTTCCAAGACCTTGATCTCGGTACGGAAATTTGCACGAGCGCTACCGCCGCTTGCGCTACCGATTTTGCAGGGTTTTCAACAACAGAAACATCAGGTTTTGAAAGCCGAATTGCACCGACCGTCGGTGCCGAATGGTCCTACCCCTTAACCCGTGAATTTCATGGTGCACGCCTATTCCTGGAACCGCGCGTTCAGATTGTTGCGTCTTTAGCCGACCAGAACCCAGCCGATATCATCAACGAGGACTCTCAGAGTATCGAGTTCGATTATGCAGGTTTATTTGATTACAATAAATCAACAGGGTACGACGCATTCGAAGATGGCCAGCGGATGAATATTGGCCTAACGGCATCGGCAATCTTTCCAAACGGGCTTTCAATCGAGAGCGCAATCGGACAACAACTCCGCTTGCAAGACACCGATGCGTTTGATTCCTCATCTGGTCTCGGCGAGAAAAGTTCTGACTTGGTCGGCTCACTTAATTTCCGATTCAAGCGTGTTGGAATCGAAAACCGCTTCCGACTTGATGATAAAACCCTCGGGCTTCAACGCGCCGAATCCCTTGCTTTTTATCGCTCAAGCCGGTTCCAAGCGAATTTGAGTTATGTTCGTTTGAACGAAGAAAACGTTGCCAATAACCTAACCCGTCGCGAGGAACTCACGGCCTCTGGTCGTGCAAAAATCACCGACCACTGGTCGGTGGGCGGCGCGTGGCGGATCAATCTTGAAAGCAACCAAACTATCCGGCAAGATTTCACACTTGGCTATGAAGACGAATGCTCGACTTTTGGCGTGACTTACCGGCGAAATCGGACCTTCGATGCCAACCTCAAGCGGGACAACGCGATCCTTCTCAGCTTCACGCTCAAGTCGCTTGTCGATTGAGCGCTTGCACAGCTCACAATTCAGTCTATTTTCACTATGGGCTGGCCGATGATAGTAAATACAGGATAAAGTAAACTAATGCGATTTTCGTTATTAAGTTCAGTGACTTGCAGCATTCTTCTCAGCCTGTCCTCAGCTTTTGCGCAAACCCCGGAAACAGACAAACGCCCCACCAGCGACGAAGTTATCGCCCGCTCGGGTGTTCCGGCGAGCGCCGTTGCAGCGGTTGTTAATGACGGGGTTGTCACCACTTTTGACGTACGCCAACGCATGAAAATGATGGTGATTTCCTCGGGTGGGAAAATTCCGCAAGAAGCGTTCCCTCAACTACAAGCACAAGCCCTTCGCGATTTGATCGAAGAGCGGCTCAAGCTGCAGGAAACCAAGAAATATGACCTCATAGTCACTGATGATGAGGTCAAGGACGAGCTTTCCATGATGGCAGCTCAATCAGGTCTGACCCTCCCCCAGATGATCGAAATGCTTCAGGGAACTGGTGTCTCAATCAAATCACTTAACGAACAAATTCGCGCACAAGTTGCTTGGCCACAATTGGTTCAAGGCCGTTATCGCGACCGCGTCCGTGTCAGCGAAGACGAAATTGAAAACACTCTGGAACGCATGCGCGAAGACGCGAGCAAAGAGCAATATCTCGTCTCAGAAATTTGTATCCCCGTCGATAACCAATCGCAGGCACAGCAATATTATCAAGGCGCGATGCAGCTGATTGAACAAATGCGCCGCGGTGTTCCGTTCTCAGTTGTCGCACAGCAATTTTCTGCCTGTACGACCGCTGCGGTCGGCGGTGATCTAGGCTGGGTTCGTTCGGGCGAGCTTGCAGAAGAGCTCGATACAGCAATCCGCGAATTGCCACCTGGCTCTGTTACCAACCCAATCCCGTCAGAAGGCGCGTTCATGATCCTCGCGGTTCGTGATAAACGTCAGGCTACAGAAAAAGGTGAGCCAACATTCACCTTGGCCTATGCGGCGGCCGATGCGGAAATGGGTAACAACGCAGCCCGTGCTGCGTTGGATAAAATCAAATCCGCAGAGATCTGTTCCGGCCGTTCATTGCGCATTGATATGGGTCAGGGGGTTGGCTACAGCCTGCTTGAAAATGTGACTCTCGACCAGATTGACGACCGCTTCCGTCCCTTCGTCGAAGACCTTACTCGGGAAGAACAAAGCCCCGTAATTCAAGCAGATGGCGCATATCATTCAGCCTATGTCTGCGATAAAGACGAAGGTCTTGGCCTCCCATCCCGCGAAGCGCTCGAGAACCGAATTTATTCGCGACAGTTGGCCCGCATCGCACAACAATATCTGCGTGACGTCGAGCGCGACGCCATGGTTGATGTGCGCATGAAGTCACTACTCCAACCAAACGGTTAATCTCATGGCGGCACATTGTGGCCCTCACGCCCCGCTCGCCCTAACCATGGGCGAGCCTGGTGGCGTCAGTGCTGAAATTACGATCAGCGCTTGGGAGCGATTGCGACAAGACGGCATTTGTTTCTTCATAATCGCCGATCCATCACTCTTTCACGGCACCACGATCACCGAAATCTCCGCGCCTGACGATGCCGTCGCTGTGTTCCAAAACACCTTACCCGTGCTACCGCTTGAACATTCCATAGCGGCAAAGGCAGGTATTGCTGCGCCAGAAAATGCCCCCGCTGTCATCGAGAGCATTCAGCGCGCAGTTTCCTATTCGCTTGCAGGAGCGGCAACAGGTGTTGTCACGAACCCCATCCAAAAATCTTCTTTGATCGCATCAGGGTTTAAGTTTCCGGGTCATACTGAATTTCTCGCAGCCCTTACTGCTACCACGCCGATGCCAAATGGTCGCGTACGTGGCCCGGTCATGATGCTGGCGGGCCCTGCCCTTAAAACCGTTCCGGTTACGATCCATCAATCGGTGGCATCTGCGGCAGCGGACCTGAACCCGGACATGATCAAACGCGCGGCGATTGTCACCGCCGAGGCCCTTCGTTTTGATTTCGCGATTACAAATCCGCGCCTCGCGATCTCTGGGTTAAACCCACATGCAGGCGAAGCTGGCACGCTGGGGCACGAAGATCTTTCCGTGATTGCACCGGCTATCGCTGCCCTGAACAAAATGGGGGTCGATGCGCGCGGCCCTCTGCCCGCTGATACGATGTTTCACGAAGAAGCACGGGCGAGCTATGACGCAGCGCTTTGTATGCTGCACGATCAAGCGCTGATCCCCGCAAAAACATTAGCGTTTCATGACGCAGTAAATGTCACTCTGGGGCTTCCCATTGTTCGAACTTCTCCGGACCACGGCACGGCATTGGATATCGCTGGCAAAGGGTCAGCACGCTCAGACAGTCTGGTAGCCGCAATACGCCTAGCCGCGGCAATGGCAACAAAACGCGCGGCGAAACAATGACCGAAATTGGCAATGACCGGCTTCCTCCATTGCGGGAGGTTATCGAGCGATATGAACTCGGGGCAAAAAAATCACTAGGTCAGCATTTTCTGCTCGACCTCAACATGACACGAAAAATTGCGCGCACGGCATCGGTCAACGAAAACGATGTCGTTCTTGAAATTGGCCCCGGCCCTGGTGGCCTTACCCGCGCGCTTTTGGAAACCGGCTCGCGTGTCATCGCAATCGAACGTGATCATCGCTGCATCGAAGCCTTGGCAGAAGTGAACGCTGCATTCGATGGCCGTCTATCTGTCGTCGAGGCCGATGCCATGCGCGCCAATGACGCCCAAATTCTTGGTGATAATACGCCCGCAAAAATCGTCGCCAACCTGCCTTACAACATCTCGACCGAGCTATTGATCAAATGGCTTAAAGCAGGGCCAGCGCTTTGGTCAGTCATGGCGCTCATGTTTCAAAAAGAAGTTGCGGACAGAATTCTCGCGGCACCGGGCTCGAAAACTTTCGGGCGCCTATCCGTTATCTCTCAGGCCGCATCACAGCCTTCTAGAGCTTTTAATCTTCCCGCAAGAGCCTTCACCCCGCCGCCCAAAGTTGAATCAACCGTTGTTCTATTTGAACAACCCGCCAGTCACTTCCCACACCTTGCAGCGCTTGAACGCATCACCCAAGCTGCATTTTCACAGCGACGAAAAATGTTGCGTTCATCACTAAAGTCATTATTGGGATCGCAGCTATACCAAACACTCGAAGCCGCCAACGTCAAAGAAACCCAACGGGCCGAAGAGCTAACCATAGAGCAATACAAAAAAATGGCAAAATTCCACGAACAGCGTTAAGTCGCTGCACGGATAATTTGCGTTTGCGTTACGACCGCTGCCAGCTTTCCGTCTTCGCGAAAAATATCAGTTTTCCATACCTGTAAAGTACGCCCAATGTTCACGGGTGTGGTGACTGCTTTTGCAGTCTGCCCAATAGGAATCGCCCGCAAGAAGTTTGTTTTACTCTCAATTGTTGAGGTCAACGAACCTTCGGGCATATTCAAAAATGCGCCGATACCACCCATGTTATCCGCCAACGCCATAATCGCGCCGCCATGAAGCGTCGGTGGTATGGTGCAATTTTCTTCCTTGACGTCTAATTCGCCTTCAACGCGCGTTTTCGTCACCAACGTCATTCGCACACCCATTGTCTTTGCGAATGGCGCGTTGTTTTCGTTAAATGCGTCAGCAAGGTTTTCTTCTGACATCGCCGTCTAACCCGGCGCGTTTATCAAAACGGCAACCAACAAAGCCGTCTCTTTGCCTTTGTTCGCCCACGCATGGTTTGTCGCGCGTTGAATTACGACATCGCCGGGCTTTAGCGAGGCCGCCTCATCATTATCTAGCAATAGATCAACGGCCCCTTTCACCAGAACAATAACATCAAGCGAATCCGTCTTGTGCATTGCTGGGTGACGCGTCGTGTCGACACGGCAGTGCGCCGCACCCACCGCGCCAAACGCAAAGGCGGCTCCGGCTTCAATTTCCTCAGGTGATTTACCCTCTTCTTCGGGTGCCACCGAAAACCAGCGTACTTTGACAGACCCCGCCTCCGGCTCAAGAACTAGATCAAGATCGACAAGTCGGTCGGTCGCATCGAGAAGTTTATCCTCAGACAGCTTCGCTGACCATATTTCAGCAAGTCCCGCCTCCTCTAGGGCAATTAGTTTTGCAGCGGAGCCATCGATAAGCACGCGTGAACGTCCTTCAGCATCATTGTCGGTCACAATTCGGCGAAGAGACTCCCAGTCCATTGCACCCTCGCTCATTTAAATCCGTCCACCAATTGTATCAACAATTTCGCGCGCATCATAATACTGCCCGTCCTCGGGTGGTGCACCACGTCCCATTAGAACTTCCATGCGCACCGTGAAATAGGTCCGGCCGCCGACTGTACCAAGATCGCCGCCGACACCCACACCGACACTACTACGTCGCCCATAAGAACCGGTTCCAAAGCCAGCACCGATCCCGACACCGCCTTTTTCTTCGCCTGCGATGTCACGACTGACAACACGGAACCAATCAAAACCTTTCGCAAGCGCAATCTCGCCAGCCCGTAAAAGGGCGAAATCTTCGACCAATTCTGGCGGCATATCGCCAGAGCCTTGATAGGATATCCGGTGCCGGTCTGATTCGATTTGGGTGCTCCCATAACCAAACCCGTTTGAATCAGCGGGTCCGTAACTTGTCGGCCCCACCGTGGCGCAGGCACCAACCACGAAAAACGCAGCTAACATCGACAAATGTTTCATGGATCGTAGCTCCCATCTTGCTAACGCCTAGGCTAGCACCCGCGACCGATATGCGCAAAACCCTTATTCATTGCAAAAAGGCCCGGACAAAGCCGGGCCTTTCTCAAAAAACGAAAATGGCGACCTAACTACGGTCTGGCCCTACGCGCACAACGGCCTTGCCTTTGTTCTCGCCTTTGAACAAACCTACAAACGCATCCGGTGCTTTTTCAATTCCTTCGTATACGGATTCTTGGTATTTAATTTTTCCCTGGGCTAACAACGGTGCGACTTCAGCCGCAAATTCCATTGTTTTGTCCATATACTCAGAAACAATAAAACCGCGTGCCATGACACCTCTACCGATTAGATTAACAAGGTTCGGTGGGCCAGGCTCAACTTCTGTGTTGTTGTAAACCGCAATCATACCGCAAAGGGCCATTCGCCCCCCGAGCGCAATGCAGTTAAGCGCCGCTTCTAGGTGCATGCCACCAACATTCTCGAAATAGCAGTTAACGCCCTTTGGCGCAGCTTCCGCCAGAGCCTTGGTTAGCTCGTTGGCATTTTTATAGTCTTTGTAATTCAACGCCACGTCGACACCGGCCTCTTCGACCAGCCAGTCACATTTTTCTTTTGATCCAGCGGAAGCAACAACACGCGCGCCTTTGGCTTTACCTAATTGGCAAACAACAGACCCAACCGCACCAGCGGCACCAGATACAAAAAGTGTCTCGCCTTCTTGCGGCTTAAGAATTTGTGTGACACCGGCCCACGCAGTCATACCCGGCATTCCCAAAACACCAAGATAGGAAGAAAGCGGCGCGAGATTAGGATCAACTTTTTGGGTCCGTTCGCCTTTGGAGATGTAAAACTCTTTCCACCCACCGAGGAAATCAACAATGTAGTCTCCGGCTTCAAAACCCGGCACATTTGATTCGACCACTTCTGAAACCGCCCCACCCTCAAGCGGCGCATCAAGCGAGAACGGCGGAATATAGCTTTTGACATCAGGCCGCATCCGGCCACGCATATAAGGGTCAACCGACATCCAAACTGTACGGCACAGCATCTCGCCCTCGTCGGGCTTAGGCACATCAACGTCACGGGTCTCGAAATGTTCCGGCCCGGGCATTCCCGCCGGGTAATTCGTGAGGAATACTGCTTTGCTCATCGTGATCTCCTTTTCTGCTGTCGTTCTACCTACATCCGTAAGCAGTGGCTTTCCTGCAACCTATGCCAATCTCACCACCTCGCAAGAGTGTGATGCAGTCATGCCCAATTCCGCCGCAGCTCTGCCTCATTCTCGCCTTGCCACCTTGATTAATTGTCATGGACGGCGCGGCAGGAGCCGCATGGTATGAGTAAGTCGAAGAGAATTTAGCGCATTACCCATGCGAAGGAGAACAAAATGAAAAGTCTAATTATCGCCTCCGGTGCTATGATGCTTGCGGTTACAGGGTGCCAATCTACAGGCGAAGGTGCGCTAACAGGCGCGATGCTAGGTGCTGCTGGCGGCGCGATAGCCGGCGAGGTTTTCGCGGGAAGCCCCGGTAAGGGGGCCGCTTATGGCGCACTCGTCGGGGCTGCACTTGGTGCCTATGAAGGGTGTTCACGCGCCGGCACATGTTGGGGCCGCGCCAGAGATCATGGCCACCGCCGCTATGACCGTTATTCAGGCCGTTATTATTACGAAGATCCACAATACGGTGACACATATTGGGATGATGGGTCGTTCCGTGAATATGGTCGTCAGCCACGTCGTCGTAATCGCTACTAATCCCACAACTAAAATTGTTGCGTCACAAAACCCGGCCAGTTTTTTGAACTATGCCGGGTTTTTTGTTACCTGCCTTTTGTTTCCGGCCTTTTGTTTCCGGCCTTTTGTTTCCGGCCGTTATTGATTGAACTTTAGTAAGGTCTTGGAACCGCCGACAAAGGTCTGTGTTTCCTCCATATTCAGCCCACCCATAATCAGGGCGACGATTGAGGGAGCATCCCATGAAGTTACTTATTTCCGCCGCAGCAAGCAGTCTTATGATGGTATCTGCGTGCACATCATCTGGCACCGCAGAACGCAATGCCGCTTATGGTGCCGCCGCTGGCGCTGCTGCCGGTGCCGTTGCTGGTGAAGTCATCGCCGGTAAACCGGGCCAAGGCGCGGCGATTGGTGCCGGTGTTGGCGCTGTTGGTGGCGCTATTGCCGGTTGTTCGCGTGCAGATGATTGTTTCGGGCGCGCACGCGATAATGGCGAACGTCGCTATGATAATTACGCCGACCGCTATTACTACGTGGACCCACGAACGGGTGACACATGGTGGCAAAATGGCGAATTCCGCTCTTACGGGCGCGGACGCCCATAACAAAAAGACATTTCAATCACCTCGCCAGAGCGAATTTATTACTCTGTGCGGGGTGATTTATTTTTGCGCATTTGGCTAAGCGCAATCAATGTCATAGTCGGCACGAATGCATCAATCTGACCGGTTGGGTCAGCAATTTCCCAAAACGCTATCAGTCCGGGCCAGCCCCACAAGGCTACAGCCGCTATGCCTAATGCCCCATCAACAACAATTTCAAACCCCGGAATTCGGCCAATCGTGAAATCCACCAGATCGAGTATGATCGCGATGATCAACTTGCCTGTTGCTGGTTTCATTCTAGCCTCCGGTGCGTTTTTGAATAAAGGCGGCGGCTTTCTTTACCGCTGCAGTGGCCTCCGGAAAACGTCCGGGGAAAATCGGCCAAACGTGACACAAACCATCTTCGAGATGTAATTCCGATGCGACGCCGGCAGACTTTAAGCGATCATGCAATCTGACCGAATCATCGAGCAGGACTTCGCTATTGGTGGCGAAAATCATCATCGGTGGTAGACCGCTTAAATCACCATAAAGCGGCGAAGCTAAGGGTGTGGTCGGGTCTGCATCACCAAGATAGCGCTTTGCACCCTCGGAGATGTAGATCGCCTTAAACATCACATCACTTTCCTCATTCGCCGTAAGCGATGCACCCGTTGCCGCAAGATCGGTCCACGGAGAATAAAGTAGTGCCCCAGCAGGCATGGGTAACCCGCGCTCTTTAATGGATAGCAATAGTGCGAGCGTCAAACCGCCCCCGGCAGAATCACCACCGATGACAAGGGTCTTTGGGTTGCGCCCTTCTGATAGTAGCCATTCATATGCGTTGATTGCATCATCTACCGCCGCCGGAAATGGATGCTCTGGTGCCATTCGGTAATCGAGCGAGAACACGTCAGCAGCAGCCTCCCGTGCCAATGCAAATGTCGCATCGCGATGCGATTTAGGCGAACCAAACACATACCCGCCACCATGTAGGTATAATATTGTACGACCAGCAACCGCACGCTCTGAACGGTGCCATTCCCCGCTTACCGGGCTGTCATCTACAATTTCCATTGTGACACCTGATGGCGGCTTCTCAGGCGCTAGTTTTTCTGCGCCTTCTCGCAATGTTTGAGGAGGAACAAGGTGGATGGGCTTTGAGCGAAAGGTCGCCTTGATATACCAATTAAAGAAATTCGCGCGTAAACTTGCCAACACCTGTCTCCCGGTTTCCCAACGCAAAGCCTATGCGCTGGCAGCATCCAAGAAAAGACTGGATAGCAGATGGGCGGACTTATTGCCGGTAACGTAGACCAAACCCGAAGGTGCGTTCTTCACCGGGGAAATAACGGTCCTTCCCAAAGGCATAGTCCGCTCGCTCGGCGTATAGCGCGTCAGTCACGTTTCGAACGGTCGCAAAAACAGCAAGCGATGATGTCAGCCCAACCTCTGCGCGCAGATTTAAAACATCATGTCCGCCATAAGAACGATCGTTCGCCGCATTAGTAAAATAAGATCCCATTGAAACCCATTCGGCCTCTAGGGTCGTTCGATCAATCGGCGTCCAAGTCACGCGTGTATTCGCAATCACGCGTGGTGCGGTGTCGACATCATCACCAAAAGTAATTGTTTCAGATGCGTTCCCGGTAATGCGGTCAAATCGATATGTATGCGCCGCATAAGTCACGGCACTCCTCAAGCGCAGAGTCTCTAACAATTCAATTTGCACATCCGCCTCGACACCCACGTGGCGGGTCTTGCCATTCGAGACGTTAAAACCATCAGCATCACGGAAAAAGAAATTCCGTTTATTCATGAAGAAACCCACGAGCCCCAAATCAATACGCTCGCCGAGCGCCGCACGGGCACCGACCTCGAAAGCATCAATTTTTTCTGGTTGAGCTGTGTCCCCGGTCTGATTTATTTGGAGGCGATAGAGATCCGTTGTTTGCGGTGGCCGGGCACCGCGAGAATAGCTGGCATAGATCGACGCACCGTCATTAACGTGGTGCATCAATGTGAATTTTGGGCTTGCCGTTACGAATTCATCAGAACGATCATCAAGCCGTAGAAAACGACCTTCAATGCCGCTATCGATCAAATTATCGTAATCATAGAATGTACCATCAACCCGAACAGCCGCAGTTGCCGTTGTCTGTGGCCCTAAAGCGTATGCCCCTTGGACAAAACCCGACAAGTGAAATGCGGAAACATCATAATCGTAGTGCTGACCAGGTGTGTACGAAAATATTCGCGGTGCCGATTGGAATTCGCTGAGATATCCATCCGTATACTCAATGTCTGCACCCGCAATTAGGGATAGCTTACCGACATCATGATAAACTGCGCTCTGCGCGCCGACACTCCAGTGGCCGTTTTCTTCTAGCGCGTTCGACGGCAGAAAATGCTGCGGAAATTCCATTTGGTTCCATCGACCATAAGGTGTGAACGTCACGCGCGTATTTTCTCCGGCATCAAAGGAAATTGTCGATTGAAGGCGCGCCGCCTTGGCGTCACGATAAGCCAACGGGAAATTATTGCTACGCCGCAGATCGCGGTCTTTCAGCGTATCAAAGCCAAAAATAAACCCTGCGGTTTCTTGTTCCAAATTATCAAATGAAAAGATTGTATCGATAGTGACACCGCCATCGTCAAAGACGTGGCGCAATGTTAGCTTTTGTTGATCAAGCCCCGCATCATC
This sequence comes from Hyphococcus lacteus, assembly GCF_041058985.1. NCBI lineage: Bacteria > Pseudomonadati > Pseudomonadota > Alphaproteobacteria > Parvularculales > Parvularculaceae > Hyphococcus > Hyphococcus lacteus. The sequence goes on along the minus strand of NZ_JBEHZE010000001.1, from coordinate 1,847,910 downwards.
ACGATAGCCAGATTCTGTCACCACAGAACCGCCCACAAACCAACCATGAGCACCATCTGTGCCGGAGACTGTCCCTTTGAATTTGTACCGGTCTTCGGTGTCACCAAATGCCTCAGCAAAGATCAATACGGATTCGGTTGGTAATGGCGTTAGAACATTCACAACTCCATGAATGGCATTTGCCCCATAGACAGCGTCCGACGGCCCACGAATAACCTCTATCCGGTCAGCAATTTCGTAATGCGCATCAAAAAGCCCGTTGATATTGGCAAAACCCGCCGAACGGATGGGCACACCGTTTTCTAGGAACAGGAATGACCCGGCCCCGGCCCCGGAGGTCAGCACGGGCGAGCGGATCGCCGTTAGCTGCTCCGCGCCAGAACCACGATGCAAAGCTACCCCGGGAACACGCGCGAGAATTTCAGAAACATGATCAGAATCAATGAGTTCTAGATCATTCTTACTAATAACTGCGATGCTCTGCGGAACCTCATTTAAAGACTGTTCTCTCCGCTCTGCTGAAACAACGATGTCATCGTCGGCAAACGCGCCCCCTGCCAATGTTGAAAATACAGCCGCACTGGCAAGAAGAATATTTTTCAAGGAAAGCTCCGCAACAAAATTACAAAAACCGTATACAGTTAATGTTCGTATTTTGCTACCCTTTGTTCAATCGCACCAAAAATTGAACGACCATCGCCGTCTTTCATCTTGATCTGAACCGTATCCCCGAAACTCATAAATGGTGTCGTGGCCTTACCGTTTTCAATGGTTTCAATCATCCGAATTTCGGCGATACATGAATAGCCGTCACCGCCTTCAGCAATCGGCTTGCCCGGACCACCATTGAGCTTATTTGACACCGTACCTGACCCGATAATTGTACCCGCACAAAGCGGCCTTGATTTGGCTGCATGGGCGATTAATTGGCCGAAATTAAACGTCAGATCTTTTCCCGCATTCGCTTGCCCAAACGGTTTTCCATTATAGCGCACGAGAAGCGGTAAATGTAGCGCATTATCTTTCCACGCATCGCCCAAGGCGTCTGGTGTGACGGCAACGGGGCTAAAAGCAGACGATGGTTTTGATTGAAAAAATCCAAATCCTTTTGCCAGTTCACCAGGAATCAGCCCGCGCAATGACACATCGTTCACTAACATCACTAGACGAATGTAATCCCCTGCTTCATCTGCCGCCACGCCCATAGGAACATCCCCGGTGATGACCGCGATTTCGCCTTCCATATCGATGCCCCAGCCTTGGTCTTGGGGCATCAGAATATCATCACGGGGGCCAAGAAATGCATCCGATCCGCCTTGATACATCAGCGGATCTTCGTAAAAACTATCTGGCACTTCTGCGTTTCTCGCCTTACGCACCAACTCCACATGATTGATATAAGCTGATCCATCCGCCCACTGATAAGCCCGAGGAAGAGGCGATGCAGCTTCGCGCTCGTGAAACCGCTCAACTGGCACTGATCCGGTTTCAAGACCTTGTGCGAGCTCATTCAGCGCAGGGGCTATATTCTCCCAATCATCCAGCGCGGCCTGTAACGTTGGCGCAACGCGTCCTGCATCGGTATAGCGCGTCAAATCGTTTGATACGATCACAAGCTTTCCGTCTCTACCGTTTTTCAGTGATGCAAGTTTCATGAGATCTCCCGAGGTTATACCACTAAGATTTTCGCCAAATTACAACGACAGGCTGACACCGCACCATGGGCAATGACGAATGATGACCACATTTCGCCCACCATCATGAACAATCAACCCAAACTGATTGAACGCTTCGTTGTAAGCGATCAGACTATCCGGACACTCGAACGGATCATCATGATTATCGCAATTCATTTCAAGCGATGCCTGCATTGTCTCGCAACAAAGCGATTCAGGGTTTGGGTGCTGGGTACGCGCCATAAATATTACTCTCTCGTCCGCCAACTATTGACGTATTCTTTGTTTTCAATTGCATCGACACCCGCCCCCACATCAAGCGGATCACGCGTATCAATCATCACTGCATACTCATCTGTCGCTGGCTTTTTGGAAACCAACATGTTCTCAAGCGCTTTGGGATGAGGCCCGTGGGTAAATCCTGACGGATGAAATGTCATCATGCCAGCGTCAATATTATCGCGGCTAAAGAAATCACCCGCGTGATAAAACAACACTTCGTCAAAATCATCATTGTTGTGAAAAAACGGAACCTTGAGCGCACCCGGGTCCGTTTCAAACGGACGCGGGGCAAATGTACAGACCACAAAACGATCAGAAAGAAATGTTGTGTGGGCCGACGGTGGCACATGATACCGATGCGACATGATCGGACGAACATCCCTGACATTCAATTTCACTGGCGATAACTCACCGTGCCAACCGACAACATCAAGTGGATTATATGGATAAGTCGCAACCGATACCTGCCCGCGCTTTTTAATTTCAACATGGGTCTCACCATCATTGGCTTGATGATCGCGAAAGGCTTGGTTAATTTTTGGTGTATCGAGCATGGCCGGGTCAAAAATCGCATGTGGTCCTAACAACCCTTTATCAGGCAGCATAAAATGATTATTTGTCGCCTCAATCATCAGTACTGAAACCGTTTTTGATGGTGCAAGTCGCCACATCGTACCACGCGGCAGCATGATATAATCGCCCGCTTCGAACGAAAGATGCCCATAGTCGCAAAACAATTCGCCTTGCCCATCATGGATAAACAACAACTGATCACCGTCGGCATTCCGCGCAAGCGCGTTCATTGGGTTATCAAGTCGCCAAAAGCGAATTTCCGTGGCGGCGTTGTGCAAAACCCGCGTCGCCGACCAGGGAGAAGAATAAGAATCCTTAAGACCCGCAAGGTCGAACGCACGCGGACGCAAAGGGCCTTCAAAATTTATCCAGCCCGTCGGTGGGCGACGATGATGCATGAACGCCGCTGGACCAAAAAACCCCTCTTTGGAAATTTCCCGCTCATAGGTTCCCGTAGGCAGGTCCGCATGAGCCTGCCGCGAAGCCACACCCTCGGTCCGCGACGGAGTAATCCATTTTTTTGACATTAGGCGCTCCTCGTCCGATTCGGATCTTGGCTAGATCCTTATTAGTAACATTTGTTACCATTTTGACCCACCCCTCGCAATAGTCAACGCTATCTCTGAGAAAAGAAAACGCCAACATCTCTCCTTATCGTTCTGGGGCTGGTCCTTAGTCGTGTGGTTTGGTAACGCCTGCGCGAGCCTGCCCTGCCGCGAGGTTGAACTCGATTGGCGGGCTGGCCATCTGATGAATTCTGCGCCCAATGCGCAGTCCGAAACCGAGAACGAGGACGAGAAGTGAAAAAAACACGTTTGTTGATTTTGGGCTCTGGCCCTGCCGGCCTTACCGCCGCGATTTATGCCGCACGCGCCGGCCTTAAACCGATCCTCGTCCATGGCCTTCAGCCGGGCGGCCAAATGACCATTACGACCGATGTCGAGAATTACCCAGGGTTCGCCGACGTAATCCAAGGCCCGTGGCTGATGGAGCAGATGCAAAAACAAGCCGAACATGTTGGTACAGAATTCGTCAATGATCTGATCACAGATGTTGACCTATCCAAACGCCCATTCACGCTAACGGGCGATGGCGGCGAAATATATGAAACCGATACTTTGATTATTGCGACTGGTGCCCAGGCAAAATGGCTCGGCCTTCCCTCCGAAGAAAAATTCCAAGGCTTCGGTGTTTCTGCATGCGCGACTTGCGACGGATTTTTCTATCGCAATAAAGATGTTGTTGTTGTCGGGGGCGGTAATACCGCTGTTGAAGAAGCTTTATATCTTTCGGGTCTCGCCAAGAAAGTAACCCTTATTCACCGCCGCGATGAATTACGTGCTGAAAAAATTCTACAGGCGCGCCTATTTGCAAAAGAAAATATTGACGTGGTTTGGGATCATTCGCTCGAAGAAATTCTTGGCGATGAGAATCCATTGGGTGTTACCGGCGCGCGGATTAAGAATACAAAGACTGGCGATACCCGTGACATCCAAACTGATGGCGTATTCGTCGCAATCGGCCACAAACCGTCCACAGAGCTTTTTGCGGGTAAGCTGTCCATGAAAGATCATGGCTATCTTGTTACCAAGCCGGATTCGACCGCAACAGATATTTCAGGCGTATTCGCCGCCGGCGACGTCACCGACGATATATATCGCCAAGCGGTGACCGCTGCGGGAATGGGGTGTATGGCCGCCCTAGAAGCGGAAAAACTGCTGGCCGCCGAAGAAGCTATGGCTGATTAATTCAGCTTAAGCATCTGTCTAGTTTCTGCGGGGCTCGTGATAGCGCGCCCCGCTTTTTTCGCGCAGTTTGCAAGCGCCTCAATCATTGGACCGTTTGACGACGCCTTTGAACCATCTGGTAGATAGAAACAGTCTTCCAACCCGGTCCGCAGGTTGCCGCCCAATGCCGCGACGCGCTCATGAACCGCCCAAACATCGTCACGCCCAATAACAGTCGCCTGCCACGGCATCCTGTCTTTTTTATACTTGACCAACAGCGGTAACAAATCCGGATCTGCCGGCATTCCACTCGCAACGCCCATCACAAAATTATAATCAGCATGGTCAGTCATGCCATTTTCGATATAAAGCCCCACCGAACGAACAATACCAATATCAAAACATTCAAACTCTGGAATGATATTGCATTCGGTCATCACATCAATAAACGCTTTTACCTTCGATGCGGGATTATCGAACACCATTGGCGGCCACGCCCATGATCCATCTTTCCGCGTTTTTAGATAATTCAGTGTACCTGCATTACACGCCGCCATTTCTGGTTTACAAGCGCGAAGATAATCAAGAACATATTGATATTCTGGTCCAACAACGCCGGTGGTCATGTTAATCACGACATCCGGACAAAGTGACCGAATTGCGTCATTTATTTCATTGCAAATCACCGGGTCCCATGTCGGCAAGTGCCCCTTGCCCTTTTCCTGTTGCCGATAATGCACATGCATAATCGTCGCACCAGCATCATAGGCTCGCTTTGCCTCATCAGCCATTTGTTGTGGGGTCACCGGAACGGGATGTTGTTCAGGGTTTGTCAGAACACCTGTCAACGAACATGTTATTATTGCCTTATCGCTCATCATTCCTCCGTCTTCAGAACAACCAATTTCGTGCGAATGGCAACCTGGTCACCTGACTTAACATTGACTTCCAACACTATTCCGTCGCGTGCTGCTTTTAACTGGTGTTCCATTTTCATGGCCTCGATAGTGGCGACAACCTGTCCCTTTGAGACAGTATCTCCTACATTTACCGAAACATTAGCGACCATTCCGGCCATCGGTGCTTTAACAACGCCGTCGCCGCCCGCAGCACCCGACGCCGGTGCCAACGTAATATCGCTAAAGCGATGCCAATGGCCCTCAACATCCAACTCAACGACATTACCATCGCGAAAATATTTTGCGATCACTTTACGCCCATCCGCTACGAAATGAATTTGATTATCACCCTTGGACGTGACTGTAATTTTCGCTTCATTGTCTGCACACGCTACCGTGATCTCCTGCCCGCAAAGCGATAAATTTGCGTTGACTGTCACCCCATCAATACTGCGCAACAACAAAGGGAAACCCGCTGAACCACGCGAATTCCAACCTGACAATTCAGCACTAAAATCGGTATCAAGAAGCGCCGCCCCCACCAGCGCAATCGCCAAGGGGTGATGACTTCGCGCGCCCAGGCGATCAAGGTTTTCCTCAATATAGTTCGTCGCCGCCTCACCTTTGGCAAAGGTTTCATCAGACAAAAGTGAAACTAGAAAATCCCGGTTATTGGCAACGCCGAACATCGTCGTCGAATTCAACGCGCGAATAAGCTTTGCCCTCGCCTCATCGCGGCTTTGCCCATGGGCAATGACCTTGGCAACCATTGGGTCATAGTAACTTGAAATATCATCGCCTTGGTCAATCCCAGAGTCGCATCGGGTATTTTCAGGCAGTTGAAAAAAACGAACTTCACCTGAATGGGGCGTAAAGTTGTTTGACGGATCTTCTGCGTAAAGTCGCGCTTCAATAGACCAACCATTTGATTGAATATCTGGTTGGTGAACCGTTAATGCGCGCCCTTCAGCGACGTCGATCTGCATAGCGACTAAATCAAGTCCCGTGACCATCTCCGTCACAGGATGTTCAACTTGCAATCGCGTATTCATCTCTAGAAAATAAAACTCGCCCCGTGCAGGATCATACAGAAATTCAACTGTCCCCGCGCCCATATAGCCGACAGCCATGGCCGCTTTTACCGCCGCCTCGCCCATCGCCTTGCGCTGGTCATCTGACAATACTGGAGAAGGGGCTTCTTCGATTACCTTTTGATTGCGCCGCTGGAGAGAGCAATCACGCTCACCGAGATAGACGCAGTTACCGTGTTGATCCGCAAATATTTGAATTTCGATATGACGCGCCCCAATGACTGCGCGCTCAAGCAACAACCGCCCATCACCAAACGCATTTTCAGCCTCGACGCGTGCTGATTGAATCGCAGCCGATAGGTCTTGAGGGGTGCGAACAATACGCATACCACGCCCACCACCGCCCGCTGAGGCTTTTACCATCACGGGATAACCGATGGCGTCTGCTTGAGTCTTCAAACTACTTTCCGATTGATCAGCCCCCTGATACCCCGGGATACAAGGAACGTCAGCGGCGAGCATACGCTCTTTCGCGCTCGCCTTATCGCCCATCGCACTAATTGCATCGGCGGGCGGCCCCACAAATATTATACCAGCTTGAACACATTCCCGTGCAAAATCTGCTCGCTCGGATAAGAAACCATAACCAGGATGAATCGCGTCTGCCCCAGACCGCCTCGCTGCCGCGATAATCGCTTCAATATTCAAATAGCTTTTTGCGGCTTCCGAAGGCCCGATATATTCCGCTTGATCCGCAAGTCGAACATGTCGCGCATTCACATCCGCATCAGCGTAAACAGCGATGGTTTCGATACCTCGCCCGCGCGCCGTATCAATAATTCGACACGCGATTTCGCCTCTATTCGCAATCAACAGTCTGCGTATTGTTGTCATAGGTTTATTTCCATTTCGCCGATAAAATCAGGACTTACCCGGCAACGTACCCATATATTTGCAAATGATGGAGAGCATCACTTCGTCGGCACCGCCACCGATCGACCCCAATCGTCCATCACGATAGGAGCGCGAAACGAGAGTCTCTTCCATAAAGCCCATGCCGCCCCAATATTGCAGGCAAGAATCATTTACCTCACGCGCGAGCCTTCCAACTTTTAGCTTCGCCATGGACGCCAACATTGTCGCGTCTTCACCTGCCATCATTTTCTCAACCGCATCCCAAGTCAGTGATCGCAAAGCTTGAACTTCAGTTTTCAACTCCGCCATACGGAAATGAACCACTTGATTATCCAAAATCGATTTGCCAAATGCCTTGCGCTGGCGCGTATAATCTATCGTCGCATCAATCGTGTTATCGAGGCTTACAAGGCTCGATAAAGCCGCCCAAAGCCGCTCCTCCTGGAACTGGAGCATTTGGTACATGAAACCAGCGCCCTCTTCGCCGATCCGATAGCGTTGGGGTACACGAACATCTTCAAAGAAAAACTCGGCAGTATCAGAACTTCGCATACCAAGTTTTTTCAATTTCCGTGCGATCGAAATACCTTTACGGAGCTTGCCATTTTCATCTTTGAGCGGCAAAGCAATCAACGTTTTGTTGCGATGCACCCCATCGTCAGATGTATTCGCCAATAGACACATCCAGTCAGCCTGTGTGCCACTCGTCGTCCACATCTTGCCGCCGTTAATGACGTAGTCGTCCCCATCTTTTTTTGCCGTAGTTTTGATGGAGGCCACATCCGAACCGGCTCCAACTTCGGAAACACCAAGGCACGCAACAAAATCGCCCGCGATTGTCGGCCTCAAAATATCTTCTTTGGCGGCTTCAGTGCCGAATTTGGCAAGCGCAGGTGTTGCCATATCCGTCTGCACGCCAATCGCCATGGGGATACCGCCACAATTAATGTGGCCTAAAGTCTCTGCGACGACCGCTCCATAAGACCAGTCGAGGCCCATTCCACCATATTCAACCGGCTTTGTGACACCCAACAAGCCGAGATCACCCAAACCTTTATAGACTTTGTGCGCTGGAAAAATTCCAGCATCTTCCCATTCATCTACATACGGATTGATGTGTTCATCAATATACCGCTTTAGTGTATCCCGAATTTGGTCATGTTCAGCAGTAAGTTTCATCTCGCGCTCCTACATTCGTGCAACACCAAAAAAATTTGGTCTTAGCTGACGGTTTTCAGCTTCTGAAAGGCTATCAAGGCAAAACGCCAAAATATTACGGCTATCTCGCGGATCAATTATTCCATCATCCCAAAGCCGAGCTGTCGCAAATAGTGCGCGGGATTCCGCGTCATAAGTATCGACAATATGTTTCGCCATGCCATCGAGAAATTCCGCGTTGGGTTCCTGTCCTTTTCGGCGTGCGCCATCTTCGGCGACGATCCGCATGGTTTTTGCAGCTTGCTCACCACCCATCACCGCGATGCGGTTGTTTGGCCAAGCAAAAATAAATCGAGGATCAAACGCGCGGCCACACATGCCATAATTGCCCGCACCAAACGATGCACCGATATGCAATGTTAGCTTTGGTACTGTCATGTTGGTGACAGCCTGAATCATCTTCGAACCGTGCTTAACGATGCCCCGCTGTTCCGCATCGGTGCCCACGAGATAGCCCGTCGTATTCTGAAGGAAAATAACGGGCGATCCTGCCTGCTCCATAAGCTGAATAAACTGTGCAACTTTTGCCGCCCCATCAGCATCAATCGGACCGTTGTTTGAAATGATCCCAACTTGATGCCCTGCAATCGCAGCCTGAGAACAAATTGTCGCCGACCCAAACCCATCTTTGAAGCCAAGAATATCAGAGCCGTCCACAAGACGAGCGATAACCTCACGCGAGTTGTAGGGCTGGCGGTAATCAATAGGGACAATCCCCAACAAGTCCTCTGCATCATATTTGGGGGGCGCAAAGTCGCGCCCCTGCGCCCCACCACCCCAGCCGAGTTTCGACACAATATCACGCGCAATCCGCACGCCATCTGCATCATTCTCCGCCATATATTCCGCTGTACCCGATAGGTGGTAATGCATCTCTGCACCGCCAAGGTCCTCATCGGTCGCAATCTCGCCCGTCGCAGCTTTCAAAAGCGGCGGTCCGGCAAGAAAGACTTTCGATTTCCCACGCACAGCGACAACATAGTCAGACAAGCCCGTTTGATAAGCGCCACCTGCGGTCGATGATCCGTGGACGACAGAAATTACCGGACACCCCGCTGCCGAAAGCCGAGCAAGATTAGCAAATGTACGCCCGCCCGGCACAAACATCTCGGCTTGGCGCATCAAATTGGCACCGGCACTTTCAATAAGCTGAACAAACGGCAATTTATTTTCCAGCGCAAGTTGTTGCGCCCTAAGGGCTTTATGAACGCCCATGGGCGTCGCGGCACCGCCTTTAATGCCACTATCCGACGCCGCGATTACGCAACGCACACCGGAAACAAAACCAATGCCGGAAATGCTTCCACCCCCCGATATGGTTTGATCGCCATCGTCGTCATGCATTTTGTACCCGCACAAAGTCGAAAGTTCGACAAACGGCGCGCCACGGTCGAGCACGAGCGCAAGACGTTCGCGTGGTAAAAGTTGTCCTCGTTTTTCAAATTTTGCTTTTGCCCTCGCCGACGTCGCAACGATCTTCTCCTCAAGCGTGCGAAACTCTTTGATCAACTTGAGATGGTCATTTCGATTTTTCCGAAATGCCTCGGAGTGAACATCAATGTCAGTTTCAAATATCGGCATGGCATCTCTGTAGCAGGCTTGACAAAACAATATGTTCGTACTGTTTTATGATCATGGTAGATCAACGTCAAGCACCCACCACAGCTCCCTCTCGTCAGCAGATAAAATCAGCGGAGATGCGTCGACGGACCTGCGAAGCAACCACGCATTGCCTCGCAACACTGGGCTATCCCAGCACATCTATCAAACAGGTCATAAAGGCCGCTGGCATTTCACAAGGGGCGCTACAGCACCACTTCCCGTCAAAGGAAGATTTGGTGACCGCAACTGCTGCCTTTCTTCTTCGCCGATCAATTAAATGGTTCACACAGATAAAAGCAGAACTGGAAAAAGATCGAAGCGCCTTTGGCAAAGTCACGCGGCGTTCCTGGGCGGATCAGTTCGCCACAGAGGAATATGAAGCACTTCTACAAATCCTTGTGGCGTCACGAACCGACGCAACGCTCAAGACCCGAATTGCCCCCAAGCTTGAGGACTGGCGAGAGGCAATCGAAGGTGAAATGCGAGACCTGTTAACACCCATTGCTCGCGACGCAGATGAACTTAACGCGCTACTGACTATTGGCCGGTGCATGATGACCGGCCTGTTGGTTCATGATGGCCTTCTTGATGACAAAGAACGCATTGAAACAGTAATTGATGCATGGATTGATATTGTCGCCAAGGCATCGCGTTAGCTTTGCCCGCACAAAAAAGCCCGCTGTAAAACACAGCGGGCTTTCTGTTCAAAGGAGTACGCGTTTGCCTTAAGCAGCTTTGCGCTTAGCGCGACCCGCAAATCCTAGCCCGGACATGCCCGCGATAAACAACCAAGCCGCGGCTGGAAGTGGAACCTCAGGCGTCGGTACGTTAAAGTTCATACCGACAATTGCCGCGATATCCGAAGAACCAACTGGTGTGTTCTCATCGTCGCGCGCAGTTTGAAGGTAAAGCGGTGCGCTAACAATTGCGCCCATTGCCAAGTCGAACGGAAGTTCTGAAAAATCAAAACCCCACATTGTAAATGTATCGCCATCGACATCGACAACCGCAATACGTTCGCCAATCAACTGAGTACCATTAAGGATCATCGTAATCGCGGGCGGATCATCCTGGTCTTGAGTCTCGAACACAACGATATCGAAACCGTCGCCATTGATTAGATCTTCGTCAAAGAAAACCGAAAGAACATCCGGGTCTTGTGTGACTGTATTATTCTCATCAAGCTCGACATCAGTATCGAGATCAAATCCAACCACCTCTAGCGCACGACATTCCTCTCCGGTTGCGCCCACGGTAGAAGACGCATTTGTCGGATCCACACATGCTTCGCGGCGGTTATCTAGGTTACCTGCGAATACACCACCTTGAGCCCAAAGCACGGTTGAAGCGGAGTTATCGGTGTCGAAAGTCAGGCCACCAAGCGTCATCTCAGCGGCATTTGCATTCGCGGCGAGGCAAAAACCCAACCCTAATGCTGATATCAAAATCTTTTTCATTTGTTCCCCCTGAACAATAATTCATGCCTAGACTATCAATTTCGGTGCCGAACCGAAAGGAGAACGCAAACAATTTTAACAATTTTCTTTATCAATTTGCCGGTTTTACTCCCCGACACACCCTGAACGGGAAATTAGCTAAGGATTACAGCCGTTCGCGCAGTCGTTTGGCCAAAAAACCGCAACTCTCGGGGGCAAATAAACCATAATTTTATCCGTCTCCAGCACCTGATTCGCCCTTCCGCAGTTCCGTTTTCAGGATTTTGCCCGACGGATTCCGCGGTAACATGTCTATAAATGCGACACTTTTGGGCAATTTGAAATCTGCGACCTTGCCTTTGAGAAAAGCAATAACGCCGTCGGCATCCAGTTCTACACCGACGCGTTTAACCGCTACCACCTTGATCCGCTCTCCCCATTTTTCGTCCGGAACACCGATCACAGCTACATCGGCAATCCCCGGACACGTTGCGAGCACCGCCTCCAGCTCAGCCGGATATATATTCTCCCCGCCGGAAATGATCATGTCTTTGATCCGATCAACGATGTAAACAAAGCCGTTTTCGTCTTTATACCCCGCATCGCCGGACCAATACCAACCATCACGTATAACCTCAGCGGTTGCTTCTGGATTCTGCCAATACCCATCCATAATAAACTTGGCACGAGCGATAACTTCGCCGGTCTCACCCTGCGCAACCTCTCGCCCTGATATCGGGTCGCATATATTCACCTCACACCCCGGCAATGGTTTGCCGGCAGAAACACGTTGTTTCTTGCCTTGAGCGTGGTCGTCATGGTCAAGGACTGTCACTCCGCCTGTCGTTTCTGTCATTCCATAGAATTGCACCAGCGTCGCATTCGGCATCGCTTTCATGATAACGTCCAGAAGTGGTTCAGGCATCGGCGCAGCACCATAACTGATGCCAACAAACTGCTCTAATGAAAGCCCCATTGTTTTCGCAGTTTCGATGATCATCATGATCATCGCTGGGACGAAAAATGAATTTAGCGGCACATCACCTTGAGCATCTTTTACAATCGCCGTGGGATCAAATTGGCGATGCTGAATAATTCGCATTGAACGACACATCGCCATCAATCCAAAATTCAAACCTGCTACATGAAAGTGGGGCAACGCATGAAGCACCGCTTCATCGTCAGATTGCGGAATGATGATACCAGCCTCTTGGCCAGCCAAACCAACTTCGTAATAACAACGGTTGGGTAGTATCACGCCCTTCGGCAAGCCTGTCGTCCCGCTCGTATATAACTGCACCAACACATCATCGACTGACCCTTTATGGTCGGGTTCAATGGCCGACTGTTTATCAACCAGTGCGTCAAGGCAATCAGGTCCGCCCTCTTCGAGTAGCATTGTGCGGTAGTTTGGTTGTTGCTCGCCCGACGGCAGTGCATCGACAAACATCTTCTCACCGACGAAAAGCTTAGGTTCTGCATCGGCCAAAATTTGAGCAACTTCCGGCGGGGCCAAGCGCCAATTTATCGGCGTAAGCACGGCACCGATTTTTGCTGCACCAAACAAAACATCCCAGAAACTCGCTACATTCCGCGCGAGCCACCCTATCCGATCACCGCGTTTTATGCCCAAAGAGAGAAGCGCCTGAGCCGCTTGGCTGGCGCGGGCATTCATCTCAGCATAGGTAAAATCCCGACCTTCAAACGAAAGCCCTATTTTATCAGGTCGTTTTGTCGCTTGAATTCGAATGATATCGGCAATGACGGGCGGATTGAGGATTTCTGTGTTCTTCATGCGGCTCCCTAACCTTAGTTTTTCCCAAAGTATGCCTCGAACCCGTCGGCGGGAAAAGGCAAATACACAGAACTGCACTTGTGGGTTGCGGCGAGGCGCGCCCTGCGGGTACCTAAAGCAACCTTTCAGGAGACATTCATGACGTCCATCGACGATATTAAATCGAAAATGCGCATCCCCGTTATTGGCGCGCCCATGTTTATTGTTTCAACGCCAAAGCTCGTCATTGCACAGTGCAAGGCCGGGGTCGTTGGATCTTTTCCATCACTAAACGCACGCCCAGAGGAAAAGCTCGATGATTGGTTAATCGAAATCAAAGAGACCCTCGCACAACATGACGAAGAGCAACCCAATTTACCCTCCGCCCCATTTGCCGTTAATCAAATTGTTCACCGTACAAATAACCGCTTAATGCACGATGTTGAGGCTTGCGTTAAACATGAAGTGCCGATCGTAATCACGTCGCTTGGCGCACGCGAAGAAGTCTACGACGCGATCCATTCATATGGCGGAATTGTTTTGCATGATGTGATCAATAATACATTCGCAAAAAAGGCAATTGAAAAAGGTGCCGATGGACTAATCTGCGTCGCGGCTGGCGCGGGCGGGCATGCCGGCGTTCAATCGCCTTTCGCATTGGTTCAGGAAATTCGCGAATGGTTCGATGGCCCCCTCGCCCTTTCAGGCTGTATAACACGCGGCCAGTCGGTCCTTGCCGCTGAAGCGATGGGCGCTGACTTTGGTTATGTGGGTACTGGCTTCATTGCCACCGAAGAAGCAAATGCGGATCAGGCTTATAAGGATGGTATTGTCGAAGCCTTTGCTGATGATATCGTCTATACGAATTACTTTTCTGGCGTGCATGGCAATTACATCAAAAGCTCTATTACCAAATCAGGCATGGACCCTGACAACTTGCCCGTAAGCGACCCCACCAAAATGGATTTCAAATCTGGCGGCGATAATGCCAAAAAAGTTTGGAAAGACATTTGGGGCGGCGGACAAGGCGTCGGTGCCATAAAAGAAATCACGTCCACAGCCGCTTTCGTCGACAAAATGGCTCGCGAATACGAAACGGCGAAGGCCGGCCTTTGTAACCGATAGGGGAACCTTCAGGCTCTCACTTCATCGCCAATTTATCTCTTATGAAAAATACAACATCTTACTGTCGCTATTTTGCACTTGGCTTGGCTGTACTTGCTGCAACCTCTTGCGGTAGAAATAGCGAAAATGAGGTTGGTGAATTCAAGAATGACTTCATCGGTAACGAGATAAAGGTTCAAGCCCTATCGGACCCAAAGGTAGAGGGGGTGACCTGTCATTTAACCCACTTCGACAGAGGTTTTTGGGACCGGGTTTCCAAGGGCAACTGGTTTGAAGACCCATCGAACGCATCTATTGCTTGTCGCCAAACAGGGCCCATTAGCATTGGCGAGATTGACTATGATAAGGATGGCGAAGAGGTTTTTTCCCAACGCATGAGCCTGGTTTTTAAATCGATTGCGGTACGGCGGATTTTCGACCCTGAAAACAAAACGCTGATCTATGTCGTATACAGTCGACGCCCCGTCGAAGGTTCAGCCAAAATGGGCATTTCAACGATTGCTTTATACGGTCAGGATATCAGTTTTCCCCTAGACCAATTTACTACGGAATAATTTAGTCGGTTAGGTTCCAAGCTATACCAAAACCGCGTAACTCTAATGGTCTAAAGATGATCAACCGGAGTGTTACGCTGTGAGAAACCGCCTTTGCAAAATCGTCGCGACAATCGGCCCAGCAAGCGCTTCGCCATCAATGCTCCGTCTGATCCACAATGCCGGAGTCGATATTTTTCGTTTGAATATGAGTCACGGTGAGCATGACAAGCTTACGATTGTGGCAAAGGCTATTCGCGACATTGAACGCGATACCGGCACGCCTCTGACGATTTTCGCGGACCTACAGGGACCGAAAATTCGCACAGGTTCATTTGCTGGTGGATCGATTAAACTACGCTACGGCGCTGAATATAAGCTCACCCACGCTGCCGAATCAAATGACGAAAACATCATCCCAATTCCGCATCGTGAACTTCTTGATGTCTTAGAACCGGGCGACGTTCTTAAGCTAGATGACGGAAAGTTACAGATCACTATTTCGGAACGGAACGACCGCCATATCATCGCAAAAGCCGATACGCCGGGAGAATTGAAAAACAAAAAAGGCATCAATGTACCTGGTCGCCGTCTGCCTATCTCAGCGCTCACCGAAAAAGACCGGGAGGATCTCGCATTTGCACTTGATCTCGGCGTAGACTACATCGCGCTATCATTTGTTCAGCAGGCCAATGATGTTCAAGAAGCGCGCGATATTATTAAGGGGCGTGCGGGCATCATTTCAAAAATTGAAAAGCCTTCTGCTGTTGATCAGTTTGATGACATTCTTGCACTTTCAGACGGGGTGATGGTTGCGAGGGGCGACTTAGGCGTGGAATGCGCGCCTGAGGATGTGCCACTTATACAACGCCGCATCATCCGCAGCTGCCGCAGCGCAGGAAAACCGGTTATTGTGGCAACGCATATGTTGGAATCGATGGTCGAATCCATCTCGCCGACGCGCGCCGAAGCATCAGACGTTTCTACCGCAGTTTATCAAGGGGCTGATGCTGTAATGTTATCGGCAGAGACAGCGGTTGGCCGTCACCCCCCCACCGCCGTTGCCATCATGGACCGCATTATTGGTGCCACGGAACGCGATGCTGACTCGGATGGTTTTAAAAATGTTCCGCGCGAAGAAGATGGCTACACAACCGCGGACGCAATTACCCTCTCCGCACGGCGCATTGCAGAAGTGCTCGATTGCAAATATGCGGTCGCATATACAAAGACTGGGTCAACCGCACGGCGGCTTTCGCGCGACCGTCCACACTGCCCTGTTATTGCAGCAACACCAGATATAGATGTCGCCCGTAAACTTGGTCTGTTTTGGGGTGTACGCCCAGTGGTTACCGAAGATATTTCGCATTTCCATGAAATGATCGAAAAAGCTGACACTCTCGCTAAGCAAAATGGGGGACATGATGGCGAACGGATCATTATCTTAGCTGGATATCCATTTGGCCGTCCGGGTAAGACCAATACACTTAAAATTAGCCGGATCGGTACACCAGAATAAGCACACTCTTGGCCGGGAACTAACCGCCGCCCGCCTTGTTCTCCTCTCATGTAGATTGGAGAGAGAGCATCATGCAAGACGACGCCCCAATTTCAGGTCAGCAGTTCTACGTTATCACAGCCGATAATCAGATGAATGCTCTCGTTGCAGAGCCTCAAAAGCATCGGCAATTTCCACAATCAGAAATGCCGGCAGCGTCAGCTTCATCTGCCGAAAGTCCCCGCAATTTACGATCGGCGCTCACCGAAACAGTAAACTCGGTTGGACAATTCATGTCCAATATTCGCAACACAAAACACTAGAAAGGAGGAGTGACAATGGCTCGTTCCGAAGGTGACATTCTCAAGGTCATTCTGTCCGTTCTATTGCCGCCAGTCGGCGTCGCAATGGAGGTCGGATTCACAGCGCAGTTTTGGATCAACGTGGTTCTAACGCTGCTCGGCTATATCCCGGGCATAATTCACGCGCTTTGGATTATCTTGCGCCGCTAACGCTTCCCCATGGAGGAACCTATGAAAATCAACGATTCAAATTACACAGATGATTCATCACTAGACCGGCTTCGTCGATTTGTATCAAAAACCCTTGGCAAAGCCCCCCAGGCCCCCTCGAAAGCATCAGACAATCCCACGGATAAAGCTGAGGAAAAGTCGCCGACATCTGAGGCTGACAAAACCGTATGAGACTGGCAAAATTAGCGGTACGTCAAATTTTAGCCGCCAAAGGGTTTTGTCATGACGATTTCCACACGCACACATTCTTACGACATCAGCGGCAAGTCATATAAAGCGTTTATTGCTAGTCATGACGCAGCGGCACCAACTATTTTGATATGTCACGCGTGGGCAGGACGAACAGAATTTGAAAACCAAAAAGCCGAAGCGTTCGCGGCTTTGGGCTATACAGCCATTGCCATTGATCTTTTTGGTAGCGATGTAGTTGGAACGTCGACCGAAGAATGTCAGGCGTTAATGACACCCTTCATGGAAGATCGCGCGAAACTTCGTGAACTATTATTGGCCAATATCACAGAAATGAAATGGTTAGATCAGGTTGACGCAGATAACGTCGCCGTTGCGGGATATTGCTTTGGTGGTCTTTGCGCCATCGATGTTGCTCGTGCGAATGCTGCCGTAAAGGGCGTAATTTCTTATCACGGTCTTTTCACAAGCCCGGACAAAACAGCTGATAAAATCGATCCTAAATTGTTGGTGCATCATGGCTGGGATGACCCAATGGCACCGCCCGCAGACGTTGTTTCACTGGGTACCGAGTTGACCAAAGCAAACGCTGATTGGCAGCTTCATGCCTATGGCAACACAATGCATGCCTTCACTAACCCAAAGGCTAATGACCCTGATTTTGGCACCGTTTATAATGCAGATGCGGATCGCAGATCCTGGCAGTCAACGATTGAATTCCTCGAAGAATTATTCGCCTAACGCTTCGTTGGCTTTTTCGCCGTTTTCTTTGGTTTCTTTTGTGATCGAGAAGCGGCGCCAAGTGCGAGTTGCGTCCAGTGCTTTAGTGCATCAGCATCGTCGTATATTTCATCCGGTGCCGAGTAATAAGACATCGATCCGGTTTTTCCGTTATCGAATTCATAGGTGAAGCGCGCACAACCAGCCTGTTCGAATTCGGCTCGCGTTATGTCATCAACTTTAAACCATAATCCTTCATCACCGGTAATGGCAAAAATTGCCCCATCACAATAGACACCAGCCCCGCCGAACATTTTGCGAATGGTGATTTGCCCAAAAGGAGAAAACAAATCTTTGAGGTGGCTAAGATAGGAGGAAGAAATTGCCATACCTAACCACCCGCGATCCAATCAGGCGTCTACGTTAGCCGGAATAATTGTAACGCTTTCCCCACAACCACACGCATCCGTCTGGTTGGGATTGTTGAATACAAACCGTTGAGATAGCTTCTCTGTCACAAAATCGATCTGTGTACCTATTAAAAAAAGAATTGCCTTAGGGTCGATCAAAATTTTGATACCGTTCTCTTCAACGACTTCGTCAAGTGGTGCCGCCTCGGTTGCATAGTCCATGGTGTATTCCATACCAGCGCAACCACCGTTTTTAACGCCAATTTTCACGCCAATAAAATCTTCGGCCGCATCAGCCATAATTTCACTCATACGACTTGCGGCGACATCCGTTAGCGTTATCACTTTTGGTCTAGGTCGAGCCATTATAGCCATCCTAATTCAAGTTTCGCCTCATCCGACATCCGTTCAGGTGTCCATGGCGGTTCAAAAACCATATTCACCGTCACATCTTCAACGCCCTCGGTCCCGCGCACTGCGCCTTCTACCCAGCCCGGCATTTCACCAGCAACAGGACACCCCGGTGCCGTTAGCGTCATATCGACCGTAAGGTGGCGCTCATCGTTGAGATCTACCTTATAGATGAGGCCCAATTCATAAATATCAACCGGGATCTCTGGGTCATACACCGTCTTGAGTGATCGAATGATATCGCCCGTAATGCGTTCAAGTTCCTCGGCTGGAATAGACGAAGCCCCAGAGGTTTCCGCCTGTGGCGCGCGTTCTGGTGCCGGTGGATTTACGTCGATGATATCTCTTTGATTTTCCATAAACTAAACTTAGCCCAACATTTCATATGTCTTATGGAGACCCGTAATAAGCGCCTCCACGTCTTTGTGTGTATTATAAGCGGCAAACGATGCTCGTGCCGTAGCATCTACGCCTAGTCGTTGCATAAGTGGTTGGGCACAATGATGTCCCGCACGAACCGCGACGCCCGTTCTATCCAAAATAGACGAAATATCATGCGGATGCGCACTCTCCACCGTGAATGCTATAATTGGTGCTTTTTCTGCTGCTCTACCATAGATGCGCACGAAGTTCAGTTTCGACAACTCTTCAATCGCATGCTCACGCAGATTTGCTTCATGTGCGGCGATTGCGGAAACACCCTTGGCCTGCATCCATTCAAGCGCCTTACCCAACCCAATCGCCTCTAAAATTGGCGGCGTGCCCGCTTCAAAACGATGTGGAGATTCGTTGTATGTGACCGCCTCCGTCGTCACTAAATCGATCATCTCGCCACCACCCTTATAAGGGGGGAGTTTATCCATTATCGATTTTTTACCGTACAAAACGCCAACACCAGACGGACCATATAGCTTATGGCCGGTCATGACATAAAAATCACAATCAATTTCACGGACATCGACACTACCGTGAACAGCACCTTGGCACCCATCGAACAGTATTTTTACGCCATGTTCATGCGCGATGCGGGTTAGTGCTTTGGCTGGCGTTGTGACTCCCAGCACATTCGACATGTGCGATATAGCCACGAGTTTTGTTCGATCCGTAAAAAGCGCCCGATAGGCATCAAGATCAATTATTCCGTCATCGGACAGGTCGAGCCATTTCAGCACCGCCCCTTTGCGTTCCCGCAAAAAATGCCACGGTACGATATTAGAGTGATGCTCAGCGACCGAGAGAATTATTTCATCACCCTCATTGATTTCACTATGACCATCGACTGTTGCGCCCATAGCATAAGAAATCAAATTGAACGCGTCGGTTCCGCCTGATGTAAAAATGATCTCATCGGGCGATGCTGCGTTGATAAAGCTCGCGACAATTTTGCGCGCGTCTTCATAAGCAGATGTCGTTTCGTTTGACAGCAAATGCAGACCGCGATGAACATTTGCGTAGGAATGTTCCATAGAATTGGTCATCGCATCAATAACAGCGCGCGGCTTTTGCGCAGATGCCGCACTATCTAGATAGACTAGCGGTTTCCCGTAAGCTTCACGAGACAAAATCGGAAACTCGGCCCGTAACGCCTCGACATCTAGTTCATGAATACTCATGACGATGCCAGCCAATTTTGTACTTGGGTCTCGAACACTGATCGCAATTTCTCATCCGCGATTTCGCTCATGACTTCACCCACAAATGCATCAACCAACAACGCACGTGCTTCTTCTTCTGATAGGCCGCGCTGTTGCAAATAAAACAATGCGTCTTTGTCTAAAGCTCCTACCGTCGAACCGTGTGCGCACTCAACGTCATCCGCATAGATCTCAAGTTCCGGCTTGTGATTAGCCTCCGCGGTGTCAGACAAAAGCAGCGCATTCGCGGTCATTTTCGCGTCAGTTTTTTGGGCTTCACGCTCTACGTAGAACTTGCCTTGAAAAACATTTCGGCCACGGTTACGCGCCACACCTTTATGTAACTGGCGAGTTTGACAATGCGGCGCAAGATGCCGAGTTTCCGAAGTAAAATCAGCATGACGTTCATCCGACAATAACGAAGCGCTATTAATTGTCGCCTTTGAATTTGGCGACCAGAAGTGCGCATGAGTTTCATGTCGGCAGAGCCTCCCGCCAGTCGATAGCGACGTCTGATTGAACTCCGCATTTCCCTCTATTTTTGCGGCGCATATAGCATGTGTAGTGTTTTCCGGTCCGGTCTGTTGGAGCACGGCGCGATTAAACTTTGCTTCGTCACGGACCACTAAATGAAACAGATGCGAATATAGACCAGCAGACTGGCCCTCATAAGTTTCAATTATCTGCACACGCGCATTCGCCGAAATACGCATCATAGTCTGCGCAAATGAAAACCCACTGCCAGAGATAATATGTCTGATTAAAATTGGCCGATCGAGCTGAACATTTTCACCGATTTCGATGCCCAATGATTTTCGAGCCAGCGCCACATTAAGATTGGCCAACGCATTGTTTTCTAATTCAGGGATGGTCGCGACCGCATCCATTATTCCGTAGCGAACTCCGTCAGGCATATCCTCGTGCGGTAGTTCAATCCGGCCATCGTACAAACGAAACTCAAGCGGCTTCAAATGGTCAAATGGCGATGCCCCTACCGGAAGCTCCGTAACGTCATTCGCCGGCTCAAAATTGCGCAATGTGGTTGCAAAGTCTGACCACTTCCAGTTCTCAATACGCCGGTTCGGTAGACGCAGCTGTGTGAAACGATCATACGCTGCGGCTTGCGCCTCGTTTATCGACGAACGGCTTTTGAACGCCGCATCGAATGCCGTCTCTAACGCCGTCGGATTTTCAACATTTGTCTTGGACATGTTTTAAGCCGCTTCAATAAACTGTTCGTAACCGGACTTTTCTAATTCAATTGCTAGTTCTGGCCCACCGGACTTAACAATCTGCCCGCCCGCCAACACATGAACAGCATCCGGTTTTATATAATCCAAAAGCCGCTGATAATGAGTGATCACCAAAAACCCGCGCTCCGGTCCGCGTAAAGCGTTGACCACATCGCCAACCATTTTCAACGCGTCAATATCAAGCCCTGAGTCAGTTTCATCCATTATTGCAAAATGCGGCTCAAACATTGCCATCTGCAACATTTCCATACGCTTCTTCTCACCACCGGAAAATCCAACGTTGAATTGACGTTTGAGTTTTTGGTCATCAAGCCCGACGAGCTTCGCTTTTTCACGCACCAGCTTGATGAAATCAGCCGCAGAAATATCTTCCTCGCCGCGTGCTTTGCGCTGCGCGTTTAACGCCGTCCTTATAAAGGTCATTGTCTGAACGCCAGGAATTTCCATCGGGTGCTGAAACGACAGGAATAACCCCTTGGCAGCGCGCTCATTTGCATCCATTTCGAATAAAGGATCGCCGTTGAGCAAAACCTCACCACTGTTTGCTTCATAGTCATCGCGCCCAGCAATCGTATATGAAAGCGTTGATTTACCCGATCCATTTGGGCCCATAATAGCGTGTACTTCGCCAGCTGGAACGTCCAGCGAAAGGCCCTTCAAAATTTCATTTCCACCGACGGAAACTTTGAGATTGTCAATTTTCAACATTGTATAGCTTCATTTCATTTTAAAATTTTTCAAGCATCTCCGGGAATTTGAATTGGCCGCTTAGCCAACACTTCCCTCCAGGCTGACGCTCACTAGCTTCTGTGCTTCAACCGCAAACTCCATCGGAAGCTCTTGTAGAACCTCTTTACAGAAACCATTCACCAAAAGCGCAACCGATTCTTCTTCTGACAAACCGCGTTGCTGACAGTAAAACAGTTGATCCTCAGAAAGACGTGATGTTGTCGCTTCATGTTCAAGGATCGCATCCGGGTTCTTGCTTTCAACATAAGGAACCGTATGTGCCCCGCAATTATTGCCGATCAAAAGCGAATCACACTGGGTGAAATTTCGCGCGCCGCCCGCCTTTCGGTGAATAGCCACAAGGCCGCGATAGGTAGAATTCGATTTACCCGCCGAAATCCCTTTGGAAATAATCCGCGATTTCGTATTCTTACCAAGATGGATCATCTTGGTACCCGTATCAGCTTGTTGGTGGTTATTTGTAATTGCAATCGAATAAAATTCGCCTTGCGAATTATCACCTTTGAGAACGCAAGAGGGGTACTTCCACGTAACCGCTGATCCCGTTTCCACCTGCGTCCACGACACCTTTGAATTGACGCCGCGGCAATCCGCACGCTTGGTCACAAAATTGTAAATGCCGCCCTTGCCATCTTTGTCGCCAGGGTACCAATTTTGAACGGTCGAGTATTTGATCTCCGCGTCATCTTCAATCACTAGCTCAACCACAGCGGCGTGAAGCTGGTTTTCATCCCGCATTGGCGCAGTGCAACCTTCGAGATATGACACATACGATCCCGGCGCTGCGATAATCAGCGTGCGCTCAAACTGACCGGTATTTGCCTCATTAATACGAAAATAGGTCGATAGCTCCATTGGGCAACGAACGCCTTCCGGAACGTAAACAAACGTACCATCAGAAAACACTGCGGAATTAAGCGTCGCGAAAAAATTATCCGAAGTCGGCACAACTGAACCAATATATTTCCTGACAAGATCTGGATGCTCGCGTATGGCTTCCGAAATTGACATGAAAATCACGCCAGCTTTTTGAAGCTCCTTCTTGAACGTAGTGGCAACAGATACACTATCGAAAACCGCGTCAACGGCCACTCTTGGCTGTTGACCATCCGGATGCGTGCGCGCCTCAGCCGGGCTTTCCCCCGCACCTTCCACACCCAACAACACCTCTGCTTCACGCAATGGAATACCGAGCTTTTCGAAATCCGCTAAAATTTCAGGTGGGACATCATCAATAGATTCGTATTTTGCACCGGATTTTGGCTCGGCGTAATAATACGCATCCTGATAATCAATTTCAGGATAATCAACCATGGCCCATTTTGGTTCCGCCATCGTCAACCACCGACGATAAGCCTCAAGACGCCACTTCAACATCCATTCCGGCTCTTCTTTTTTTGCCGAGATGTATCGAATGGTATCCTCTGAAAGACCTTTCGGGGCCTTTTCGGACTCAATGTTGGTCGAGAAACCATATTTGTACGTTTCCAGCGACTTGGCTGTTGCTACGGTGTCCCGACTGATTGTTTCTTTTACTTCGGACATTACGCCGCCTTCGCTTTAATTCGATTATACGCTGCTGGCCATTCGCGAATAAATGCATCCGCATCGACCTCAGTTGAATTCCATCCCAACGACACGCGTATGGCTGAGGTCGCATCGTCCTCGTTAGCGCCCATCGCGGTCAAAACATGGCTTGGTTTCGCTTTTCCGGACGAACACGCAGATCCCGCAGATATTGCAAGACCAGCCAAATCCATGGCCATTAATTGTGTTGCTCCAGAAAATCCGGGTGCAGATAAACATAACGTACCGGGAAGACGTGATACATCGCCGCCCCAAATTTTTGCACCGACTTCTATGGCAATAGATTCCATCTTGTCGCGCAAGACCGCTATTTCTGCTGCCCGCGCAAGGGACTTATGCGCCAATTCACATGCACAACCCAATCCAGCAATGCCTGGAGTGTTGGTCGTGCTCGCGCGGCGATTCATTTCCTGACCACCGCCCCGGAGTACGGGTTCAAGCGCCAAGTTAGGACCCGCAACCACCGCACCAACCCCAAGCGGGCCACCAAATTTGTGCCCCGTGAAGCTGAGAATATCGGCGCCAGACATAACAAAATTTACAGGCACTTTGCCTACAGCTTGCGCAGCATCGCAAAATAATAATCCATCGGCGCCATGAACCAGATCAGCAACATCTGGGATTGGCTGAATCACGCCCGTTTCATTATTGGCAAACATCACGCAGGCCAAAAACTTGCCTTCCCGCACGACATCATAATTAGCAAGCCGACTTTCAAGCCAGTCAAGATCACAAACGCCCGACGCAGTGACAGGAATCATTTCAATCTCGGCACCGGTTGTCTGTGCATTGGCCAACACTGCGGGGTGTTCAATCGCACTTACAAAAATCCGACTTAAACCTTGTGCCTTGACCGCGCCATGTAGCGCGTAATGAATCGACTCGGTTCCGCCACTTGTGAAAACAATGCCGTTCACCGGCGCATTGACCAAGGCACGCACTTTTTTGCGCGCATCTTCGATAACTTTACTGGCCCGGCGGCCCTCTTCGTGTACGGATGAATTATTACCGTCGAGACGCATTGTCTCAGCAACAACGTCCACCACTTCGGGCCTAACGGGCGATGTCGCATTATGGTCGAGGTAATGACGGGTCATTGCACCACCTCCGCGATCGGATTGTTCTTTAAAGTGGGGCGATCCGCCCCCTCTCCCGGCGCATTGACTGACGCAATGCCGAGCACGCGTTTCTTTAAAATATCCTCAAGCGTTACTGCATTCAGAAAAATTTCGATGTGGCGGCTCAGTTCATCCCATAGGTCATGGGTCAAACAGCGCGCCGACGTACCTTTACACCCTACCGAAGATCCCGGGATACATGCTGTCGTTCGAATTTCTTCATCAACTGCGGCGACGATTTCAGCAATACGGATATTAGCAGGAGCGGCAGTTAACGCATAACCGCCAGCGACACCACGCGCACTTTCCACCAGTCCTGCACGGCGAAGCTTCCCAAAAAGCTGTTCGAGATAGGAAAGCGAAATTCCCTGACGCAATGCGATATCCGACAATGACACGAGTGCGCCACTACCCGCGCCCGTGGCCGCTATATCAGTCATCGCAGCAACTGCGTATCTGCCTTTTGTCGTTAGCTTCACTCTTGCAATCCGCCTTTGGACACTCATCTGAAACATTGCTTGGCTGGCGCCATCGCAAAAACATGCTATACGCGCCCGCCAGTGGACCTCGTTTGCAGCCGAGATAAGAAATCCGACTAAAACAGTCAACATTAACACGGCCAAAAAATGCGCGGTGTGACCTGTTTTTTATACGGTTTGCGACAATCTTTGGGTCATTAGCGAAGTAAAAGGCTGGGGTATTCAACCCTCTGCCCAAGAACATTGAGAAGGGTAACGATGCCAGAAGTGATTTTCGCCGGTCCGGAAGGACGCCTTGAAGGCCGCTATCAAAAAGGAAAAGGCGAGAATCCGCCCGTTGCGCTGGTCCTCCACCCGCATCCACAGTTTGGCGGCACGATGAACAATCGCGCCACTTACGAGCTTTATCAGATGTTTGTCCGCCGTGGGTTCTCAACCATGCGCTTCAACTTCCGTGGCGTTGGCCGCAGCCAAGGCGAATATGACCAAGGACAGGGCGAGTTGGCCGATGCCGCAACGGCGCTTGATTACATGCAGCAGATCAACCCAAATGCTCCGTTCAGCTGGGTCGCTGGCTTCTCGTTCGGGTCTTGGATTGCGATGCAACTTCTGATGCGTCGCCCGGAAATCGTTGGTTTTATTGCCGGATCAACGCCAGCCAACCTTTACGACTTTTCGTTCCTTGCGCCTTGCCCATCATCAGGCGTCGTCATTCATGGCGAGATGGACCGTATTTGTGCACCGGAGGAAACCAGCGGCATGGTCGAGCGAACCCGCACACAAAAAGGGCGGAAAGTAGAGTTTCAAGTCGTCCCGGGCGCGGATCACTTTTTTACCAACCACCCGGAAGACTTCATCACCGCCGCAGAGACTTATCTCGACCGTCGCTTAGCCTATGAAACGCCAGAGGGCGAATATCACGGCGAATCATAAGACTAACCGCTTATTTTCAGTGCTTTTCCCCGGATTAACTTTTCTGCGCTATAGTTGCGCGATGAAAAGTGGTCCGGGGGGACACGCATGCTTGATAATATTCTAGGGCTCATACCGAGCTTACGCTCCAGATTTAAGGCAACGCTGACTGGCGTGAGTGGCTTCACCGGTCGCGGTATGGTCGGACTAACTCAAAAGAAAAATGGCACAAAACGACTGGCTGTCGCTCTACGCGGAATCGCAGGACGAACCGCAGAAATCATCATAGACGGACATCTAGCAGCAACCATTGCTGTCAAAGATGGTCGCGCAGGAAAGTGTTTCAACTCCGCCAAAGGCCATTCCCTTCCTGATTTCCGGGAAGGTTCTCAAATAGAAATTCGTCAAAATGGCGACGTTGTTTTGACTGGCGTTCTCTCTCGCGGTTAAATGAGCGCGCAATTTACGCTATTCAACCGGCAACGGAACAAACCACCTCATGGAAAACGATCATCCAGACGACGCAGACGAGGTTACTAGCCCGCCAAGAAAACTTTCTATCGGGCCACGTTTTTCGCCCGCATTCTTTCTACTTTGCGCAGGATCGTTATTTCTTATCGCGTTGCTGATTTGGTCTTATTAAGTCAAACCAACACGGCCAATCGCAAGGAATTTTTCTCGCCGTTGACGCTTCAGCTCTTCGGGTGAGAGCTGCTCCAATTCCCGCAATGAAGATTCTACTGCATCGCCTAAGCGTTCAATCGTTAGCCGCGCATCACGGTGCGCGCCGCCAACCGGCTCCGGAATGATGCTGTCCACCACACCCAATTCTAAGAGGTCCTGTGCCGAAATGCGCATGGCTTCTGCTGCGTCAGGCGCTTTGTTATCACCTTTGCCCGCAGCGTCTTTCCAAAGAATAGAAGCGCAGCCCTCTGGAGAAATTACTGAATATACTGAATGCTCAAGCATCAATACGCGGTTACCCGCGGCAAGCGCGACAGCACCACCAGAACCACCCTCGCCCACGACGACAGAGATGAGTGGCGAACTGAGACCGAGACATTTCTCTGTGCACGACGCAATGGCTTCGGCCTGCCCACGTTCTTCGGCACCACGCCCTGGGTAAGCACCAGATGTATCAACCAGGGTCACCACCGGTAGATTAAAACGCTCTGCCATATCCATAAGACGCATGGCTTTGCGATATCCCTCGGGGCGCGCCATCCCAAAATTATGAGCAACGCGACTAGCGGTATCTGCGCCTTTCTCATGTCCGATCAACATAATGGAATGACCACGCAATCGCGCCGGGCCACCGAGGATCGCAGAATCTTCGCCGAATGCGCGATCACCCGCGAGCGGCGTAAAATCATCGACAAGCTGGCTCACGTAATCTGAAAAATGCGGCCGCGATGCATGACGGGCAACTTGCACTTTTTGCCAGCGCGAAAGCTTGGAATAAGAATCCGCGAGCATCGTATCAGCTTTGGACTGAAGCTTCTCAATTTCCTCGTCCACATTGACCCCGGCCTCGCCATCCATCTGGCGTAGGTCCGCAATCCGGCCTTCAAGTTCTGCAATAGGTTTTTCAAAATCGAGATAGGTGCGCATAATTCTACTGACTCATCTTTTTTTGGGACCCTACAGAGGCCCGAGAGCGATTTCAAACGGGAATCAGCCTGATTTCGCGCTGATCTTATCCTTATTTACCCTGCTTCTTTGCTAACGGATGTTTCGAAAACACCAAATCTTTCAGCCTATCCTGAGCCACATGGGTATAAATTTGGGTCGTGGTGATATCCGCATGACCCAACATTTGCTGGACACTGCGGAGGTCTGCGCCCCCTTCCAATAGGTGCGTGGCGAAAGCATGCCGCAACACATGGGGTGAGACTTTTGACGGAGGAACGCCGGCTTTGACGGCCAAATCCTTTAACATTTGCCCAAATCGAGCAGAGGTTAGGTGGCCCGACTTTCCGCGAGAGGGAAACATCCATAGCGAATCCTTCTCATCGCTTGGGAAAAACGCATCGCGGCAATCGAGATATACCTCGACGGCGTCTAGCGCCCGGCCAGTTAACGGCGCAAGGCGTTCTTTATCGCCCTTCCCGCGAATAATGAGTAGTCGTTCACCCCGCCTCACCGCCGCCAACGGCAACCCGACCAATTCTGAAACGCGAAGCCCCGCAGCATACAACACTTCAAGCAAAACAATCATACGCCGCCCCTTCGGCGTAGCATCCTGCTCTGCTGCCTCAAATAGCGCTGTAACCTCATCAGTAGACAGAATTTTTGGCAAAGGGCGTTGAGTTTTTGGGCGATCAATCGAAGCGGTCGGATTATCAGATCGGTAATTCTCGCTATATAGAAATTGATAGAATTGCCGCAGCGCCGATACCTTTAGAGCGGCTGTTGAGGCAGCGAGTCCCTCAGCCTCCATCACAGCCAACCATGCCGCTATATCGTCCGCACCAGCGGTTTGTAGCGCTTCCCCGCGAGGCAATGTGAAAACGGCAAACCGCTCAAGATCACGCCCATAATTTTTCAGTGTATTTGCGGCAGCGGCGCGTTCCACCGCCATCATTTCTAAAAATGCTTCTATCAGGCGCGCATTCGTTTGCCTGATGTCGTTGCGATCACTCATTCGCACTCATCAATTAGCGCGCGGCTTAACCCGCGGCACCATTCCGGCTTCGTCTTGGCTCGCACCGCCGCTTGAAGCTTCATCGGTCATTCCCGTTGACGAAAATGTTGCTGCCCAAGCACGCTCAAACTCATGCAAGCGTCGCAATTCTGGCATTCCCGCAGCGTTAAGCCCTTCACCAACAACCACCATTTCAACTTCGCCATTGGCGCGCGCTTTCCCGGCGGAAGCTGCAAGTGCTGCAAGGCTAGCCTGACCCGGCTTCTCACCAGCAACAGCATCAAAGGCCGCAACAAGAATTCGGGCAGTGACCGATGGGTCTTCATGTGCAGAAACGCTGCTCACATGAGTAGGTTCATCAGTTAACAACGAGACGCCTGCGCCTCTCGCAATCCTTGCAGCAGTCTGCGGATCGAGATGCGACAATAAATTGACGCGGTCGATAAAGTCTAAGCCCAGCGGCTCGGGCAATGCCGCAACACTTTCATTCGCACCAATCATCGCAGACAGCCAGCGACCTGCCCCGACACTATCACCAACGGCCATGCGCGCGAGCGCAAAGTTCGATGCTTCTTCTGGCGTGACCAAAACACCTTCAAGGGCGACAATATCATCTGCATAAAGAAGAGAAAGACTATAGGCTCGATGAAAGCTCTTTGCACGGCCTAATGCAAATGAAATTCGCTGTGCTTTATCACGAATGAATTCTGGTGCGCTCATTGCGGTAATTGACTGATATAAAAGCGCATCAAGGGTAATGTCTTGTGGGCGCGCTTTGGCGACATCTACTGCGGTGCCTAATTCTGCAACCTCAAAAGTGATCCCATCAAACAACCGTTTAAGTGACGCAATTTCAACGGCCCCCATCGCGACAGCTTGCTCCGCCGCTTCGATACGAAGGCCGGTATCAGCCTCGTCATCATTCAAAATTGCAGATAAAACGCCGCCCTCAGCATTTGCAATAGCACCAGCATCGAGCGCGAGCCCTGCCGATTTAGCCGCCGCATATTGAATTGCCGTCGTTACAGGCGGAATAACCTTGGGTTCAGCGCCGGCAACTGACAGCAATAGCGCTTCGTCACCACCGGCTAATGCACCACGTTCGCGCAGCAAATTCATTGTTAGGTCAAAAGCATCAAGCTCGCCCGCGCGCGCATAACAAAATGCACGTAGCCGGACCCAGAACAACGCTTCGCGGCCACCATTTAACGATGAACCGCGCCGACATGCGGCCTCCGAATCGCCATTGAGCAAACTGATTGTCGCATCGGCTTCCGCAACCGTCAGGTCAGACCGACCAGCGGTTGCTAGACTCGCAACATCACGGGCTTCTTCAACAAAGCCAGCGCGCGCCAGCGCAAGAAGTTTGTGGCCGCCTAACGAAGGGCTAGCACCACTTGGTTTCGTCCCGGAAGACAAAAGTGTCCGGCGCATGGCCTTTCCGATGCTTGGAGAAATTGGCCGCGTCGGCATGTAGCCCAACAGATATTCAAGTGTTTGAGGATCACTATTATGCCAGAGCGAGGTCGGAAGTGCCCCCTCTGCGGGCCCAATACCGCCAATAGCAAAGGCGTCTGTCGCGATTGGCGCGCTTTCAACAGTCTCAGGTGCGGCGATCTGCGCCACCGCGAACGGTGTAATCGTACTCGCTAGGAATATTGCCCCGAGCCCCCAAAGATTTGCTGAGCGTTTATTGCGTAACATAGTTGGCATCCACTTCGATCTCGCGAACCTCAGGCTCCATCATTTGGCCATAGATAAACAGTCCCACAAGGCCAGCCAGCGCCAACAGAAATAGAATCGCTACGAAACGCACACCAATACTCCTCTGATAAACCTATATGGCCAGATAGGCCGTCCGGCCATATTCAACCCCAGAAATACCCAGCCAGACCTTGTCTGGCATCAACCCCAAACGCAATGATAGACTTCGCCGATCCTCAGGGAAATACCGAAATCCGGCTAGCATCCACTTGCGTGCTCCCCTACATCTACCCGTCATGATGCAATCTCGCAAATATCCCGACTTAAAATGTACCCGCCCCGTTGTTCTCGTTGGCATGATGGGGGTCGGCAAAACTACGATTGGCCGACGATTGGCCCCGCAACTCGACCTGCCATTCTATGACGCTGATCACGAAATTGAAAAAGCAGCAGGCATGAGCGTTTCAGACCTGTTCAAGACCCATGGCGAAGCTAGCTTTCGCGAAGGTGAAGCCCGGGTTATCAAGCGCCTCTTAGAGGGGCCGCCGCATGTACTGGCGACAGGCGGTGGGGCTTTAACAAACGAAGAGACAAGAACGCTGATCGCCGAGAACACCCTGTCTATTTGGATCGATTCAGATATCGAGACAATCATAAAGCGAGCGGGACGCCGCGACACCCGTCCGCTTCTGCAAGACGGAGATCCCCGCGAGACACTTTTGCGCCTTTCAAAAGAACGAGAAGAGTTTTATCGCGCTGCCGATATACAAATACAAAGCCAACCCGGCCCGCACGCGAATACCGTCGCCCTAATCTTAGAGAAACTTGATTCGAGCCCTTGGCTTTTAAGCCCTCGTGAGGAAAACGAATAATGACGACAGAAACGGTGCGCGTGCCCCTCGGTGATCGCGCCTATGACATTCATATAGGTGCGGGACTGCTTGAAACGGCTGGCACGATCTTATCGCCGCTTCTTAACCGCGAACGCGTAGTCGTTGTCACGGATGAAAATGTGTTCGCCGCTCAGGGCCAGGCGTTAAAAAACGGCCTATCCGGGATCAACGCTGAATTCATTATCCTTAAACCGGGAGAGGCAACAAAATCATTCGACGTTTTTCAGGACTTGACCGGTCGACTCCTGAATCTGGGCGTTGAACGCGACGATATTGTTATCGCATTTGGCGGCGGAGTGATTGGTGACCTGACTGGCTTCGCCTGCGCAGTCCTTCGGCGCGGATGTCGCTTCGCTCAAATCCCAACGAGCCTTTTAGCACAAGTCGATAGCGCCGTCGGCGGCAAGACAGCAATCAACGCCCCCCAAGGCAAAAACCTTATCGGCGCTTTTCATCAACCTACTGTGGTGATTGCCGATATAGTTAGCCTAGAAACACTATCCCCTCGTGAATTACGTGCGGGTTATGCAGAGATTGTGAAATACGGTTTGATTTCTGATGCGCCTTTCTTTGATTGGCTAGAAGAAAACGGAGCAGCCTTATTAACCGGCGACCAAGCCGCTCGAATTTACGCGGTGAAAAAGTCATGTGAGGCCAAAGCCGCCATTGTCAGTGCTGACGAACATGAGCGCGGCAAGCGAGCGTTATTAAACCTCGGCCACACATTCGGCCATGCCTTTGAAGCAGTCTTTGGATTTTCGGATAAATTACTTCATGGCGAAGGTGTTGCACTCGGGATGGTGTTGGCTTTTGAATATTCAGCGCGACGAGGCATGTGCAACGCAGATCAAGCAACACGCGTAAAAGCACATTTAGCGGCTTGCGACCTCCCCGTAGAGGCGTCAGCCCTAAGCAATAATCTAACGGCCGCGACACTGATTGAATACATGAAACAAGACAAAAAAGTTGAGCAAGGCGCGCTTACGCTTATCCTCGCAAACACGATTGGCGACGGAAAAATCGTAAAAGACGCCGATATTGAAGATGTCGCTGATTTTCTGAAGGAGAAAACTGGCCACTAAGGTCAGCGGAATCAAACCATGACAGATATAGATCCATCTCTTTTCATCTCTATAGGTATTATCTTTTTCCTGTTGGCGTTTTCGGCATTTTTCTCTGGCTCTGAGACAGCACTCACGGCCACATCTAAAGCGCGCATGCATAAGCTCGAGAGTGATGGCAATGCAAATGCTCGCCGCGTCAATCTCCTTATCAAGGACCGCGAACGTTTAATTGGTGCAATTTTACTCGGCAACAACCTTGTGAATATCCTCGCGTCCGTGATTGCTGCCAGTGTATTCACAACGCTTTTTGGGGCATCGTTGTTCGCAACTGGCCTTGCGACCGCTACGATGACTGTCTTGGTTCTTGTCTTCGCGGAGGTTTCACCAAAGACCGCGGCGATCGCACGGCCTGATGCCTTTGCGATGTTGGTGGCACCATTAATGCGATGGGTCGTGGTCGTATTCGCGCCAGTCACATGGTTGATCCAGCTTGTTGTCCGCACCGCGTTCAAAGTTTTTGGCCTTGATATTTCAAAAGATAGCGCTGTTTTCACGGCCCAAGAAGAATTGCGTGGCGCAATCGATCTGCATCACTCCGAAGGACGCGTCGATAAAGATGCACGCGATCTTATTCGCGGGGCTCTGGACCTCGAAGATATTCGCACCGAAGAAATCATGGTTCATCGCAAGTCGATTGAGATGCTCGACCTTGATAGTCCGAAAGACGCGATCATTCGACAAGCGCTCAAAAGCGCCCACACGCGGTTGCCGCTCTATCGTGAAAACCCGGACAATGTCATTGGAATCTTACACGCAAAAGATCTGTTGCGCGCATTGTGGGATGCAGAGGGCGATGCGAACGCTATCGATTTCGAGGCACTCGCTCGCGATCCTTATTTCGCGCCAGAAACCACAACACTTCAGGAACAACTTGATGCCTTCAAGCGCAAGCAAGAGCATGTTGCATTGATTGTAGACGAATATGGTGCCCTAATGGGCCTGGTGACACTCGAGGATATTCTCGAAGAAATCGTTGGCGAGATCGAAGACGAGCATGACAGCCCCGTATTGGGGGTTCGCCCTCAAGGTGACGGATCACTAAATGTTGATGGTGATGTCACGATACGGGATTTGAATCGTGCTATGGATTGGAATCTTCCGGACGCAGAAGCTGTAACGGTCGCTGGGCTGGTAATCCATGACGCTCAATCAATTCCAGATGTGGGGCAGACTTTTTCTTTTCATGGATTTCGGTTTAAAATTCTTCGTCGACGGCGCAACCAAATTACGGCTCTCAAAATTACGCGCATTATCAATTCCGCTTCATAAGAAAGTCACCCTATAATGGCGAAAGCGCCGGGTCGAAACGCCCTGTTTTTTATCTTCATCACAGTCATGCTCAATATGATCGGCTATGGCGTGATCATGCCCGTCATGCCGCAACTCATTATGGAAGTGACGGGCGAAGGTCTCTCGTCGGCGGCCAAATGGGGCGGGTACCTCGCCGTTGCCTATGCCGCGATGCAGTTCCTCATGATGCCGATCATCGGCGGTCTATCTGACCGATTTGGACGCCGGCCAGTGTTGCTCACCTCTCTCGCAGCATATTCGCTCGATTTCCTCGTAATGGCCGTCGCGCCCGTTATTGGTATTATCGTTTTTGCGCGAATGTTAGCTGGCGCATTTGCCGCGACGTTCTCTACCGCAAATGCTTATATTGCCGACATCTCCGCTCCGGAAAAACGAGCGGCGAATTTCGGCTTGATGGGGGCTGCGTTTGGTCTTGGCTTTATTATCGGACCCGGCATTGGTGGATTATTGGGTGACCATTATGGTCCGCGAGCACCATTTTATTTCGTTGCATGTACCGGAGCGTTAAATTTTCTTTTCGGACTATTCGTACTTCCCGAAACGCTAGCAAACGAAAACCGCCGGAAATTCGAATGGAAACGCGCGAACGCCTTCGGCAGTTTTAAGCAATTTGCCAAATACCCCGCTATGTTACCGATTGCACTCGTGCTCTTTTTTGGGCAAATCGCCCATTGGACCTACCCTTCCATATGGTCTTACTACGCCGAGGAAAAGTTCGCATGGACCCCGTCGCTTATTGGGTTGTCGCTCATGTTTGTGGGATTGATGTCGGCGATCGTTCAAGGGGGTGTCACTAGGATTGTGATTCCAAAAATTGGCGAGCGCGCTTCGGCGATCACCGCCATGTCTGTTACCGCTATATCTTACGTCCTATTCGCATTCGCCTCACAGGGGTGGATGGTCTATGCAGTGATCGCTTTTTCTGCGCTTGGTGGCCTTGCTCAGCCCGCTTTGCAGGGGATCATGTCGCGAACAATGCCTGCGAATGCACAAGGTGAACTGCAAGGTGCGATCGCTGCGGTCATGAGCCTTTCAATGGTCATTGGCCCTTGGGTGATGACGCAAACGTTTTCGGCATTTTCATCGCCCAATACACCGTTCACGCTGTTCAATGTCACGCTGTTCCCGAACGGCGCACCAATCTATTTCCCGGGTGCACCCTTCATTTTTGCGAGTGCGCTTGAAATTCTTGCGTTGGCTACGTTGTTTTTCGCTTTTGGTCGAATACGCCGTCCGCGTGAAGAGGCACCAACCAAAACCTAAATCGGCGCGCGGTGAAACGTACCGCCTTGCATCGGTCGCGGCACCCGCGTCGTCATTGGATAGCTCAGCGGTAATTTCTTCAAGCTGCGCACAGCGAGATAGGCGAAACATTCCGCCTCAAGATCATCGCCACGCCATCCCGCTTCTTCTGCGGGAACAACGGGCGCATCTAATCTTTCTCTTAGTGCCTGCATCATTGCCGGATTGTGCCGGCCTCCACCGCAAACGATGTAACCGCCGGGTAGCTCCGGAAAAAATTCCTCCGCCCGCTGGATACACGCAGCTGTAAACGCGGTCAGCGTTGCTGCGCCATCTTCCGGCATAAGACCTTTCACGTGGTCCAGTTTGAAATCATATCGATCAAGTGACTTCGGTGGCTTCCGGCGAAGATATGGCGAAAGCAGCATCATCCGTAATGCTTCCTCGTTGACAGACCCAGCCAGCGCCAATGCGCCGTCTTTGTCCATCGGCTCCCCGGTTTTTAATTCCAACCATTCATCAACAAGCCCATTTCCCGGGCCGCAATCAAACGCGACGAGATTAATCGGACCGGCACTCTCGGGCACATAAGTTATATTGGATACGCCACCAAGGTTGATGACTCCCACGGCACATTCTGGTCGTTCTGCCATCCCCGCGACAAGCGCGCGGTGATAAATCGGGGCAAACGGTGCCCCCTCTCCTCCGGCGGCAATATCTTGCGAACGAAACTCGCTGACGACATCAATTCTGATTTCGTCCGCCAAAACGCCACCATCACCAATTTGCCAAGTACGGCCCACACTATCTGGTTGGGTACGCGGACGGTGTAAAATCGTCTGGCCGTGAAAACCAATGACATCAACGTCTTTTCGTTTGAGACCGACTTGATCAAGAAACGCCTCAACCGCCGAAACATGAGCGGCTGTGACCTCGCCGGCAGCCTTACCGATCTCCGCCGCACCGTCCCGGCCTTCAAGCGCCGCTTTAATCGACCGCCGAACCCAAACCTTTAAGTCGCGGCTATAAGGCACATGAAGCGCTGGCCCAGCTTCGACGATATCCTCACCGTCAGTTTTTAATAACGCCAGATCAATACCGTCGAGTGAAGTACCGCTCATCAATCCGATTGCGGTCAAAACATCGCTCATAGTGCCTCTTTAATTTCTACCCCATGACAATACCTAGAGTCGCCACAAAGCCTGAAAGCATTCTTAACCAATTCGCCTTGCAGTGCCCAATTCGTTGGAAATCTGCGCCCATCATGCTAGGGGGCGGGTATATAGGCAATTCGCCCCGACGACAGAGATATAGATGACAGACCAAACCAACTTCAAATCCGAATTTCTCCGTATCCTTGATGAACGTGGTTTTATCGCACAAGGCACCAATCTCGAGGGTCTTGATAACGCCGCCAGCAAGGGAATTGTCACGGGCTATATCGGCTTTGATGCGACTGCAAAGTCATTGCACGCGGGCGGCCTCATTCAAATCATGCTGCTTTATTGGATGCAGCAAACCGGTCACCGGCCCATTGCGCTGATGGGCGGCGGCACCACAAAAGTGGGTGACCCGACTGGTAAAGATCAGCAGCGTAAGCTGCTGACTGATCAAGACATCACCGACAACATGAACTCGATTAAATCGGTGTTCACCAAATTTCTTAAATTTGGTGACGGGCCAACTGATGCGGTCATGGTCAACAATGACGATTGGTTATCGAAGCTCGGCTATATCGAATTTCTCCGCGACTACGGCGTGCATTTCACCATCAACCGGATGCTTGCATTCGACAGCGTGAAGTTACGTCTAGAACGCGAAAGCCCAATGACGTTCCTCGAATTCAACTATATGTTGATGCAAGCATATGATTTCCACGAATTGCTAAACCGGCAGAACTGCACACTTCAAATGGGCGGCTCTGATCAGTGGGGGAACATCATCAACGGGGTCGAACTATGTCGCCGCACTGACGGCAAAGAAGTTTTTGGCCTGACGACCCCGCTTCTTACCACGGCATCTGGCGGCAAGATGGGCAAAACCGTCGGCGGCGCTGTATGGCTGAACGAAGATATGTTCTCGCCATACGATTATTGGCAATACTGGCGCAATGCCGAAGACGCAGATGTTGAAACGCTGCTCGCGCGCTACACGGTCTTGCCCATGGATGAGGTTCGCAGGCTGGCCGCCCTTGAAGGAGCGGAAATCAACGAAGCCAAGAAAGTGCTTGCGACAGAAGCAACAGCCTTGCTGCATGGTCGCGACGCTGCCGACCGGGCTGCGGCGACTGCGCAAACCACGTTTGAACAAGGCGGCTTGGGTGGTGACTTGCCCACCATCGACCTTACCAATGCAGCGCTCAATACAGGCGCGCCAATAATCGACCAATTCATTGCCGCTGGTCTTTGCGCCTCGAAAGGGGAGGCTCGTCGTCACATCAAAGCACGCGCATTAAAACTGAACGATGAACCCATTGACCAAGAACGTAATCTGACTACGGATGATATTCGTGACGGAGCAGTAAAGATTTCGGTCGGAAAAAAGAAACACGCAATTATTCGTATCTCTTAGCTCTTTAAGGACGCTCTGGCACAGGGTCCGCCGCAAGCGGTTCCAACTCGGGAAGAAGCGGTATTTCTGTTTCCGCTGGCGCAGCATTGTTGAGTTGCTGTGGTTGGAAAATTTGCCGAAAAATGCCTGGCGTCAATGCTGAAAGCGGGTTTACAAAAACCGAAGGATTGCCGGTTTCCCCGCTAACACGGTATGAAAATGCGAGAATGCCCTCGCCTTTTTTACCGACAAGAATATCACCGATGATGGGTGCATTCCCGAGCGCTGAATTCAGTGCATAAATTGGGGCGACCGCGCCGGTCAAGTTTGCATGACCATCAGCGCCAAGCTCAACATGACCTTCTGCACTAATCCCAACCGATGACCCCGTTGCGCGCATTGAATCAATTAGTAACCGACCTCCGCCGTAATCAAACTTGCTATAGGCGTATGAAAAATCAATTCCTGCACCGTTCATTAGGTTCGCAAGGCCATCCAAAGAACCCGCAGAAAAAATCCGCGCAAGTAGCGGCGTGTTCACGACCTGCAGATTTCTAGCCTCTAGTTCACCAGAAAACCCCGGACTCCCTGATGGGTGCAGCGCAAGCTTCATCACACCCTCACCACCATTGATAGACTCAATACCGAATACCCCACGCATCAAGTCACCAATTTCACTGGTCTCCGCTTCTATTGCTCGTTGTGATCCTTCTTCCGCGCCGGTAAGCGCCATGGTTGCCTTTATTGGTGTGCCATTCATATCAAAAGCAGAAAAATCGAGTTCTTGCAGCCGGCTTTCGTCCCGCCTTAGATCCAGTGCGGCAACGCGGTATTCGACATCATTTCGCATTGCGATTTGATCAATGCGAGCTTGAACATTGATGCCTTGGCCCCAACTCAACTCGCCGTTCCCTTGGCCGCTTGTGTCGCCCAAGAGCGTTTCTATAAATGCGCCCGCATTGAGAAAATCACCCACAGCGGTCAACGCCAAAGCACCGGTCAGATCACGTTCAGCCGTAAGCGCAAGATCAGCAGCATTTTCAAGATAAAACTGTTTTAAAACCGCAGCCCGCAAGGCTCCATCGGGCGCGAATGCGAGTTCTCCGCCAACATTCACGCTTGGCCCTTCGATGTTAAGGTTCTCAACCAGAACTTCATCCGCACCAAAGTTAATTGAAACTGTTCCAGTGGCAGCAACGCCCACTGGCTTACGCCACCCCAGCGCATCAAATGTAAGCGCAGCCGCCGAAAAATCGGCCGCAAGTTCCATACTTTTGAACGCGCCGATTTCACCCTTTGCATTAGCATCAAATTTCACTGGTCCACGCAAATATTGCCGCGATGCTACCCCAAACAAATCGCCGGTTGAGCTATCGAATTCGCCAGTCAGCTTTATTCCCGACGGGCCATCCTCAAGATAGAAATTCTTTTTCCATGTCATTGTGATTGGTGCGTCATCTGCGAGTTTTGCGTCCGCAGAAACGATTAGCGATCTTGTTGCTAATTCAACTGTCCCCTTTGCATTTAAAATTTGAGTGTCACCAATTAACTCAGCGATATGCATATCTTCAAATGTCGCT
This sequence comes from Hyphococcus lacteus, assembly GCF_041058985.1. Taxonomy (NCBI): domain Bacteria; kingdom Pseudomonadati; phylum Pseudomonadota; class Alphaproteobacteria; order Parvularculales; family Parvularculaceae; genus Hyphococcus; species Hyphococcus lacteus. Next base: position 1,808,577 of record NZ_JBEHZE010000001.1, on the reverse strand, counting down.
AGGCCCTTATACCCATACTCCTCCGGCGCAACGTCCCTTTTATTGGGCCGCATAATTTCTACGTCGGCTATTGCTACACCAGAAAACTGATCGGGTTTAAAGTCGGCTTTTGACAATAGTGAAAGCGGCTTTTCATCTAGAATCGAAAGCATCGAGCTTGCCTCGCCCTCCGCCGTAATTCGATAATAAGTTGGTTCCCACTTCGGAATAAAAACAGGAAACGAGACTTCGCCTTTTTTAATAGCAACATCGCCAACTTGCGCTGAGTGCACATCCAACAGGAATGAATTGCCGCGCAGGGTTCCACTCCCCCGCCCATTTCTGAGTGGTGTCATACCGCGGATATAATTTGCCTTCACCTCGCGTGCATCGAATGTAAGCGTCATGGAATCGTCAGGAAGCCCACCGTCTTCACCAACAACCCCCGGCAGCAAATTCATCGAGAAATCTATATTGTCGATCGTTGCTGCCACTAAACGATCGACCACCCAATCACGCGCACCTGTCGCAATCGTAGCGGGCCAAATTGATAATAATCGCTCCGGATTTAGCGAACCCTCCACATCAATATTTGCGATAACTCCAGGTGACGGTGCTTTTCCGTTTCCTTGTCTGCGTGGAAGAACAACTGACAAAGATCCGGCAGCTTTTAGTTCGGCAAATTCGGCGTTCAGCGACTTTACCGTGAGACGGCGTTCCCCAAGCAGGTACTGCCCCGAGATACTGCTGGACTGAAGACCTAATGGTCCTGGAAATACATTCGGCAATTCAAGGACCGTTTCCGGCGTTATTAGATTAAACGAGACCCTCTCAGGCTTACGTATGTCTTCGCCAAATGATACAGCAACGTCACCGTGGAATTTCCCCCGCATGCCTTCGACATCATAGTTCAGACTATCAATCGTGAAAATGTTCTGTATGGGATCAAAACCAGTTTCCCATTCAATGACGGAAACAGCGCGGCGTTTACCGCCGATCTCTAGAAAACCAGCACCCAGCCTAGCATCGAATTGCGATGCTAAAACGCGACCATCCGCCGTAAATTTCATAATGGCCCGACCACTGGCCGGTGCATCAATAAAACCGGCACCGTCGCCATAAAATGTGCTAAGAATATCGCCGACAGGAAAATTCACTCCATCGACAACGACATTAACAACACCGTCATCAGACCGGTAATCCGCAACTGCATCTATAGTCGCGCGCTGGCCGTCCATATCAATGGAACCAAGAACCAATGCGGAAAGACCGCGATCATCACGTTTTAGACTGACTTCGGCATTGCGGGTCGCCCACGCCCGCCCAGAGGCCTCGTCGAGAAATGTGATTTGTGCATTACTGATCGTTGCTGACGAAAAGGCGCTTTTGAGAATCCGAAGCTCAAGGAGCTTTGATAAACCCATCCCGGTTTTTTGGTTCGACGTCTTGCTGACAATCGGGATGTCAACATTCAACGTTTCATGCCGGACGATACGAAAACTTGCACCATCGGCGACCACGGTTTTTGGGCCGATCCCGCCTTTCAAAATATCGCCTAGAGAAAACGTCAGCAAAATTTCCGGTGCTGCTGCGGCAAGCTCATCATCTGCGTCGAGAATCTTGGTGTCATTTAAGCGCAAAAAATATTCATCGCGGGCTTCTGCACGAAGCAATTCAATCGACGATATCTGTGCGTCAAAATCATCCGGGCTACGTTGTTCAATTGTATATTCGATACTGCGTTTGAAAACGTCCAACGAAACTGGCCCTTGGCCCAGTCGCCAATATAAAAAAAACAGACCGGCAGCGAGAATCGCAATCGCAATCGCGATTACCTCAAAGAAGATGATAGCCGTTCTCAAGGCCCGTTTTTTCATGCAGCCGCATACCCCGCGACACTAATCAACTGCTGCACAATGCCAGCCCCTTTTGGACGTCGCAATATTATACCGGTAAAGAGCAATGGGTATATCCGCAAGATATGATGGATTAGTTGATACCGAAGGCTGGCGATTTTGTATCCACCCGATATGGTGCGCGACCATATGAACACGAGATTAGGGATACATTATGGCGACTACTCTTTCCGAGGGGAAAAAAGCACCTGCGGTCACGTTCACACTCGACAACGGCGATGCAGCACGTCTCAAGGATTATTTGGGCAAAAAAGTTGTTTTCTACTTCTACCCGAAAGATGACACCCCCGGCTGTACCAAAGAAGCAATCGCTTTTTCGGAAGATATCGCCAAATTCAAGCGCGCCGGTGCAGTGGTCATTGGCGTATCACGCGATACAGTCGCGAAACACCAAAAGTTCATTGATAAACACGACCTTAAAGTCGTTCTAGCATCCGATGAAGCCGGCACCGTCACAGAAAAGTTCGGCGTATGGGTCGAAAAGAACATGTATGGCCGTAAATATATGGGGATCGAGCGCTCGACCTTTCTGATCGACGAAAAAGGCGTCATCCAAAAAATCTGGCGCAAAGTCAAAGTCGCCCGGCATGCCGAAGACGTCTTAGCGGCAGTTAAAGAGCTATAATCAATCCATGATTTTGAATGCTGCCATTGACGTTCTTTCCAGCGCTGCGCCTTTTGAGAAAGTATCTGCCGCAGCGAAGGCAGATGCGCTGCGCCACGTGACGCTCCAAAGTGGGTTTGAAAACACAGCAGAGCCCCCGCCCAACCAGCCAGCCCGGCCCAAATTGCCGGCTTTGGCCAACCCCGGCGATATGCCCAAACGGCGCTTTGGTTCAGTCGAGGGGCGGGTTTCGCTTCTTCATGCGGTCGCCCATATCGAATTCAACGCCATCGATCTCGCATTTGACATGGCAGCCCGATTTACGGGTGAAATCGCCAAAATGGGACTGGATGCCAAGGCATTTGCCCGCGATTGGGTCAGAATTGGCGGAGAAGAGGCACGGCATTTTCAGATGATTGAGGCGCGGCTCAATGCGCTGGGGGCAAAGTATGGCGACCACCTCGCCCATAATGGGCTGTGGGAAAGTGCAGAAAAAACAAAGCATGACGTGCTTGCGCGCCTAGCCATTGCCCCACTCATTTTGGAAGCGAGAGGGCTTGATGTGACCCCGGAAATGATGAAGCGGCTTCGCTCAGCTGGCGATAACGAAAGCGCAGACGTTCTCGCTGTTATTTACGCGGAGGAAGTGGGGCATGTGGCTTGTGGAAAACTCTGGTTTGATACGATTTGCGCCGAGCAAAACCTAGATGTCACGGAAACGTTCCATAAACTGCGTAAAACCTACTTCGCAGGCGAGTTGAAACCGCCCTTTAACCATGATGCTCGGGAAAAAGCGGGTCTCGATAAATATTTTTATGAACCCATTTGAAACCAAAACCCGCGTAAATAGAATTTCTGTGCTAAAGAATGCGGAAAATGGCGTTACACGATCACATAAGTATTGCGTAATGGTCAGTTTTGGGTTGCTATACCGACAGGGGTGGCATCGTAGCGTGAGTTCGCGCTTCCAAGGGGCGTTTGTTTAATGAGCCGTCGTTCCGGCAAAGTAAGACGCGTACTGAGCCGTATCTTCAAAGAGCGGCAGATATATCACCGTAGTGATGGCGTCGTTCATTTTATCTCTATGTCGAGCAAGAGCCAGATCGCTCTGGCGACAATAGTTGGTGCTGCCCTCCTCTGGGTCGCTTACGCATCCGTTAACGTGGTCTTCAAAGAGCAGATTATTGTCGCAAAAGACCGCGACAGCCGGATCATGGAGACCACCTATTCCAAGCGTATTCACGATGCTCAGCGCGCTTATGACGATGTCAGCGAACTAAATCAGATCATCAAGCAGAACTTTGACGAGACTATGGCCGATATCTCTGCTCGGCATCAATTACTGCAAAATATGGTCGAGCGGAAAACATCAGTCGATCAAGGGCTTGATACGCTTGCAACCGGATTGGCAGAGGCTGGCGGACCAAGTGGCCAGCACCCAACAAACGGCAATCGCATTATGATTGACGTTAATCCGGGCGAGCCAACACCACGACAGTCACGGATAGAAGCCACCCGTCGCCAAGGGGCCGAACAGGTGCGCGATGGTGGCCCGACCAATGGTACCGCGTCTGAAGCGATCAATTCCATGAATAAGGCCGCAGCCGACCTTTATACCGAGCAGATGCTGTTGCTCGCTTCACTAGAGGAAAAAGCCAATAACAAGCGGGATCAACTTCGGATGATCCTCCAAACGACTGGTGTGCCGATTGAATCAGTCGTAACACCGGCCAAAATATCGAATATCACTTTGGCACAAGGTGGGCCGTTCATTGATATTGCTGTCGGCGACGAAGCCGCGGCAAAATTCTATCAACATGCTAATCGCGCATCGGGGGCCGTTGACGAGTTGGCCGCGCTCCAAAAAGCCATGTTAAATGTGCCACTTTCCTCCCCTTTGATCGTTGGCCGCAGATACACAAGCTCGTTTGGTATACGTCGTGACCCGATTAACGGAAAATATTCACGCCACAACGGCATAGATTTCGCAGCACCCTGGGCATCGCCAATCACGGCGACAGCAGACGGTGTGGTTAAATTTGCGGGTACACGCTCTGGTTTTGGGCGACTTGTTGAAATCAACCACGGAAACGGGTTTGTTACACGTTATGCGCATATGAACCGCATTTCGGTGAAGACGGGGCAGAAGGTCAGTCTTCACGACAAGGTAGGGGAATTGGGATCAAGTGGGAGATCGACTGGACCGCACGTCCATTACGAGGTGCTGTTCAAAGGAAAACCACTCAATCCTCGCCGTTTTATTGAGGCAGGTAGATATGTTTTCGAAAGCTAAACCGAATAAGTCTCTCGACTCAAAATCGCAGAGTAATGCACCTAAAGATGCAGTTGCTCAGCAAGCGAATGTTCAACAACCGTCGAGAAAAGGATCAGGCGTAATGAAATCAGCTGGAGTCCCGTCAATCATTTCATCTGATGTGGTCATGCGCGGCAATATCAATTCTGCCGGTGAGATCCAGTTCGATGGCGCGCTAGAAGGCGATGTTAAGGCTGGCTCTCTAATCATTGGTGAAAAAGCCTCCGTCAAAGGCGAAGTCATCTGTGAAACAGTAACTGTTCGTGGGCGTGTCGAAGGCGGCATTCGCGCTAAATCAGTTTCGCTAGCATCAACCGCACATATTCAAGGTGACATCCTCCATAGTTCACTTTCCGTAGAAACTGGTGCACATTTCGAGGGCAATTGTCGTCATTCTGACGATCCTCTGTCTGAAACATCTGCGAAAGACTTCCGCCGCGCACGTCCATCATCACCAGCGCCCGCGCCGCGGCCAGTAACATCGTCGAACGACGAAGTTGCGGAAATGTCAGATCGGCCAGCAGCCGCGAATGAAACACCATCATTCTTAAACGCAGGTCGCTCGCCGCTTCGCTAAAATTCATACATAATCAAAAAAAGGCCGCTCTTTTGAGCGGCCTTTTTTGTGAAATGTGTTCGACGCTTATCGGCCGCGCATACCCGACAGACCACTTATCGTCGTAATCAGCGCGACACCTGCCGTAAGGTAAGCCCCCCATTGAACCGCAGGCAAACCAGTCTTGGTACCCATCATAGTCACCAAGAACAGTCCCATCGCTCCCAATACGGACAACCCGGCGATCATCGTTACAACACTGGTTAAACGACCAACAAAGGGCAACACCCCAAAAATACCAATTACCGCCGCAGCAAGCGACATAACCGCCGCTAGCGACATAACCTGACTTGGGAGTTTTGAATTATTGATCACCGCTTCAGAAGCGCATTCCTTGCCCAAAGGAACTTCAAGCTTGCGTACGCAATCGATCACGCCGCCAATGAATTTATCCCCCGTTACAATCGATTGTTCCGATCGTCCACTAACAGGGTTGTCCGATGGATACGCATACATTGGCCCTAAAAACATTGCCGCGACAATCGCCAGCGGCAGAATTATTCTTATCATTGTAGGTTCCCCGTCATTACCATTACCCTTGCCCGAAGGAGTTTACCTTTTCTTGCGGGGCAAGCCAAGCGGCAGGTTTACGGGCACGATTGTATTGCGGCGCACACAAGACAATCAGGCTGCATTTTTTCCAGCAGACCGTAATTTCGTCGCAAAATTTGAGATGCTGTCCATTGAGTTTGCAAAAGGATTGACATGATCCAGTTCGCTGACCTCGTTGCCCGGAACCGATTTCAGATTACTGTCAACGACTGTCTCGCCGGTCGGCCCAAGCAAGATCAAATATTCCGTATCGTCACATTTGACGATGGCAATCCGCCTACGGGCGTCAATCGGCAGAACTTCGCGCAACGCCAACCGGCGTTTGCGCCCACCGGCCCCATTCATCGATGCAAGACCAGCCTTTTGTGCCGCGAGAGCTGCAAGTCCAATCATGCCGAGCACAGCTACGAACCCAAAAACAAGCCGAAAAATTTCAGAGGCCAACATGTCGGCATCCCTCGCATCTACAATATAATGAAAATACGCGGTTTATGATTAACGGGGTGTTAAGTGGGCGAACCGTTTTCGTAGAGTTTTTCAAGGTCTTGAAGCGAGAGAATCTCCCCGCCCAGACTATCCTTGAACCACCTCAAAAACACTTCTGTTTGGAGCAGGATTTCATCGACTGCCGCCGCATCTCGCGCATAGTCATTTCCGCCAACCACTAACGAAGTCGAATGCAGGCTGTAACTCAGTACCGGCGTTTGATCGTCAATAAGATGATTGGCCAACGCCTTTAGGTCCGCGAGACTTGCCCCTTCGGGTGACAATCTCATTGCCCGTGTAAAAGTCGCCCGTCGACCACCATCGGAATGCACAAAACCATTTTCATGCACATTTTGCTGCAAAAATTTTCGCGTCTTCAGGATCGCTCTCGCGCCACACACCGGCGTTACATTTATCTTCCATGCCTGATCTGTGATTTCAAAAGGCATATTCGTCATCAGGGAAAAATCAGGCCCACCAGATGAATGAAAGTCGAAACTCGCGCTGGGGCTAAAATCATGGGTGATGCCGATCTCAGATAGATACGCATAATCTTCGCGACCAATCCCATAACGTCCAGCCCGATGGCTTGTCGCTCTCTCACCAAAAGTTGCTTCGAATTTTTCCGCCATAGTTTTTAACTTCTGGCGAAGCGCTTCGCGCGGAAGATTCTGTTGATACGAAAAATATTCGCTTGAAAAATCACCGGGAGGCGTCGCCCATTGATGAAGGTGAATACCACAATCAGCAACGCCCGTATTTTTTAAGGACCGAAAATATTTCGTCATTTCCGCATTGTCTAAAAGCGGCCAAGTCAGAAAATATAGCGGTGTCGCGCCTGTGCTTTCGCAGATATTCTGAAAACGCTCTATACCGCTGGTTTCGTTTACTAAATATGTAGTATTATCAAACTCGTTCCAATCAAACTGCTCTTCCGTATCGACGGTCACGATCAGTTTTGGTTTTTCAGTTCTGGAAGCTAACTTTATCGGCGTTATTTGAAGCGCCGCTCGACTTTTGGATTTTTCCAATAAATCAGAAAAAATGTTATGCATTCCATCCGCAGTTTCTTCCCACGAATATTGCTCTGCATACGCCCTTGTCTCTTGGCGGGTTGGCATAGATTTGCGCAAATTATTTGTCGCTTCGGCAATTTCCTTGGCGGACCTACCCTTCGCAAGTTGACCTGCAGCGGGCGCAGTAATTACTTCACCTGAACCCCATACATTTGTTGCAACACACGGCGTTCCGCAAGCCAACGATTCGAGCAGAACATTGGGCCACCCCTCTCGGGAGGATGCGAGAACCAGAATATCTGCCGCGTTGTAAATTCGATAAAGCTCGTCGTGCTCTATACGACCGAGAAAATTCACTCGTGAAAAAACACCCAATCGTATCGCTTTTTCCTCTAACGAACCGCGCTCTGGCCCCTCTCCGGCAATCAGCAAGGTAGCGTCTTTTATATCTTGCAGTGCCTCAATGACGAGATCGTGGCCCTTGCGGTCAATTAAATGACCGACGCTTGCAAGCACTAACCCGCTTAGGCCCAATGCCCGCCTTTCAACTTCACGTTCTGCTGGCCTAAATTTCTTCAGATCAACACCGTTGCGCAAAACTGTTACTTTCGGTTTTGCAACACCAATCCGCTCAAGCTCATCTTTCAATGCGCTCGCAACAGTAATAATTGAATCCGCCCTGCTCGCCGCTTCAATAATCGCTCGACGTGGTCCGCTATAGGACGGCAACAAATTAATGTCCGTTCCCCTTCCGGTAATGACAAAAGGTTTGTCATATCGCGCGGCAATACGTGATGCAGCCACGCCATCAGGGTAGAAGTAATGCGCATCAATAAAATCAAATTCCCAACCCTCGGCGCGAAGGTCACGCACTGCCTTGTCGAGACAACGCGTCAATGCGCTCGGTGCCACATGCATCGCAATTTTGGGTGGGATTAAGTAGCGCGGGTGAAGAATGTCGATTCCATTTCGCACCTCCCGAAATGGAACACTCGCCGACACCGCATACGCCCCAAAGGCTTGGTGGCGGAATGGAAACCACGGCACTGGCGCAACGACTTTGACGTCAGCATCATATTTTTGCCGATAAGCATTCATACGGTTTTCCACAAACACGCCGTGTGAAGGCGATACTGCATTCGGAAAAAGCGTTGAAAACAAAAGGATACGCATAGAGCTCGGCGTTTTTTAGGCGCTCAATCGCGCAATGATGGAACAAACTTAACGGGCGGGCGTTAACAAAAACACGTAGACAGAACATTCGTTAAGAGATTCTTGAACGAACGCGCCATAGACTTCCCGCATTCGCAGCGAAAGTGAGACGCAATGCCCACAGCGACAGCTCAAACGACACGACAGCACGCTTCAACGGGTACCAATACCGAACGGCTTCCCGCATTAGCGTGTGTTCTTGCATGGTTTGCAACTGCTGGAAGTATTTGGGCTGTTATTTTTGCTCTGGTCGATTAATTCCCACTAAACAACACAGTTTTTTACTTTCATTCTCCCGAAAACATACACTTGCCTCATTTACCTTCTTAACTTTCTGTTAGGCATGTATTATGCGGTAGAGAGCTTCGATTGTTGCATTTTCGTACAGTGGAAGTGCCATTAGCGGATTCAAATATGTGAATTCTGGTTAGTGGCGAGGTTGGAGTGGGGGATGTTTGTTCTATATGCGCTTGCGATTGTGCTAGCGACGCTGTGCGTCGTAGCCACAACACGCTTGCTTCACGTGGGTGATTACAAACCCAAAAACGGTACTATTTTTCATCGCGAAGGAGCGACAGAGCTTTCTGCCGGTGGCAGCGACGTGCCCCACGTACGCCCCGACGAAATGGCGCAATCAGAAGAGTTGATAAAAGCCGCTGCGCGCATGAATACACCCATCAGTGCAGGAACCAAGCGTGTTCTAGACATCTGCTTTAGTCTTGGCCTGTTGATATTCCTCGCGCCAATTTTATTGCTCACGGCAATAATTATCAAAATAGATAGCCCCGGCACCATCTTATACCGCCAAAAACGCGTTGGTTTCGGCGGTCGTGTATTCGAGGTTTATAAATTCCGGTCGATGATCTCAAACGCAGAGGCCAATGGCCCTCAATATGCGGCTCTTAAAGATAATCGCGTAACCCGCGTCGGTCGTTTCATTCGTAAATTCCGAATTGATGAAATTCCGCAAGCGATCAACGTGTTACGAGGTGAAATGAGTTTCGTCGGTCCACGCCCAGAACGGCCTGAATTTGTTCTCGAATTGGAACAGGAAATACCGCTTTACCATTGTCGGCACCTGATCAAACCCGGCATTACCGGTTGGGCACAAGTCAAATATGAATATTCCGCCTCAGTTGAAGGTGCCCGCAATAAGCTGCGCTACGACCTTTATTATATGCGCCATTTTTCCCCAATCATGGACCTAATGATCGTATTTATGACGATCCGGGTGGCATTATTTGGCTTAGGAAGTCGCTAAACTGACTTTTTGCGGGTGCGAGTTGCGGCGGAATCAGCCGACACCTCGCAGATGTAAACGGCCCGATCATTAGATCTGGTCAGATTTCGACTTGGCACGGCGCTAAATTTGGGGGCATGGCAAAGAATTTGCGTTGCCTTTAGACTATTGTGCGACAAACAGGGCTACAGCGCCGGCCCACAGCCCATTGGACGCCATAAAGGTTATGAACATGAACAAGATTATTGAAACGACACGACTTTTCGCTGCCCTCGCGGCATTTGTCTTTTTGGCCGCCTGCTCCTCGATCAGTGGCGAAAAGCTCGAAGCGGCACCGAACAACGCGAGCACTGCTGCGGCAACCGCGCCAGATTACCTGATTGGACCGCTAGACCAACTCGAGATTTTTGTTTGGCGCGCACCTGAGCTTTCAACCAACGTAACCGTCCGCCCTGATGGTCGCATTTCGACACCACTGGTTGAAGACATGGTCGCGTCCGGCAAAACACCGTCAGTTCTGGCAACCGATCTTGAGGGTGTATTGCGCGAGTTTGTTCGTGCACCTGAGGTAACTGTTATTGTTAGTAACTTCTCCTCCACTTTTGACCAGCAGGTCCGCGTTCTTGGGGAAGCTCAAAAGCCGATTGCCCTTCCCTATCAGGCCGGCATGACAACACTTGACGTGATGGTCGCTGTTGGCGGGCTGACAGAGTTTGCCGCAGGCAATCGATCTGTTCTTATTCGTGGACAGGGTGAAGACCGCCAATCCTATCGCCTACGCCTTGATGATCTACTCCGTAAAGGGAACATCTCGGCGAATGTTCCTGTTCTTCCAGGTGATGTTATTTTGATCCCGGAAAGCGCGTTTTAACGAAACGCGCCACCGGCTTTGAGGGATGAGTGAGTTGTTTAAGTTTTCTGAACTGCCGCAACCGGTTCTCCGAAGCCTGAACGGGCTTTGGCGGCGACGTTGGTTAATTGTTGCCATCACGTGGATGGCAGCATTAGCCGGATGGTTTGCGGTATGGCTTATCCCCGACAAGTATGAATCCCGTGCGCAAGTTTTTGTGCAAACGGAAACCATACTTGAACCGGTCCTCAATGGCTTTACGGCACGCCCTGATTATTCTCAGCGTGTCGAAGTCATGCGCCTTCAACTATTAACGAGACCAAACGTCGAAGAAATCATTTTTCGTTCTGGTCTCGACAAAACGATTGAGGCAAAAACACCAATCGAACGTCGTGCAAAATTGCAGGGCATGGTTGATTGGGTTGCGGGCGAGATCGACATTCAAAGCCCTCGCGATATGTACTTTATTATCTCGTATAAAAACGGTGACCCAAAGGTTGCACGGGCCGTTGTCGATGCAGTCTTAAATATGCTTATCGAGCAAGATCTCGGTGCTAGTTTGACAGAAAGTGAAGCCGCACGTCGGCGCCTCGACCTCCAGGTCGAGGAATACGAAGAAAAACTCACGGATAACGAACGAAAAGTTGCTGCATTTCGTAGTGAACACGCAATGGAATTGGGTGCCACACTAGGGGCGAACCGCCAGCGCGAGCAAAAAGAAAACGAGCTTACCCGCACTAGTGATGAACTTGAACGTACAAAAGGACGTGTCCTGACGTTACAAAATCTTTTGTCTGCGACACCACAGCGGGCATCCGGCGGCGAGCTAGACCGGCTAAAGGTGGAACTTGCAGGACTGCGCAGTCAGTACGAAGAAAACCATCCTGACATTCGTGGTGTGTTAGCGCGCATCGAAGAATTGGAACGAGACGGCACATCACTTTCCGCAAACCCAGAGTTTATTCGCTTGCAATCTGAACTCCGCGTGGCCCGGGACTCTGTTCAAGGTCTTGAAGCACGTGAAGCACGGCTAATCTCAGAGCTGAACACGCTGGATACCGCACAGGGTCAAGCACCGGCCGTCGAAGCAGCGTTGCGTCAAATCGTGCGCGAATACGAGCAAACGCAAAAAACCTATGAGGAACTCTTGGCGCGGCGTGACCGACTGAACTTAACCCGTAACCTAGGTGCGGCAGGCCGCGGTGTTGAGTATCAGGTCTTCGAACACCCTACGGAAACAATTATACCGAGCGACCCACCTCGTTTTCTTCTGATTCTAGGCGTCATCATTGTCGCCGCCGGGACCGGAACAGCGGCCGCACTGGTCTTGGCATTAATTGACAAAAGCTACACCCAAGCCAGCGAACTTCAGGAAGCATTCGGACTTCCCGTTCTTGGCGCATTAAGCGAGGTTCCTTCGGAAAGTGTTATAGTAGGCAGAAAACGCGACCTCTCCCGATTAGCAATCGCCTGTTTCGGCCTTTTTATCGTCGCCGGAATTTACAGCTATCTAACGGTTTACCGCTTACCTTCGGCCCCTGTCGGCAGCCAAGAGAACGCTGCGTTATCGCCAGTAGAAGCGGAGGCGTCGTCATGAGCGTTGTCGAGAAAGCCGGAAGTAATATTTTGAAAACTACGTTTGGCAAAAAAAACAAGAAGAAGAACAAAGACAAAGATCAGGTTGTCGAACACAACGCACCGCAGGAAGTCGCCAATGCCGGTCCCGAAATCCTTGATCTCGACTTTGACGAACTGGCCCGCAATGGCTTTTATAACAATAACGACCGTTCAACCCAGTTGGCGCTAGAACTCCGCGCAGTAAAACGACGGTTATTGCGACGGATCGGGTATTTACGCGCAAGCGGTGAGCGCCAAGCCTATCGCACACCTGGCAAGCAACGAAATTTGATTCTAGTGACCTCGACCCGAGCTGGCGAAGGGAAAACCTTTACGGCGATAAATCTCGCCCTGAGTCTTGCTCTTGAGGACAACATCGAAACACTATTGGTGGACGCGGATCTCGCTCGTCCTAAGGTTCGTGATCGGCTCGACCTACCATCCATTCCCGGGCTTTCAGATCGTCTGAATAATCCGCGCCTAAGCGTCGGCGGTTTGGGGTGGCGCCTAAATCAAGCGCCTTTGAGTATCCTGCCCGAAGGTTCGCGCCACGAACGGCCAACTGACCTTTTTGGATCGCCCGAAGCACAGCGTCTGTGGACTGAGATCGCGATGGAAAAGTCTGACCGACTGATCATCCTTGACGCTCCGCCGGTATTGGCCGCAACAGACGCAGTCGTCTTGGCAAAATACGTTGATGAGATCGTTTTTGTGGTCGAAGCCAATTCAACGCCAGAGCCAGCGGTCGCTGCAGCTATAGACGAGTTGATGGAAATCAATCCAAATATCAGTGTCATGCTTAATCGGTGTCAGATTGGTGCCGGTGGAGCGCATTACGGTTCCTATGAGTATTACGAACGTAGCGAGAGCGAAGCATCGCCCGCGACGTCAAAACAGCCAAATAAAGGATGATCCAAATGGGGCAGCTCGGAAATCCACAACTTAATGCAACCATCAAAAAAGCTTTGCTTGGCGGCATCGCCATCAGCGTTTTCGCAGGTGCCGCAATCGCCCAAGTGGCCGCACCCGCAGCGCCACTTAAATTAAAAACGGACTATTTTGGTTATGCCGCCGGTGTATCAGCGCGGACTTCATATTCCGACAACATAAATCTCGCGCGTAAGGGTCTTGAGGACGACGAAATTATCTTTTCTACCTTACTGACGGGTGGCGCTATTTACTCGACCCCGCGCGTCACTGCGATGGTTCTGGGCGATCTCGACCTTTCTTATTTGGTTGACCAAGGTGACCTTGCCGTAAACCAAAATATCGGAGCAACAAGTACATTTACCGGCCTCGACAACTGGATATATTTCGATCTGTCCGGCTCCACATCGCGCCAACTCGCCGGCGATAACGCCCGTTTTTCAGGAAACATCAACGCGGGCCGGTCACAACGCGTCAATGTGCATTCATACAATGCCAGCCCTTATATCTTCCATCAGTTTGCAGATGATTCCTCTTTGGAATTGCGTTATCGGTTTTCGCAAGTCTTTGTTGACGGGGAGCAATCATTATCATCGTTATTTCGCGGTAACTCGCTGAATGATTCTCTCACCCATGAAGTGATTGCGCGATACGATACAGGCCGGATGAACGAACGCTTGCGGATGCGTTTTACTGCCTATGGCAGTGACACAACCGAAGACGGTGTCGATATCTTTCCGGACTTTGAATATCGCCAAGGCTCACTTTCTGCCGATGCTCAATTTGCGCTTACATCAAATTTCGCCCTTTCAGGGGCTGTTGGTTATGATGAGTTAGAAACCAACGCAGCAACGGCGTTGTTCTTTAACGATGATGTATTGTCCGGGTTTTTCTGGCGCGCGGGTTTTACCGCTCAGCCTGGTCCTCGTTCCTCAATCCGAATTGAATATGGCGAGCGGTACGGAGACGACTTTATCGACGCAGATGCGCGTTATCAGATATCAGAACGCTTAATGTTTTCTGCCGCTGCCAGTCGCTCTTTCCGCACCCGTGCACAATCAATTTCTACTCAATACAGAACGAACCAACGCCAAACTTTGGACTTTGCTGACCGTCTTCGTGAAGGGGACGAACTCTCGGCACGATCTGTTATCGAATCTGCAAATTGGTATGCGAATAGTCTGAACTTCGGACAAGCTCAGACATCTGGTGTATCCGTCACCGATAACGCGTCGGCGGCCCTGACCGGCACATATGGCCGGACAGAACTTTCAATTAACGGCTTTTATTCTGACGACAATTTTGGCTACCGCCAAATCGAAACCATTGGTGGCGGACTTGATTTGCGCCGCCGCATGTCACGCCGTCTGACTGGTTATGGCTCTGTGACATATCGCTATGCTGATACGGCGTTTGACCCGGCAACATGTCAGGCAAACCCGCTCATATTCGGCTTTGATACGACTGACCCGCTTTTCGATCCGGTTCTTAGCTGTAATGATCTCGCGGCCGACAATGGAGTTACCAATACATTGATCGGTCGATTGGGTGCTTCATATCAGATCGTTGAGAATGCATCCGTCTTTGTCGAGGCGTCTCGTACAGAACGTTTCGCGCCCAACCCGCTTCTCGAATATGGAGAGACTAATATTCTCGCGGGGATAACCTTGGACTTTTAGTATGTATGAAGAGTATTTCAAGCTATCAGATGCCCCATTCCGGCTAAACCCTGATCCGCGATTTTTCTACGGAAGCCGAAGCCACAACAAAGCCATGGCGTATTTGCATTATGGCTTAAAACAAGCCGAAGGTTTCATCGTTATTACCGGCCCCGTCGGCGCAGGTAAGTCAATGGTCATTGGGCACCTTCTGGATCAGCTTAACTCTTCCAATGTTGTCGCTGCTAATCTTTTGACATCCAATGTCGAGCCAACCGAGCTGCTCAGCCAAATTCTTTCCGCCTTCCGCATCGAAGCCGAAGGCGAAGGACGCACAGGCGAAATAGAAGCTTTTGAAGATTACCTGTTTGATCAGCTAAACCGTAGTCGCCGGGTTCTTCTGATTATCGACGAAGCGCAAAATTTGCCGTTCAAAACTCTCGAAGAACTACGCATGCTGTCGAATCTTGATTATGAAGGCACCCCCCTCTTTCAGGTATTTCTTGTCGGACAACCAGAATTTCGGGCGATTATTGAATCGAGCGAAATGGAACAGCTACGCCAGCGGGTTATTGCTTCATATCATCTGGAAAGCCTGTCCGAAGAAGAAACACGCGATTACATTCTTCATCGTTTGTCAGTCGCCGGGTGGCAGGAAGACCCGGTATTTTCTGACGGTGCATTTACCGCAATCTTTGAGGAAACAACCGGCCTACCCCGCCGCATCAATACACTCGCTAACCGTTTGATGCTATATTGCTCGCTCGAAAAGAAGCACGAAATCACTCCCGAAATTGTCGAAACTGTTTGCGCCGAATTGCGCGAAGAAAAGCTTGAAGCGCGTAAACACGCAGCCGCAATGCCGCCTGTTTCAAAGGTCGAAAGTGAGGATACGACGAAAGTGGAAGTGAAAACGGCACCCAAAGAAGACATCAAGGCGACAGAGCCAGAACCAAAGACACCTATCGAAACCCAAACGACAGAAACACCTGCGAAACCGGAACTGCCCGCCTCTTCGGCAAGCGTATTTGATCGCCTTCGCGCGAAAAAGGAATCTAGCCCTCAGTCGGAAGACCGGCATGAAGCGACGCTGACAGACGTCGCCTCGGCAATCGCAGCCGCGTCCGGTGATGCCGTGGATGCGGTTGTTCCCACCGCAGAAGCCGAAGCAATCAAAGCTGCGGGAGACCACGACACACCACAATGGCGCAAAGCCCTTGTGAGTTCCATCGACGAAACACGCGAAGAACTCAAGGCAGCAAATACGAATATCATGAAGCTCACCCGTTCAGTCGTGACGATAGATGAGCGGCGCAAAGATCGCCGACGCAAAATTGTCGAAAGCCTAACACGCGCGGAAGAACTGTTGAGCGCCCTTAACGAGACTCGCAACTAACCCGCATCGCGTGGGTGGTTACCCAATATTATGGCCCATGCTGATCAAATAAAAACCAAAAGCGCACCCGCCTTTTCAAAAGGCAGCTTCGGCATGTCGGTCGATGTCGAAGACTACTTTCAGGTCTGGGCGTTCTCAGATGTTGTGGCACGAGAATCTTGGGACGGTTACAAATTACGCGTTGGGGAAACAACTCGTCGCTGTCTCGACCTGTTCGAAGAGCACAACGTCAAGGCTACATTTTTCACGCTAGGATGGGTCGCAGAACGCGACCCCTCACTCATCCGCGACATCATCAATGGCGGTCATGAACTCGCCAGCCATGGTTACGACCACACCAAGGTAAATCAACAAACTCGCTTAGAGTTCGAAGCTGACATACGGAAAACGAAGGCTATACTTGAAAACATTGCTGGCCGGCCCGTTCGTGGATATCGTGCCGCAGGTTTTTCAATCGATAAAGATACGCCGTGGGCGCATGATGCCCTCGCAGAAGCCGGTCACCAATATTCGTCCAGCAGCCATCCCATTGCCCATGATCACTATGGCGATGCAAATGCAGCGCAGACACCATTTCATCCGATAGCGGGCTCCGATTTTCTTGAAGCACCCGTAGCGACGGTGAACATACTCGGAAAACGCATCAGTACCGCTGGTGGCGGATGGTTTCGCGCAAGCCCACTTTTCGTATCAAACGCACTCATTCAACGCGCTGCAAATACGCTCTGCGGCCCGGTAATCTTCTATTTCCACCCTTGGGAAATTGACCCTGAACAACCACGATTGAACAGGGCTTCAGCAAAATCAAAACTGCGGCATTATATAAATTTACAACACATGCGACCAAAACTCGCGAAGACATTAGCCAAACACCCATGGCAACGAATTGATCAATGCCTAGGACTGGAGTCTGCCTAATGAACACGCAAGCAGATAGCGGTCAGCACACGATTGTTTCAACGACAAACAACATTAACAGAAACGAATGGGACAATTTTGTCCGTACCCACCATGATGGAACATTCTTCCACCTATCTGGCTGGAGCGAAACAGCCAGGTCAGTTTATAAATATGATCCGATATATATATCAGCCCGCCGCGATGGAGATTTAGTCGGCATTCTAGCTCTATCCGATGCCAAAGCGGCGCTCACTGGGCGGTCTTTAGTCTCAACAGCCTTTTCTGTTGGGGGTGGCCCCTTAGCCGACAACGCAGAAACACTTCGCTGTTTGCTTGACACCGCAGAAACAATCGGCACGGCACGCAAGGTCGATTACATTGAGCTTCGGAGCGAATTTTCGGATGATGGGTGGCAAAAAAAAACAGGCACTCACGCAGGGTTCAAGGCCCCAATCATCGCAAACGAAAAAGATGCCCTCGCCGCAATTCCTCGAAAAAGACGCGCTGAAGTAAGAAAGGCCATCGCGTTAACGGAAGCTGGCGATTTGGTCTTAGACCAGCGCCGCGATCTAGATTCTTTTTACCGCCTATATGCAGAGTCCCTTCACCGTCTTGGCACGCCCGTCTTCCCGAAATCATTCCTGTATACATTGATGGAAGAATTTCAGGATGCTGCGGAAATTCTGACCCTGCATTACCGTGGTGCGCCAGTAGCATCGTTAGTCAATTTTTATCACAATGACACTGTGCTGCCCTATTATGTAGGGGCGAACGATCAGGCACGTGAAGCACGGGCATTCGATTATTTATACTGGATTACGATGCGCCGCGCGTTCGCGCGGGGATTCACTCATTTCGACTTCGGGCGTAGCAAAGTTGAAAGTGGACCTTTCGCATATAAAAAACTGTGGGGATTCAAACCGGAACCCATCAGCTATCAGATAAAACCTATTAGGGCGAAGGCACTCCCTGACGTCAGTGCGAACAACCCGAAATTCGCCATGTTCGTAAAACTTTGGCCGAAAATGCCGCTTACATTGGCCAATCGCATTGGCCCGGCACTTGCGCCAAACTTTCCGTAAACATTATGGATGAAATCCTTCTACTTACTCATCGAATTCCGTATCCGCCCAACAAAGGGGATAAAATTCGATCTTGGAACTTACTCAAATTTCTAACGACACGTTTTCGCGTCCACCTCGCTTGTTTTGTAGATGACCCACAGGATTTTGCGCACACTGAATTTCTAAGCGATTTTTGCGAATCCGCACATTTTGTTGCGCTCAACCCATTTTTATCAAAGTTAAAAAGTGTTCCAGCACTCTTTACAAGCCAACCGCAGAGTTTTCGATTTTATGACCATCCAAAAATGCGCCACGAAATTAAAAAACTACGAGCAAGACCACTCGTCGCAGAAATCGCCTTTTCCTCGACAATGGCACCTTATCTCGAACCGCAAATCGAAACACGTAAACGCATAGTCGATTTCTGTGACGCAGATTCAGAGAAATGGATTCAATATGCAGAAAAAGCGACGCCGCCGATCTCATGGATTTATGGCCGTGAGGGACACGCATTAGCACAGGCCGAAAACACAATCGCCAATTGGACCGATCATTCGTTCGCAGTATCGAACGAAGAAGCCAGCCTTTTCAACTGTCGCAAAGAAGTAGAACGACAAGTCAATTGGTACACAAATGGTGTCGATCTTGATTATTTCGACCCTAGCCAAATCTTACCGGACAAAAATAAGCAATGCGAAGTCGCATTTATCGGCGCAATGGATTATCGCGCCAATATAGAAGGCGTAACTCAGTTCACGAAAAATGTTTGGCCACATATTCGCGATCAACACCCATCCGCGCGTTTTCATATTGTCGGTTCAAACCCAACAAATGAAATTACGGCGTTGCAGGGTACTCACGGTATCAATGTCACTGGCAGAGTGGACGATGTTCGCCCTTGGCTGACAAATGCGTCACTGATTGTTGCTCCATTGCGCGTTGCCCGCGGCGTGCAAAACAAGGTCCTTGAAGCCATGGCCGCTGGAAAATCAGTAGTAGCAAGCCCGGAAGCAATGACCGGCATTGACGCACCAGCGGAGGCCGTTTTTATAACCGACACTGATCAGATGATGGCGGAGAAAATCATCAGCCTTCTAGGCAACCCCACCATTGTTCAACAAACAGGAAAAATTGCGCGCGCCCATGCTGTTTCAAATTTCGGGTGGGACAGCGCTCTAAAACGACTCGATGATGCGTTAGCTGAACTCAACCTATTTACTTCGCCGCCCAGTAAGTAAACGCCGTCATTGTGAAGCTACTTTTTACGTGTTTCTTTCAAGACTTCACGGACATAAGCATCAATATCGAAATCACCCGAAACCTGCCCTTTAATTCGTTCACGAATTTTCGACGGTAAAGAAGCTGAATCGATTGGACCAATATTTGTTATTGTCGCCCGGATGAGGGCCTTCAACGCTGCGTCCTCATCCGGTTTCCATTCAGTTTTTTTAGCACTCATAGCGCCCGCCCCTAGTTTAAAAGTGCACCCGGTGGTGGTGCCGACTTTCCGTCGTCATTAAGTGAAAATGTATCACGCCCACCGACTGGCTGACCATTAATCGTCAATCCGTTTTCATCTACGGAAACGGAAAGCGCCTCACCATCGACAACCTCACCCGCTAGTAGCAATTCAGCCAAAGGGTCCTGCAGTTTTTTCTGTATGACCCGTTTTAACGGCCGCGCGCCATAAACGGGATCATAGCCATGATCACCAAGCCACGCACGTGCATTATCATCCAGCTCAATCTTGATTTTCCGGTCTGCCAGAAGTTTTTGTAAGCGACTCATCTGGATATCGACAATTCGATCCATGTTTGCTCGATTCAGACGATGGAACAGAATGATCTCGTCGAGACGGTTCAAAAATTCTGGGCGGAATTTTGCACGAACAGCGTCCATTACCAATGGCCGCGCCTGATCCGCGCGTTCATTTTCGCCAAGCGCTGCTAGGTGCTCAGCGCCCAAATTGGACGTCATCAAGATCAATGTATTTTTAAAATCAACCGTGTGTCCTTGCCCATCAGTTAGTCGACCATCATCAAGAACCTGCAACAATACATTGAAAACATCCGGGTGCGCCTTTTCGATTTCGTCAAAAAGTACAACCTGATAAGGTCGTCGCCGAACCTGTTCGGTCAAGACGCCGCCCTCCTCATAACCAACATAGCCAGGAGGTGCACCAATCAATCTTGCTACGGAATGTTTCTCCATGAACTCAGACATGTCAATCCGCGCAATAGCAGTTTCATCATCAAACAAAAATTCAGCAAGAGCTTTCGTCAGCTCAGTTTTACCAACGCCAGTTGGCCCAAGGAACAAAAACGAGCCCATTGGCCGATTTGGATCACTCAGCCCTGCACGCGAACGGCGAACCGCAGCGGAAACGGCGGCGACTGCCTCACTCTGCCCCACGACGCGGCGACCGAGGTTACTTTCCATCTTAAGCAGTTTATCGCGCTCGCCCTCAAGCATCTTGTCCACCGGCACACCGGTCCAACGTGAAACGATGGAAGCGATATTTTCATCAGTGACGACCTCGTGCACCAATGTTTTTGCATTTTCGTTGGCACTTGCTTCGGCTTGTGCCAGTTGTTTTTCCAATGCCGGTATTTCGCCATATTTTAGTTCTGACGCCCGGCCTAAATCGCCACGTCGTTCTGCATCAGCTAGGTGTTGGCGTGCCTGATCAAGCGCTTCTTTAACCTTTGTCGAAGAAGCCAGACTGTCTTTTTCAGAGCGCCACCGTGCCGTAATTTCAGCAGATTTTTGCTCTAACTCGGAAAGCTCTTTGTCGAGCTTTTCAAGACGGTCTTTGGATGCTCGATCATCTTCTTTCTTAAGCGCTTCACGCTCAATTTTCATCTGAATGATCCGCCGATCAAGCTCATCAAGCTCTTCGGGTTTGCTATCAACCTCCATGCGTAGGCGTGATGCCGCTTCATCAACAAGATCAATCGCCTTATCGGGTAAGAATCTGTCGGTGATGTATCGGTTGGACAACGTCGCCGCTGCTACAATTGCGCTATCCGAAATACGAATTCCGTGGTGGAGTTCGTATTTCTCTTTAAGACCGCGCAAGATAGAAACCGTATCTTCGATCGTTGGTTCATCTACGAATACAGCCTGAAAACGACGCGCGAGCGCTGCATCTTTTTCAACATATTTCCGGTATTCTTCAAGTGTCGTCGCCCCAACACAATGCAATTCACCGCGAGCAAGGGCCGGTTTTAAAAGGTTCGACGCATCCATCGCGCCATCGCTTTTTCCCGCGCCCACCAATGTATGCATCTCGTCGATAAAGAGTACAATTTGGCCATCTGCGCTGGTTACTTCTTGAAGCACTGCTTTTAAGCGTTCTTCAAATTCACCACGATATTTCGCACCGGCGATCAGTGACCCCATATCGAGCGCCAAAAGGCTTTTGTCACGAAGACTTTCAGGCACGTCACCATTGATGATACGGAGCGCTAAGCCTTCTGCGATAGCTGTCTTACCGACACCAGGCTCACCAATCAAAACTGGGTTGTTCTTTGTACGGCGCGATAGAACCTGCATTGTTCGGCGAATTTCTTCGTCCCGCCCAATCACTGGGTCAAGCTTTCCGTCTCGCGCGGCTTCGGTTAGATCGCGTGCATAACGCTTGAGCGCATCATACGCCTGTTCTGCCGACGCTGTATCAGCCGTGCGTCCTTTTCGAATATCATTTATCGCAGCATTAAGTTTAGTCGCAGTAACGCCCGCCTGTTTTAGAATTTTAGAGGTTCCTGCGTCGGTCTCAACGGCGAGTGCAGTCAAAAGACGCTCAGCAGTGACGAATTTGTCGCCTGCTTTTTTGCCGATTTCTTCTGCGGTTGCAAAAACCTTAGCCGTGGGTGCTGCCATATAAATCTGGCCATTGCCGCCCTCAACTTTGGGAAGTTTGGCCAGCGCTTCATCAGTCAGTTGCAACGCTGTTTCAGGTTGCCCGCCCGCCGCACGGATCAGATTGGCGGCTAGCCCTTCCTGATCGTCAAGAAGCGCCTTTAAGACATGTTCCGGCGTGAATTGTTGGTGCCCATCACGCAGCGCTATTGTTTGAGCAGCCTGAATTAGGCCGCGCGCGCGATCCGTATAGTTTTCAAATTGCATATCGACCTCATCTGAGCGTCAGTTTCATCAACACCCCGCAAAACGGCGATGCTCGTTCTGATCTTAGATAGGTTCGATTTCAGGACTCACAAGGGACCTGCGTAATGCGATTTACCAAACATTTCGCCGCACCATCTTGCTCCAATTTCTAAATCAACCCTGCCAACGGCGATGATGGATCAGCATAGCGCTTTTTCGGCATTCGCCCCGCCAGATAGGCCTCACGACCGGCCATCACCGCATGTTTCATCGCACTCGCCATTAAGATCGGGTTACGCGCTCCAGCGATCGCCGTATTCATCAGCACACCGTCGCACCCCAGCTCCATCGCCATAGCCGCATCGGATGCAGTTCCGACACCCGCATCGACAATGACGGGCACAGACGATTGCTCAACAATCAAACGAATATTGACGGGGTTCATGATGCCCAGACCGGAACCGATAAGTGACCCCAATGGCATAATGGCGCAACACCCGACATCTTCAAGCTTACGCGCATAAACCGGATCATCGGAACAATAGACCATGACTTCAAAGCCCTCTTTGATAAGGAGCTTCGCGGCACGTAATGTCTCTTCCATATCGGGGTAGAGCGTCTTTTGGTCTGACAAGACCTCAAGCTTTACGAGATTCCATCCGCCCGCTTCGCGCGCAAGACGCAGTGTTCGGATCGCGTCTTCAGCAGTAAAACAACCAGCCGTATTGGGCAGATAAATATATTTTTCAGGGTCAAGAAAATCGACCAACATAGGTTTGTCTTTGTCGGTTAGGTTTACCCGCCGAACCGCGACAGTGACCATTTCCGCGCCAGCCGCTTCGGCAGCCTGCGCATTCTGCTCATAGGTTTCATATTTGCCCGTGCCGATGATCAAACGCGAATTTAGCTTGCGCCCTGCGACCTCAAGAGTGTCTGCCTTTTTGGAATCAACTGGCATTTCAACCACCACCTACAAATTGTACAATTTCAATCTTGTCCCCGCCAGACAGGGCCGTCTCGTTATATTTCGACTTGGGAACGATCTCGAGGTTGCGCTCAACCGCGATTTTTCGGGTCTCAAGCGCCAAAACACTCAAAAGTCCCGCTACGGTTAGCGGCCCATCGAGTGACTTTTTTTCTCCGTTAATAGTAATATCCATGAAAATTCAATCTCTTCCCTCTATTGCAGGGATCAGGCAAGCCACTTTATATCTAGGCTCTCTAACTAGGCGCCGTTCTATTAAGGCGCTAAGGCCCCCGCAAGAAGAACGGCAGAAATTTATGACTGCGAAGACTATATATGTGCTCAATGGGCCAAACTTGAACCTTTTAGGGCAACGTGAGCCGGAAATTTATGGCTCCGACACCCTCGCGGATATTGAAACTGCCTGCACAGCTTGTTCCCGTGGGTTGGGCCTGACAATTGAATTTCGCCAGTCAAATAGCGAAGGTGACCTAGTTGACTGGGTGCAAGAAGCTAATTCAAAAGGGGCTGGCCTAATCATTAACCCAGCGGCCTATACGCACACCTCAATTGCTTTACTTGATGCGCTCAAAGCGGCGAGCATTCCGAAAATCGAGCTGCATCTGTCGAATATTCATGCGAGAGAGGCCTTTCGGCAGCATTCTGTCACCGCAGCGGCGGCCGATGGGGTTATTATGGGCTTCGGTGCAACGGGGTATCGCTTGGCGATAGAAGCCCTTAAAAGCCTAATAGAAAACCGCGCTTCCTAGCGATTCGCATGGGAAGTGGATGTTTAGTGTAAGAAGAAGCGGGAAATGCATGTCGAATAATAAGGATAATAAGGATCACGGGCTGGAAGCGGCATGGATTCGCGAACTTGCCGGGATCCTCGAAGAAACTGGCCTCACGGAAATCGAGATCGAAAAAGACACTGTTCGGTTGCGCGTTTCACGTCAAGGTGGCGTCGCTCAGACATTTGCGGCTGCTCCCGCGCCTACTCCGGCCCCCGCTCCGGTGGCCGCTGCGCCAACAACGGCGGCAGCTCCTGCAATGGATCATCCGGGTGCCGTTAAATCGCCCATGGTCGGTACGGCTTATCTTTCACCTTCTCCGGGCGCGGCACCATTCGCGGCTGAGGGTTCGCAGGTTACCGAAGGCCAGACAGTTTTGATCGTTGAAGCCATGAAAACAATGAACCCCATTTCTGCGTCTCGCTCTGGTAGAGTGACTAAGGTTCTTGTGACAGATGGTCAGCCCGTGGAATTCGATGAACCGCTGATTATCATCGAGTAATACGAATTGCCGAGCGGTATGCTTGGCCCAGTAACGGATAAGAAATGTTCAAAAAGGTTCTGATCGCCAATCGCGGTGAAATCGCCCTTCGTATTCACCGGGCGTGCAAAGAACTCGGCATTGCGACAGTCGCGGTTCATTCGACCGCTGACGAAAATGCAATGCATGTTCGCCTCGCAGATGAAAGCGTCTGTATTGGCCCGCCCGCACCAAAAGATAGCTACCTGAATATCCCGGCAATTATTTCTGCCGCCGAGATTACGGGTGCCGATGCCATCCACCCCGGTTATGGCTTTCTTTCAGAAAATGCACGTTTTGCTGAAATCGTGGCCGCTCATAACATCACCTTTATTGGACCGGACGCCGAACATATCCGCGTCATGGGTGATAAAATCGCCGCAAAAAGCGCCGTCGGCAAAGCAGGAATCCCGCTCGTGCCGGGCTCCGATGGGGCTGTGAATAGTTTCGAAGAAGCGCGCGATGCTGCGGCAAAAATTGGCTATCCCGTTCTTGTAAAAGCCGCATCAGGTGGTGGTGGTCGAGGTATGAAGGTTGCCCAGACCGCAGCTGATCTAGAAGAAGCTTTATCAACCGCAAAATCAGAAGCAAAATCTTCCTTTGGTGATGACGCTGTTTACTTGGAGAAGTATCTCCAACAGCCTCGCCATATTGAAATCCAGGTCATCGCCGACAAGCATGGCAATGTCGTGCAACTCGGCGAACGCGATTGCTCGTTACAACGTCGTCACCAAAAAGTGCTTGAAGAAGCGCTGTCACCGGCCTTAACCCGAGAAGAGCGCGTTCGAATTGGCGACACTGTTCGGAAAGCAATAGAATCGCTCGGCTATTTGGGCGCTGGCACCGTGGAATTTCTCTATGAGAATGGCGAGTTCTATTTCATCGAAATGAACACCCGCCTACAAGTTGAACATCCCATTACTGAACAAGTCACCGGAACTGATCTCGTCCGTGAGCAAATCATGGTTGCCGCTGGTCATAAACTCAGCTTTAGCCAAGACGATATTAAGTTCACTGGCCACTCCATCGAGTGCCGCGTCAATGCGGAAAATCCGCGAACATTCCGGCCATCACCGGGTGAAATCAAACAATTCCATTCCGCCGGTGGCCCCGGCGTTCGGTTCGATAGCGCCGTTTATACTGGCTATCGCATTCCGCCCTATTACGATTCAATGATCGGCAAATTGATCGTTTATGGCGATGACCGTGCCCATTGTATTGCGCGGTTGCGTCGTGCACTTTCCGAGATGGTTTTTGCAGGAATTGAAACCACTGTTCCGCTATTTATCGATTTGATCGAAAATCCGGACTTCCAAAAAGGTGATTACCACATTCACTGGCTGGAAGAATGGCTTGAGAAAACGACTCCCTAAGGCGGGATTCTATAAAATAGACATTGGACCATAGCGTCGAGAAGGCGCATAATCGCCGCTATGGCCCGCGATTCAGCAAATGCAATTTCTATTGAGGAGCTGTTGAAAGCTTATACGCTTGGCTATTTCCCGATGGCCCGATCCCGCGACGACGAGCAAACCGTTTGGATCCTTCCCGACGAACGCGGTGTCATTCCGCTAGAACAAGCCCATTTACCCAAACGGCTTCAACGCTTCATGAAGCAAGACCCGTTCGAAATTCGGATTAACACTGCCTTCGATCAAGTTATTGCAGCATGCGCAGAATCTACGAAAGCCCGTCCGGATACATGGATCAACGATGCAATCATTGAGACCTATACTGAACTTCATTTTCGCGGATACGCCCATTCGGTCGAATGTTGGCAAGATAACGCGCTCGTTGGCGGCTTATACGGCGTCGAGCTAGGCGCGGCCTTTTGCGGCGAAAGCATGTTTTCGCGCGCGACCAACGCCAGCAAGGTTGCGATGGCGCACTTGATTGCGCGATTGATCGTGGGCGGGTTTAAATTCATTGATGCTCAATTCTATAACGAACATCTGGCGCAATTTGGCCTCGTGGGCATGGATGACGAAGAGTATCAGTTGGTTTTAAAAGACGCGCTTAGACGAAAAGCCGATTTTTTTGCCGCGCCCAGTCAATTTTCAACCAGCTTGGTTTTGCAGTCGATTACCCACACGTCATAGACGGGGTGTTCCAAAGCGTTAAGCGCTGGCGACGACGCGAACATCCAACCACGGAAAATATTGATGCCTTCCGCCTGGGGCCCTTCGCTAACGATCGGCAATGGTCCCACTGCTTCTTGTGGTTCTGTAGTTAAAGGTTGTTCGCCAACCGGCTTGCCTGGCAATACTTCAAGTTCTGTAGTTTCTATTTCGTCTTGAATGATTTCAGGCTCAAGAATTTTTAAATCGCTTTGACGGTTGTTGTATTCTCGATCAAAGATTTCAAGAAACGCTGTGGTTTCTGGAATTTCTTCGGGCGGGCGTTTATCACATGTACGAGGTTGCAGCTCTAGCGAACCAAACCGAGCGATCTCATTCATTTTAATTTCAATATCGATGTAACGGGCGGTAATCTTGTTCAACGCCCGCAACGTAACCGACAACGGCTCGCGTTCTTCAGCATCAATCACACCGGAAAAAGGGTCATCTTGGTTTCGAGAAAGCGCGTCGAGTTCGCTCTCCTCCTCCAGATTTTCACCCTCGCCTAACACGTCCAAAAGATCGCTTAGATCGTCTTCGGCTTCCTGCGCAAATGCCGGAACAACCATCAATCCCAAAATCGCGACCGCTGTGCGCTTAAGCATTAGAATTCTCCCAAAGGATCAACTTCCGGTTTTTCACGATCCTTGCCGCCAGAAGCCTGACTTGTGAATGCCTGTACCGCAAGCCCCAACAAATCGACCGACCCTTGAGTAATCGTTATTTTATCGCCTTCACGCAGCATTTCCTCAGCCGCGCCCGGTTCGATCGCAATATGAGCACCACCCAGTATGCCATCCGAGACAACCTTCGCGATTGAATCTTCGGGGATC
The DNA here is from genome assembly GCF_041058985.1 of Hyphococcus lacteus. Taxonomy (NCBI): domain Bacteria; kingdom Pseudomonadati; phylum Pseudomonadota; class Alphaproteobacteria; order Parvularculales; family Parvularculaceae; genus Hyphococcus; species Hyphococcus lacteus. Next base: position 1,780,898 of record NZ_JBEHZE010000001.1, on the reverse strand, counting down.
ATAATGCCGCCATTGATCGCCAATTCGACATTGGCTTCGTAGGTGCGCAGATCAAGTGCGTTGCTCGATACCGAACCGACCTTCACACCCGCGATCCGAACATCCGATCCGATTGTCACACCATCGACTTTGCCGAACACAGCATCGACACGATATTGATCGCGCCCCATTGCCTTACCACTTGCGCCATAGGCGTAAGCCATAAAAGCAGCGGCCACAGCAATAACGGCAACGCCAATTATCGTTTCAAAAAATCCAGCACGTGACATGGGAAAACTCCCTTTCGCTTCGGTTTTTTAATAGCCCAGTTTAGACGTTTTCCGGCGACCACGCTTCATAATCATCATTCACGTTTGCAGGACCGTCGGCCAATGCCAGACTACCCTTGGGGTGATAAGCCAGCGGAGTCCCGGTCATGTTGGGTAGATGGTCTTTTTCGAATGAACGCCGCGCCAATGGCGCAACGGTTGGGGCCTCTTCAAATGTGTGATGCAGCCAGCCGTGCCAGTCAGACGGCACGCGTGATGGCTCAGCAATGCCGTGAAAAACAACCCAGCGGCGGTGCCGCGTTCCTTCGCTCCCCGGCAGACTGGAACCAGCTTCCTCATAATAGCGATTTCCCTGCTCATCCGTGCCGACGAGCCGCGCACCTTTGCGCCATAGGGTGAAGGAAGTACCGAAGGTGGTTGTGTTCCACCATGTGAAAAGCTGTGAAAACATGCGGATATCCCGAATTCTTTTGCGACCTTTATAGCCGCCTCTCGCGGCGCGAATATGGCGCCCGTTGCCTAGTCGGGCAATAGACCACCGCGCCACAGGTGCAACTAAGCTGAATTAACTCATTTCCCCTTGAAATCAGGCGAAAACGGGTGGAGCCAACGGGGGTGAATGACTATATTTAGGGTCCCCGAGGCCAAATGGCCCAGATAAGGTGAAAAAATGCGGATCGACCGGCGATATTCCGACAAGACCAGCGCGCCCTATGGCACGATTGTCTTTCGGCGGGCGGATTCCGAGATTCGCTCAATTTCTGGCGAAATCATCTTTGAAATGCGTGATCTGGAGGTTCCCAAGGACTGGAGCCAGACTGCTGTCGACATTTTGGCCCAAAAATATCTCCGAAAAGCTGGCGTTCCCGCAAAAACGAAAAAAGTTCGGGAAAAAGGCATCCCCGACTTCCTTCAGCGCTCAATGCCCGACATTGCCGCACTCGCGAAACTTCCCGCTGAAGAACGCTACAGTTCGGAAACCTCAGCCAAACAAGTCTTCGAACGGATGGCCGGTGCGTGGACCTATTGGGGCTGGAAGGGCGGCTATTTCGATAACGAGGACGGTGCGCGTGCCTATCTCGATGAGATGCGGGCGATGCTCGCCATGCAGGTGGCAGCACCGAACAGTCCGCAATGGTTCAACACCGGTTTGCATTGGGCCTACGGGATAGATGCCGCCGGCCAGGGTCATTACTATGTGGATCATAGCTCAGGTCTTTTGACCGAATCTGAAAGCGCCTATGAGCGGCCCCAGCCGCACGCATGCTTCATTCAATCCGTAGATGACACGTTGACCGGTGATGGCGGCGTCATGGATTTGTGGAAGCGCGAAGCACTTTTGTTCAAATATGGCTCGGGGTCAGGCACAAATTTTTCAAACATTCGCGGTGCTGACGAACCGCTTTCGAGCGGGGGGAAAAGCTCTGGCCTTTTGAGTTTTCTCAAGGTCGGTGATGCCGCTGCCGGTGCCGTTAAATCTGGCGGCACAACGCGCCGAGCGGCCAAGATGGTCGTTGTCGATGTCGATCACCCGGATGTTGAAGATTTCGTTTCTTGGAAAATTCGCGAAGAAGAAAAAGTTGCGGCGCTCGTTTCCGGATCAAAAACGCTCGCAAAACACTTACCCAAAATACTCGATGCTTGTTGGATTAGCGATGATGACGAAACTCGGTTTGATGCAAAAAAGAACACCACGCTGAAAACCGCCGTCAAGGATGCAAAAAAAGCTTTTGTGCCGGACGCTTCAATTCGGCGGGTCATTGATTTCGCTCGACAAGGGTTTCGCGAAATTGAACTCGATACCTATGATCTTGATTGGGATTCAGAAAGCTATCGAACAGTTTCTGGTCAAAATGCGAATAACTCCATTCGCGTAACCGATCATTTCCTGAATGCAGTCAATGAAGATACGCCATGGCAACTTACGCGCCGAACCGACGGAACAACGGTCAAAACCGTTCAGGCGCGCGATTTATGGGGCTCTATTTGCACAGCCGCATGGACATGCGCTGATCCCGGCGTTCAATTTCACGACACAATTAATGCGTGGCACACCTGCCCCGCTGGCGGTGACATACGTGCATCGAATCCGTGTTCGGAATATATGTTCCTCGATGATACCGCATGTAACCTTGCGTCGATCAATCTTCTAAAATTCGGCACTGAAACCGGGTTTGATGCCGAACGGTTTGAACATGCCTGCCGGTTATGGACTTTGACGCTCGAAATTTCTGTGATGATGGCGCAATACCCATCGCAGGAAATCGCTCGTCGCTCATTTGACTACCGTACACTTGGTCTTGGCTTTGCCAATCTTGGTGGCTTGCTTATGTCATCGGGGCTTGCCTATGACAGTGAAAATGCGCGCGCCGTCGCCGCCGGTATTTCAGCACTGATGACCGGTTCGGCCTATCGCGCATCAGCCGAAATGGCATCTGCTGTCGGGCCTTTTGCAAAGTACCAACAAAATCGTGACGCGATGATGCGCGTTTTACGCAATCATCGCCGCGCCTGTGTTGGCACCGCGATTGGCGGTGAATTTGAAGCGCTTGATGTTGAACCTGTTCTATTCGATGCGAATGCCTGTCCTTGGGATGAGTTAACCCAAGCCTCGCGCCGTGTCTGGAACGAAGCTTATGAGCTTGGTGCCATCAACGGGTTCCGCAATGCCCAAGTTAGCGTGGTTGCACCGACCGGCACCATCGGGCTGATCATGGATTGCGACACGACCGGCATTGAGCCTGATTTTGCGCTGGTTAAATTCAAAAAGCTTGCCGGCGGCGGGATGTTGAAGATCGTCAACCGATCCGTACCCGCAGCGCTAAAGTCACTTGGCTATAGCGACGGCCAAATCTCGGACATTGGGTTTTATGCCGCCGGACGCGGCACCTTAGAAGATGCACCCGGGTTTAGCCTTGACGACCTGCGCCGCGAAGGGTTTGAAGATCGCCATATCAAAGCCCTCGAAGACCGTTTAAAAACAACATTCGACCTGACCTACGCATTCACGCCCCAAGCCCTCGGCGAAGATTTCTGTGTTCATGTCTTGGGCCTTCACACATCACAACTTGGCGCGACAGGCTATGAAGTTCTGCGGTTTTTAGGGTTCTCCGACGAGGAAATTCACCAAGCTAATATTTATTGCTGTGGCGCTATGACGGTCGAAAGCGCGCCGCACCTAAAGTTAGAACATTACCCTGTGTTTGACTGTGCGACCCCGTGTGGCCGCATCGGCACGCGTTCGCTTTCGGTTGAAGCGCACCTGAAAATGATGGCTGCCGCTCAACCATTTATCTCCGGGGCGATATCGAAAACCGTCAACCTGCCCCATCACGCAAGCATCGGCGATTGCGCACAAAGCTATATGCTCGCATGGCAGATGGGCCTTAAATCTATCGCGCTTTACCGCGATGGATCAAAACTATCCCAGCCATTGTCCTCAGCGCTACTCGCAAGTGATAGCGAGGACGAAGAAGATGACATCGCATTTGAAGAAGAACTGATGTCAGCGCCTTCAGCCCAGAAATCTAAGGTTGTTGCGGAGCGCATCGTCGAACGCATCATCGAACGTACACCTGGCCGGCGGCGCCTCCCCGACCGGCGCAAGGGATATATCCAAAAAGCAATCGTTGGCGGTCATAAAGTCTACCTTCATACAGGCGAATTCGACGACGGTGAACTGGGCGAATTGTTCATTGACATGCACAAAGAAGGTGCAGCCTTCCGCTCACTGATGAATAACTTTGCCATCGCTGTTTCATTGGGCCTTCAATATGGTGTCCCGCTCGAAGAGTTTGTGGACGCTTATGTATTCACGCGCTTTGACCCCTCTGGTCCAGTTCAAGGCAATGACCAGATAAAAAATGCCACTTCGATATTGGATTATATCTTCCGCGAACTTGCGATCTCCTATCTCGGGCGAACCGACCTTGCACATGTGAACCCCGAAGAATCCGCGGTCGATGCGATCGGGCGCGGCGTCAACCAAGAGAAAACCCAAGCGGATGCCACTAAACTTATCTCCAAAGGTTTTTCTCGCTCGACGGTGACTGATAATCTCGTGATCCTACGCGGTGGCGATTTTGACCGGTTACGCAGTTCCGCCAACGAGAGCGGCAACCGTCAACCAAGTAACGAAAACAACCAAAACGACGCTACCGATATCGATACAGACGCGGAAGAACCCGTCCGCGCCGAGAGCGCTCCGGAAATTGAAGCGCAAGTTGCCAAGCTAGCCGACGCGGTCAATCAAAAAGCGCCGCGGGGCGTTCTTGCCACCCCACGAAGCAACACCCAGCAGGAAGCACGACAGGACGCCCGCATCAAAGGTTACGAAGGCGACGCCTGCCCTGATTGCGGCCAGTTCACGATGGTCCGGAACGGTGCGTGTTTGAAATGCGAAAGCTGTGGCACATCAACGGGTTGTTCTTAAATCATAACTTCTTTGTCCTATTCTGGCACAATAAATTGAAATATCATCCTTAAGCGATCTTTGACGTCCTGCGCGCTAAACTCTGGTCCCGATAATGGTCTGGAGACGACGACGAATGAAACTGGTTGCGCTCATTATCCTGTTGATGATTGCCGTGATGTCGCTAGTAACAACGATCACGCCTGGTTCGAAAGCTTATAAAAAGCCGAACCCGGTGATGGATATCGGCAAGGAAATCGCCAAACCGCTGACCCATGCTGAGAATATCGGCCCGGAAATCAGTTCAGTGCTGGAACGCAACGGCATAAAATTGCCGTCACTGTCAGGTAATAAGAACAACCGCAAAAATGTCGGTCACAGTATGCAAGACCTGACCGGCGCAGTATTTTCAAATTTAGACCTTCCAAAAAACAACTTCGCGGGCGCATCACTAACCGAAGCGCAATTCAACGGCGCGCTTCTCGATGATACCAGCCTCGAAGGTGCCAGTGGCGAGACGACCAATTTCAACGGTGCGCGCATGGCAAAAGCCAACCTAACGGCAGCAATGTTTATTGGCGCTGATTTTTCCGGTGCAGAACTGCGCGAAGCCAAAGCCCGCGCGGGGGATTTCACCGATTCATTATTTGTCGGGACTGACCTCTCCTTCTCTAGTTTTTCTGGCGCAAAGCTAAACGGCGCAGACTTTCGTGCAGCCTATAGTGCGGGCGCAGCCTTTGTTGGTACCGAGGCTAAAAACGCCGATTTTAATGGTGCGAACCTGACCGGCGTGCGGTTCATTAATGCAAAGCTCCACAAAAGCAGTTTCGCAGGCGCAGATATGAAAGCGGCTGATTTATCGGGCGCGCAGTTTTATGGTGCTGATATTTCTGGTGCCGTTAATCTGACATCGGAACAGTTGCAAAAATCTTGCATTGATGGCGAGACGAAACTTCCCGATGGCTTAACCGCGCCGCGCTGTTAAGCGCTAGCGAAAATCGCCTTTATCGCGCTCACTACGGTCCGAACGCATTGCTGTCGGATCGAGCGCATCAAGAACGGCCATTGCCATCGCACTAAGACCCGACGGCACTTGGCGTTGGGGCGCGGGCGTGGTGAAAGCATCAAAAATCTGTCCAGCATAACGCTTGACCGGCGTTTCAGGCGCTTTTGGGGTTATCCCTTCGGGTGCAATCGGTGTTTCGCCGCCCATCGAGCGGGCGATAGAAGCCGCAACTTCACCCACGGTCTTTGGGCGGTTGCCATCATAGAACACGTTACGATTAGCGCTCGCCGCCTGTGGCAAAAGATCTGCTGCTTTCGCATTTGATGCGGCAGACAAAAGTTTGACCGCCCCTGAAGGTCCTAGAAAATGCGCCGTATAAAGATCGGCACTGGAAACTGCGCGGCCTAACCGCGTTTCCAACATAGATTTGTTTTCATTGGCCAACTCGCCCGCCATAGCCGACGCGGCATCGGCGTCGAAACGCATGTTCAAAATCTTTTCACGCGCGGCAGGATCTGTCACTTCGTATCGACCATTGGCATTTTTCGTGATTGCATTCGCCGATGATGCCATGCCGTGTTCGCCACCATATTTTTTAACGGTGGACAGCCAAGTTTGTTCAATGAATTGAAAAAGGCCCGAAGCGCTTGATGTTTTGGCTTTTGCATTCGGGTCAAACCCGCTTTCACGGGCTGCCATTTTCATCAAGAAATCAAAGCCCGTACCGGTAGACGCACTGGCGCGCTTAACGGCGCCCGTTACAAGCGCAGCCCCGGAGGTCGCATTGGCAGCGATTTCAGTCGTCATGAAAAGCCTCTTTTGCCGATAATTTGGCGCTAAATTGTCAATAAAGCGCTAACCATATTTTTAACGGGTTGTTAGGTGGTCACTAAGCGGTCCGGCGAAAAAGCGCGCAGCGCCGCAGCAATTTCTGGTGTTTGCGTATTACCCAGGATGAGTGCGGCCATTGCCTCGGTTGCGGCAGGTGTATGGAGGATGCCATTGCGGTAATGACCAAGTGCGAGGAAACAGCCATCCGCGTTTCGCCCTAATATCGGCGCACCATCCGCCGTACCGGGGCGAAGCCCCGACCAACGCTCCAACTCTTTTGCGTTTTCACTTTCTGGCACAATTAGTGCCGCGTTGGTCCGTAAGTGCGCAATCGCCGAAGCATCAATTTCTAGATCATCACGCCCACGCATTTCACTCGCGCCAATGACCATTCGCCCACCCGCTTTGGGGCAAAGATATGCATCGCGATGCCGGATGACCCGCCGCACGATGCCCTCACTCAATCCAATCGCTGTTGCTTCACCTTTTACCGGAAAGACAATTTCCTTCGCGACTAAGCCGCTAACTGCGCCGCCCGCGTAGACCACAGTTCGCGCATTAAACGCCTCGCCGTCCGAGGCTTTGATGTGATAGCAATGCCCGTCTTTTTTTACGGTCGTGATACGCGCCGTGATTTGTTTCGCACATAATGATTTTGTGAGCGCCGCCATCAATCGCCGCGGATCAACTTGCGCATCTTTTGGCGCGAGCATCGCACCAATAATTGTTGACGCGAGTGCAGGCTCTAACGCGCGGGCTTCATCTCCGGTGATCATCGCGACATCACCACCAAGCGATGCAACACGATCTGTTTGTTCGCGCCACGCTTCTAGCTCGTCGGTGGAATTCGCAACACCCAATGTTCCGTCGGTGCGGTAGTCAATCGACGCGCCGGTTTCATCTTCGAGTGTCGCCGCAAAATCTGACCAGCGCGACAAAGAATATGCACCGAACCGATAAAGTGCTTCGGCCACTTCAGCGTTACCATCAGCAAGTTCAAATGACGGTGACAACATCCCCGCCGCCGCAAAACTAGCGGGCGGAATTTCGCGTCCCGCATCAAAGATCGCGATTGACGCGTCACTCTTTTGGAGCGCACGCGCAAGCGCCAGGCCGATGACGCCGCCGCCGATAATCGCAATGTCAAAATTCTTTGTTGTCATTACTTTGAACTTATGTCCTTCGCACGCCGCTTTGTCACCTCACTGCCACGTCATCGTTTTTTGGCTTTGCAGGATATGCGATCAGATGTGTCTTTTCGCGCGAGCTAGCGGATGAACCGAAAAAGTAATTCACCACAGCTGCGGTCATGGTCGCCAGCGCACCGAGCATGATTGAAAACTCTGTCTCCGTGCCCGGCGGCAGTTTTCGCGCGACCATAAAACCAAGCACCACAAAAAAACCGATAATCACAAACGCGCCCAAAATTGATGGCGTCCAATCGTTCATCGTAACTTGTCGCGCACGCGCATCGGCGCGATCTCCTGCGTCTATACGTTGCGCTTCGACGCTTGCTGCGGATAATGCAATTTGAAATTCCTGCTCAGCTTTTTTTATAGCCAAGAGCGTTTCAGGGTTCGCTTCTTCCAGTGCTTTCGAAAGCGTTTCTTCGTCAACATTTTCATCACCAAAAATCAATCGCGATAATTGCGCAACAGCCGCTCCAGCCAATGGCCCGCCTAATGCTGTTGCAAGGCTCGGTGCTACCCCGGCAATGGCGCGCTTGATACGGCTTTTGTTTTTTCCGTCTGACATAACAGCCTCAACTTAGTTTTACGCCGAGGATGTTACGGGCAGAAAAAAGATCGTGAATATCTATCCACCAAATATTTTTCCGTGTTAGGATGGTACGACCTAATCTGTGTCGCCGACACCGCTGGGCAGCATGACGGTTTCCGGTATCAAGAATGATTTTGAATTGCGTTTTCTTAATGTTCAAAATTATGCGGAAAAGATGCGGAAAAAATTAGGCCGCATGCGGCCTTTCTTATCCAAAATTCAATTTGCAATTGCAGTCGGATCAATCCACTATCGCTATTAGTGATTCGGTGAAGTTGTGTAGCGCCGAACGACAATGGCGGTCAAAACGTTCCCTATGACTTTAATGTTGGCTACGGCCCTATTTGCCGTGACATTCTGGATTCTGAACCGGCCCAAAATTGGCATCACCAAATTGGTGAATAATGTGGCGCGCGCGCCTGCGCTCATGCTGCTGACCGGTGCGGCAATCTCCCTTGCCTATCGCGCATCGGGCGCACCCTTCATGCCGTCCGAATGGGTTGCCGCTGGCGCTGACGTATTATTGGCAATGCTCGCTTTTGCTGCTGCTGCCCAATTCCGCATCACCAAACTCGCCAGCGTCTGCCCGGCATCGTTCCGTTTAACCATTGGCGGCGCGCCACTGTTTTTGATCGTTTGCGGGCTGGCTGCGTTCATATTAGTTCCTCAGCTTTCGCTCAGCGCTGCCTTCTTGTTGGCTGGCGCGCTAACTCTGAACGGTGCCGCGTTTGATCGGCGCGCAGTGACGGGCGCACCTGCCCCCGCCACCTTAAAAGCTGCTGTCCGGCTTGAAAGTGCTGCCATACTCGCATTGGGCATTCCCATCGCAGTTCTGCTCGAATCCGTTGCCACCGCTGCGCCTCAGGGGATGCCACTAGTGACCCCTGTATTTGAGGCATCACGCAGCCTTCTTTTTGGATTTGCGCTCGGTGGCTCTTTAGGTCTTGCCGCAGCACATTACGGCAACAAATTGAAATATAAGTCGAAAGCGGGCGCTCTTGCGATACTTGCGGGGGTACTGGCCTTTGTTATTTCACCACTCATTGGCGCTCATCCCGTTATCGCGGCTGCGGCGGCTGGCCTTCTTTGGGGCGAGCAATCACTGGCGTTGGTCACGACGCGGGTTCGCCTTCGCCGGATCGCCGAGCGGAACGTCGCGCCAATCGCCTATTTCGGATTTGGTCTATTGCTGGCGACCCGCATCTTTAATGCCGATCTTTTAACCGTATTGTTTGCCGCTGCGGCGGTAACCATCATGCGCGCGGGTCCGCGATTGGCTTCGCTCAAGAAAACCACCCTCCCGCGCGAAAGCCAAATGTTCCTCGCTTGGTTCGGTGGTGCGCCAGGTGCCGCCTCTGCACTTTTCTTGATCTCTTTGCTCGATGCACCCTCGATCATGGCGCAGGATGCGATCTTGACCACGGGCGCGCTTGCTGTCGCGTTTGGTGTATTCGCCGCGCGCGTGACCTCCCGGCCCCTCGTGACGCTGCTGCTTAAACAAACGGCGCTCGCTAAAAAACGTGCGATGTTTGTCTGATCACCACTCAAATGTCTCAAGATGCGCCCGAAGATGAAAGATCGTCGGGAATTTCTTGAGAATTAAATCTGATCGGTTCCCCAGACAGATGTCTTTGATGAATTGCGGCTGGCCTTTGTAGTAGGTGCGGCCACCCACCAGATCATAGAGAAGCCGGGTGATTGCCAGAATATCTGAGCGCCGTTCCACCGCTGGTGTGCGCCCCCATTCGTGAAAATCAATGGTGCGGAGCTGAAAGAATACGCCGCGCCGCTCCACAAAGATGTTTCCCTTATGAAGGTCGCCGTGAAATTCTTTGCGTGCGTGAATTTCCTCAATGCCGCCGGCCAGCGCATGAATGACGTTTAGCGCCTCAAAGGCGGGCATGCGTCCGCCACGATATTGCCCTTGTAAATTTTCCAATAGCGCGCCACCGAAATATTCAGAGATCAGGCAAAAGATAAAACGATCATTGATCCAGACCTCATCGGCGTGGAGATATTTGATGACGATATCACAATCGCGCAGCGCATCGAGCTTGCGGGCATAGCGTACAAACCGCTTGGCGTTCTGTTCTTTGCTTTTGAAATAAAGCTTGGCCGCGCGGGTCAGCCCCGTTGCCTTCTCGCGGATTTTATAGACCTCACCCTCGGTCCCCGCGCCGAGACATTCGATGACCTCGTAACGCCAAGTCAGGCGATCACCTTTGGACAGGCCGAAAGATTGTTGCGCTTTTGTCATTGTCAAAATAATGGGTACAGAAGGTGCGGATGCAAGCAGCATCCGTGGCTCTTCAAAAGCCTCGCTGCCTATATCACATCGTCTGAGTAGTCAGAACCGAAAGTTTTGCTCAACCCGTCTTATCAAAAAGCTCGCGGCCAATCAGCATACGGCGGACCTCTGACGTTCCGGCACCAATTTCATATAGCTTTGCGTCGCGCAAAAGTCGGCCCGTTGGATATTCGTTGATATAACCATTACCGCCCAAAAGTTGAATCGCGTCTAACGCCACTTGCGTTGCTTTTTCAGCCGCAAAAAGAATACAGCCGGCTGCATCCTGACGTGTGGTCTCGCCGCGATCACAGGCTTTTGCGACCTGATAGACATAGGACTTGGCGGCATTGGTCGTCACATACATATCCGCAAGTTTTCCCTGCACGAGCTGGAACGAGCCAATAGCTTTGCCGAATTGCTGGCGGTCGTGAACATAGGGCAGCACCACATCAAGACAGGCCTGCATGATCCCGATCGAACCACCGGCAAGCACCGTGCGCTCATAGTCGAGGCCAGACATCAACACGCGAACGCCGTCATTGACGTTTCCCAGAACATTTTCCTCTGGCACTTCGCAATCCTCGAACACCAACTCGCAAGTGTCGGAACCACGCATCCCCAGCTTGTCGAGCTTTTGCGCGGTCGAGAATCCCTTAAATCCTTTTTCGATTAGGAACGCTGTGATACCGCGCGGCCCCGCTTCAGGGTCGGTCTTGGCATAAACCACCAGCGTATCGGCACCGGGGCCATTGGTGATCCACATCTTGTTGCCGTTCAAAATATAACGGTCGCCTTTTTTCTCGGCTCGGGTCTTCATCGACACCACGTCGGAACCGGCTCCCGGCTCTGACATCGCCAGCGCACCGAGATGCTCGCCAGAGACAAGCTTGGGCAAATATTTTGCTTTTTGCTCTTTGTTGCCGTTGAGGTTGATCTGATTGACGCAAAGGTTCGAATGCGCGCCATAAGACAGCCCTACCGAACCCGATGCGCGTGAGATCTCCTCCATCGCGACCACATGCGCCACATAACCAAGCCCCGATCCGCCAAATTCTTCGTCGGCGGTAATGCCCAAAAGGCCAAGCTCACCCAGCTCAGGCCAGAGGTCACGCGGGAACAGGTTTTTCTCGTCAATTTCAGCTGCGCGCGGGGCCAGCTTATCCGTCGCCCAGCGGGAAACCATATCGCGCATTTCCTCGATCATGGGGTCGAGATCAAACTTCATGAAGGCGTGAGAATTAGACAGCATGGCCGCAATTCCTCCGGGTTTATTATACTTTTGGCGATTCAATACCGCGCTAAGATGCGGGCGGCAAACGTTTCGAAAGCGCTTCAATTTCAACGCGCAAAGCGCTGATTTCGTTCCGGATCGCACTTTGGCCGTCTATGACAGTTTGGGTGTCATCTTCGGAATCTTCGTCCACCACACGTACCACAATCGCAACAAATAGGTTGAGCATGGTAAATGTAGCGATCAGCACAAAAGTCAGAAAAAATATCCAAGACCGTCCATGGGTCTCGGCGACCTCTGAGGCGATATCAGGCCACCCCTCTAGGGTCATCACCTGAAAGAGCGTGTACATCGCGCTGAAAACATTACCAAAAAGGTCAGGATGATCACCCCCATAGAGATTCGCGGCAATCACCGCGAAAACATAGACGATCAACAGAATCACCACCCCGACCGACGCAATACCGGGGATGGAATCGAGCAGTGCCGAGACCACCACCCGCATGCGCGGGATCACCGTAATTACCCGCAACACCCGAAGCACCCGGAAGGCGCGCAATGCGGCGAGGCCCGAAGTGGCTGCCCCGATGGAGACCACCACGATCAGGAAATCAAAGACGTTCCAACCATTGCGGAAATAGACCCCGCGATAGGCAATGATGCGGATCCCGATTTCAACCACAAACGCATAGATGATAATGCGATCCAGCGTGACCAAAAGCGGCCCGGCGGCTTCGTCAACGCCGCGAAATGTTTCTGCGCCAAGAATAATGGCGTTGATGACAATCAGGAAAAGAACCGTGGTCTGGAAAATGCGGTTTTCCACAAAACGCTGAAGTTGGGTCTGTGGTTTCGGTTTGCCTGCTGGCCCTAATGCTGGTTTTTCCGAAGAAGCGGCCCCCGACATAACCGATTTACTCCTCTTCGATCCCCAATAACAAAGCACCTAATCGGATTCTGTCCTGTTAGGAAAGTAATGTGAAACATCTGCCCGACGAGTTTCTTGGCAAACCCGAGTGATCATTGGCAAATTACCTAGTAAAGTCGCGGCTCAAACAATTGGCGCGCCTTGCAAATTCCGCTATGCGGGGAGATTACGGGCGGAGTTCAAGCTGGCCTATGCCAAGATATGGCGTCAGACTGGCGACAAACGACGCTTTCATGTTGGACGGCCACACAATAGCCCTGAGTTTTCCGCTCAGGAACGCGGGCTGTATTTAGCCCGAACCAAAGGCGAGTGAACATTACCGTGACCGATCAGAAAGACGAGAATGTGAACGACGAAGTGAAGGCCGATCAGAATACGGGAAATGGGCGTATGCGCTTGAAGGGCATAATCGAAGCTGAAGGTCGCGAAACCACGACTGAGGCCGATAACGACCTTAGCTATATTCGCCATGACGAGCGGCAATGGAACGCCATGAGCCGCCAAATCTGGCAGGTGTCGCGCCTAACCGCTGTTTTCGTTTTCTTTTCTGTCGTCATCGGTCTGCCGCTCGGGAATTACTTTGCCCACCTTCGTATTGAACAACTAAGCGGCCAAGAAGTCCCCTGGTCGCCTTTGGCCGCTTTTCAGCTAGAGACACTGCTCTTTGCCTTTATCATCCCGGCTTTGGTTTTGTTTATTGGTTATGCACTTTCGCGCGTTTTGACGATGCTAAATGCCGCCGAATCTATTGCGGCCGCCGCACAACGCATGACCATGCCCGATGCGTCTGCCGTTCAGAATGTCCAAAGCGTCGGCGCAGTAGTCCAAACGCATATGTCGGCACTCAACGAAGGCTTAGATGGTGCGCTCTCTCGGCTGGCATCGGTCGAAGCTATGATCCGCCAACACGTAGAAGCCATTAGTATTGCCGGCGAAGCCATCGAAACAAAGGCCACGGGCGCTGTTGGCCGGGTCGCCGATGAACGATCAAAATTGATGGAACTAACCGAAAGCCTTAATGCGCATGCGGATAGCTTTGCGGCAGCAATCGCCGAAAAGGCAAGCGCAACCATTGAAAGCCTTCATTCAGCCGAAGCAACGTCACTTCAATCCGAACGCGACTTTGATGATCGCCTGACCCGGCTTGAAGGCGCAGCCGAACGTGCATTCAATAGCTTTGAGTCCCTTCGCGATGCACTTCGTGATGTTGATGAATCCATGCGCAATTCTGCGCAATCTATTGATGCGTCTGCGGAGGAAACGCGAAAAGCCTCAGAGCGAGCAAATGCTGCGGCTGACGCCGCCGCTGAATCGGCAGCCCGCAATGCAGCCAATGTGGCGTCATCGGCGCAACGCGCTGGCGAAGATGCAAGAAAAGCCGCTGACGATGCAATCAAGGCCGCACGCCAACATGCCGAACGCGGTACGCGAGGCGCAATCGAAGCTGCGAGCGAGGAATCGGCTCGTGTGCAAGACGCCGCCTCTAAAGCTCTCGAAGACATTACGCGCACCACCGCCGAGGCCATCGCTGCAGCAAAAGACGGCGCAGAAAAAGCGACCTTAGCCGCACAGGAAGTGTCAGAGGCCGCACAGAGAACCGGCGAAGCCGCAAATAAAGCTTCATCAGATGTCGCAGAAGCGAGCGAGCGTGCGCGCCAGTCATCAGAAGACGCGATCAAGTTTACGGAAAGCGAAGCCTCGCGCATTGAAGAACGCAATCAAGCCCTCGCTGAGGCACGCGCAGCCCTCGAAGAAGAAAACGAACGCCTTGAATCTTTGATCGACGAGCAACGCAAGCGCGCGGACCGCCTCGCCGAAGCGATTGCCTCGCAAACCGACAGGCTTTCCCGTCTCGCCGAAGCGCAGTTGCGTGAACAAGAAGCGTCCGCCCGGCTCGCCGAAGCCCAGAACGAAATTCAGGCCCGGGCCGATCGGCAAGCAGCAGAGAAAAAGAAGGCACAAGAAACCGCGCAAAAAGAACTTGATGCGGCCACGATTAAAAAAGCCGTCAGTGAGTCACATCAAACCATCGACTTAGGCGGCGTCGCCCGGAAAAAATCGCCCCCTACTCAGCCTGTTCAAGCCCCCCAGCGGCCTGCCGCGCGACCAACCCAACCTCCTCAAGCAAAACCTAATACCGGCTCGGGCGCAGCACGGCTAGAAGAATTGGCCCGCGACATTGCAGAGCGTCGACCAGCCAAACAAGCAAAGCGAAAAGAGCCACCAGTAAGCACCACGAAAACGTCACCGCCCGCCGATGCAAAAAGCACAAAGCGTATGAAGAGTGATGTGTCGTGGAAAGAAATACTCGATGCCGCAGATGACAGTGCGCCACTTGATCTTGGAGCGGCAGCAAAAAAAGCTGAGCACGCCAAAAGTAATCAGGACGCGGAAGATGCGATCCGTATCATCGCCACACTCCAGGATTTTACCTATGAACTGGAAACGCGGCTTTATGGCGACCCACCCCCAGCTCTTCAGGATCGGTTTGACCATGGAGACCGAAATGTTTTTGCGAACCGGATTTTGCGCCTGAACGAAGCGGATGTGAAACGGCGAATTCGTTCGGAATCGGCACGCGACCGCGATTTTGAAAATAGCGTTCACCAATTCCTGCAAGGTTTTGAACGGCTACTGGAAGACGCCACCACTTCTGAGACGGCGGACGAAGAGCTTGAGGAGTATCTCAGCTCTCCGTTAGGACGGGTGTATCTTTTGATAGGTGCAACCGTCGGCTATTTCGCTTAAAATCAAAATGATTTTGCCCGCAACTGTTGGCAAATCAATTATTAAGTAAAATTTTACACAGTATTTATTCTCCCGTGATAAATATTTTTGTGTACAGTGCAATGTTGTATCAGTACTGACAAACAGCCCACAAATTAAAGGCTAGGTTTCAGGTTATGAATATCAACTGGAAGTACATCGCGCTTATTTTGATGGCACTTGTTGCCTCTGAACTGTTTTACCTACGTTCCGAGGGCAAGCGCATCGAAGACCTTCGCATGACCACTGTGGACATTTACACGACAAGCATCTCATTAGAACAAGAATTGGGATTTGGCGGCCTGATCCACAATTTCAAAAACTATGTGCTTCGGCCTGACGAAAAACAATATGCCGAGCTTGCGCGTAAAAATGCCTCCCACGCCCTAAACTTGATTGAAAAACTAGAAACCATCTCCGCAGAAATGGGCAATGGCGTCACCCTTCTTCAAACGCGAAAAATTGTCGACACCTATACAAATAACCTCGACGTGATCACAGATCTCCACACACAAGGAATTGCACCTTTCGACATCGATAAAAGTGTTCGGGTTCAAGATGATTTCGCGCTTGAAGAAATTGATAGGTTTACATCTTCTACGGCTAATGCGGTCAATAACCGTTTGCGCAAACTCGAGACAGCAATCAAAACGCAACTCCAGATTATATTTGGTCTGCTGATGTTTGGCGTTCTTTATTTCTGTATAACGCTTAATGGCACCGCCACGCAGTCAGCGAAACTATCGAAGAGCAACAGCGCCCTAAGCGATAGCAATGCCAGCCTGTCCCGTTCAAACCTGGCACTGCGCCAATTTGCGGGCATTGCCTCGCATGATTTGAAATCCCCGATCCGCCATATCAGCCTGTCGTCGGATATGCTGAAGCAGGATATCGACAACCCTGAAAAAGTGTCAGGCCATATAAACACAATTAAACAGGCTGCGGAACGCATGCACCTTTTGTGTTCGAGTTTGCTTGAATTTACGAAGTCGGGTTTTCAAAAACCTGAAATCTCGCGCCTCAATGCGAACGCGATCATTGCGGACACGATCAAAGAGATGGCACCCGAGATCAAACTTAAAGGCGCAGATATTCAACAATGCAGTGCACCGATCATCGATGCAGACCCCGAACTTTTAAAACGGGTTTTTCATAACTTGATCGCCAACAGCCTGAAATACACACATGATGAGCGCCAACCAAAAATCATTATTCAATGCGATACAAATGCTAAAACGGCGACATTTTCTGTCACCGACAATGGGATTGGCATCGCCCCCGAATATTCAGAGAGAATTTTCGAGCCGATGGAACGTCTGCATGGTAAAGACAGCAAATATCCCGGCGTCGGCATCGGGCTATCATTGGTAAAGTCAATTGTCGAAAGCCATGGCGGCTTATGCTGGCTTGATGTAAAGTATTCTCAAGGCACTAGAATCTGTTTTACTCTGCCTATTTCGAAATAATATTAGGGGACATATATTTCGCCCATGAATACTCAATCAAATACTGTCATGCTTGTAGAAGATGATGATATTGATGCAATCGCGCTGGAAAAAGCGATTGAACTTTATTCGTCAGACATAAAAACCATGCGCGCCACAGAAGGTGAAGATGCATTGCGGCAACTTTCCCGCGACCGTCCAGATTTAATTTTGATGGATATTCGCATGCCACGCATGGATGGCCGCACAGCGCTTAACAAAATAAAATCAGACGAGCGACTTAAATCTATTCCCGTCGTGATGATGTCTACGTCAGAGAGCGACGAAGATGTTCATTATTGCTACCAAAATTACGCCAATGCTTATGTCGTTAAACCAATAGGTTTTGATATGAGCACAAAAATGGTCAGCAATATTTTGAACTTTTGGCTAAAAACCGCGATCCAATAACAGCCATGCACGGGTGCGCTTTAACGGCTCGCTGTTGCCCGTGCCTTGTTGCCCTCTTCATAGCTCCAGCGAACAATATCGGCGAGGACATCGCTGAATACTGAGTTGAACGCGCTATAGACATCTGTTGGCTTTAACGAACTGGTGCGCGCTTGTGCATCAAAACGGTTCGCGGCGTAAACGGTGCCCTTACCATTCGTTAGTCGCACATAGATCGAAACAACCGCTTGTTCATCACCATTGCCGACGGACACATCCATCCGGCGAATATCTGTCTGGAGTACAAGGTCTGCAATCGGGATGGCATTGCGATCACCCACCGCAAGAACACGGCCTGCATCTTCGAATGTTTGCACCAGCGCTGTTTGGAAAAGACGCGGCGCACGGTCTGCCCATTCTGCACCGCCAAGATATTCGGTCCGCCCGGGTGCTGGTGTCACCGCAATTCTGACCGTGTCATAAACGCGCGTGGCACGCGGATCATCAATGACCAACGACCATGCGAGCGCGTCACCACTTATGTCGCTGACGCTAGCGGGCGTAATATGAAAGCGGGGTTTCGCGGGCGCAGCCTCTGGCAATACGGAGACGCATCCCATTAACGACAAAGCGGCAAGGCCACCGAGTAATCGCGGAAACATTTTCATCACTCGTCACTTCCTGCATATTCGGGGGCGCGCTCGCCAAAGAAATATGCGTTCGGATCGCGATCAATCTCGCGCAACATAGCATCCAAGGTCCTGAACAATCGACGCGCTTCGCCAAGCGCTGGCGCAACCTGTCCCAAGCCCTGATCGGCAAACACTTTAATCGACGAACGGTTCTCATCGGCAATGCCGCGCAAATCTTCGATAAGCGCACGCGATTGCCCGAGCAACGCATCGACCTCGTCCATCGTCGCGGGCGCATCTTCTTCCATGAAAGTTTGAAGGCCCGTCGCGGCGGCATCAAGCTTGGCCGTCACTTTCGCGAGGTCAGTGGTGATCGCATCAATATTTTCAAGCGTTGTCCCGATCTCATCGCTGTTATCTGCAAACGCGCTGGTCAACACTTCGATATTCGTAATGATGGACGCAATGCCTTCGATATTTTCATCTGACAGCAGACGATTTGCCTGTGCCAAGACATCACCCGACCCCTCAAGAAAGGCCGCAAAGCCCGACGCATCAGCTTTGATCGAAGGAACCCGGTCTTCAGTTTGTTCTTTCAGCAACGGTTTATTCGCGCTACCGCCAACGAATTGAATGATAGCAAGCCCGGTAAAACCCACCAGCTCCAGTTCGGCTTTAGTGTCGATTTTTACGGGCGTATCTTTATCAACGCGAACCCGCGCAATAACAATCGACGGATCTTGCGGGTCAATCGACAAGGTATCCACCTCGCCTTTTTGAATTCCGTTAAAACGCACAGCGGCACCAACCGACAAACCGGAGACGCGTTCCGTGAAAATAATGTCGTATTCATCATATTCCCGCTGCGCTTGACCGAGCCAAAGAATATATAAAAAGGCAGCCCCCATGACGATCATCACGAAGGCACCGATCAGTACATAACTCGCGCGGGTTTCCATTAGCTGTTACTCACATCCCCGAAAGCTCGCTTACGAAGCGAGCGCGGCCCTTCCCCTTGGGCCGGAAAAATACTCCTGAATCCAGGGGTGGTCGTTCCGTCGGACTTCATCCAGCGGACCACACGCAATGACCCGCTTTTCAGCGAGCACCGCCACCCGGTCACAGGTCGAATGTAGCGTATCAAGATCATGGGTTACCATAAACACGGTTAACCCTAAGGATTCCTTGAGATTGACGATCAACTCGTCAAATTTGGCGGCCCCAATGGGGTCCAGCCCGGCTGTCGGCTCGTCCAGAAAGACAATTTCCGGATCCAAAGCCAGTGCGCGCGCCAATCCTGCGCGTTTTTTCATGCCGCCCGATAGCTCAGATGGGTATTTCGCCCCTGCCTCTTCGGGTAAGCCCGACATGGAAATTTTAAGCGCCGCAATATCTTGGGCCAATAATGTACCCATATCCATATGTTCACGGATTGGGGCCATGACGTTTTGAGCAACCGTCATTGACGAAAACAGTGCGCCGCCCTGAAACAACACGCCCCAGCGTTGTTCGATACCTACGCGGGTTTGTTCATCGGCTTGATAATAGTCTTCACCGAAGATGTGGACAGAACCTGCGCTCGGTTTTTTCAGGCCGATGATCGCGCGCATAAGCACAGACTTACCCGTACCAGAACCGCCGACGACCCCGATGATTTCGCTCTGGCGAACTTTAAGGTCCAGATTTTCATGGACAACAAAATCACCAAATTGCGTCTTCAGCCCTTCGACCTCGATCACATATTTTTCTTGCTCTGTGGTCAAAAATCGATCTCCAGATAAAACATCGCAAAGAACGCATCGATGAGAATGACAAGAAACAGCGCTTGCACCACAGAAAGCGTCGTGTGCTTACCAAGTGACTCTGCGCTGCCTTCGACTTCCATGCCCTGATAACAACCGACAACCGCAATCACGAACGCAAAGAACGGTGCTTTAATTAGACCGGCCCAAAAGTGATTGATGACGATCGTTTCCTGAAAGCGAGAAATGAACAATGCGGGCGAGATATCCATCGCCATTGCGGCAACGAGCCCGCCACCGATAAGCCCCAAAATGGCAGCAAGAAACGCTATTGCTGGCACCATGATGATAAGCGCAATCACCCGCGGCAGAACCAAAACTTCGATTGGATCAAGGCCTAAAACCCGCATCGCATCAATTTCTTCGCGGATCTTCATTGACCCAATTTGCGCTGTAAATGCACTGCCCGACCGTCCTGCAATCAAGATCGCGGTCAGCAACACACCAAATTCACGCAACACCGCAATACCAACAAGCTCGACCGTGAAAATATCGGCATTGAACAGGCGCAAAATTTTCGCACCCATAAACGCGACCACCGCACCGATCAAAAATGACATCAACCCAACAATAGGAATTGCGTTCAGTCCCGCTTCTTCCATGTGATGAACAGTCGAGGTCCAGCGCATCCGTGACGGATTCATAAGAACTCGCCAAGCGCTTGCTAAAATGTAACCGACAAAACTGAGGATCGCCTGGCCAGCCTGGATCGCTTCAACAACGCCAAGACCGAGGCGATAAAGCATTGCTTTAAATGCATTCGGGTGAAACGGTTCAACGTGGCACGGCGCGAGATGTTCTTGGATCTGTTGCAGCAATGCCTGCTGTGCGCCATTGGCATTGATAATTTTTGATTCGTCTGTGCGCTCTTGGCAGGCAAGAAATGTCCGCTGAAGCATCATCGCACCAACAGTATCAAGCCGATCCACCGCGCTCATATCAATGATTAGGTCGCGCCCAATAGAATCGTCACCAAAATCGCGTAGTTTTTCGTCTAAAGACCCGAGAAATTTTCCACGCCAATCACCACGGGGGATGAGTTTCAACACACCCCGTGTCATATCAATGTCGAAATCTGCCGCCGAATCCGTCATTATCCAATCTTTCCGAAGGGAATAACCACTCCGGCCTACCCCTTGCAGTGTTATGCTTTAACGCAGGATAATAAATTCATCCTGAATGAAGCATGACCAAAGGCGAAAACCGAGGAAGTTTTGCTCGATCAAGCCTTTATATGGCTAAGTTGAGCGTCAAGTCTGTCACTTAAAGGGGCCTTTCTTGTCTAAACGTATGTTTTCGAAGTCGTTTCAATGGTTAACCGCGCTACCACTGTTGTTGGTAACGGGCGCTTTGGCTGTCATTGCAATAGGCACATTGGCCGGCGCACAATCGCCTGACCATCATTGGCGAGAGAGACTTTTCGATTATTTTCAACGACTTAACCCGTCCGACGGTACGACTGTGGATAATTTCCACCTCGTCCTCATCGACCGTGAGAGCATAGAGGCCGTCGGCCCATGGCCATGGCCGCGTACCGTTTTGGCAAATTTGGTCGAAGCAGCGGGCAGTGCTGGCGCAAAAGGGGTCATATTGACCGAGTCCGTAGACGCTCCTGATCCGCTATCGCCTGAGACAATAGGTGAATTCTGGCTTTCTGGTGCTCGCGACGAAGCCTTAGCGCAACAATTATCGCTATTGCCACACACTGATGAGCGTCTTGCCAAAGCCTTTAGCACAATCAAAGGCGCAGTCGGCGTGTCGCAGACCCCGCCGCTTGATCCGAACCGGGCCACATCATTTGGCCGCGCCGACATTCGATCCGCCGATTGGTTATCGTTTAATGGCAGCGGCGGAGATTATGTTGCCCTGCCCTCTGCCCGGTATTTCTATTCCATCAACCCGACGCTGGCGGCCGCTGCCCAGCCATCGGTCTCGGCGCTTGCAGCAGATGGTGACGGAATTTTACGCCGCGCGCCATTGTTATGGACATTGAACGGAACACCAACGCCATCAGTTGCGCTGGAGGCCGCACGCTTTGCTCTCGATGCCAATAATATCACTGTGACGATCAATCCATCGGCAGCGAACGCCCAAGGTCGAATTATCGATGGCATTCAAATTGGCGACATCGACCTTCCGGTTTCTGAGGCCACAGCCGTTAGACTTTACCTGCCTAAGCGCGTGACCATTCCCTCGACCTCAGCATCACGCCTGATATCAGGCTTGGGCGCGAACGCCCGGGTTGCATCATCCAATAATCAACTATCCGGTGCCGTTGTTCTTATTGGTCTTGATACGGAACTTGGCCCGGCAATTCCCACTGCGCGTGGTGATCTTTCGCCTGCGGCCATTCATGCCCTAACAGCGGCACAAATCACATCAGGCAACGCCCCCACTCGCCCCGGCTGGACGGGCTATATCGAAGCCCTTGCCGTAATGATTTTTGGTGCAGCGGCCATCATGACTGCGCAGCGATTTCAGTTCTGGCAGGCGGCGGGCGTCGCCGCATTGCTCAGCTTGTTCCTGTTGTTAGGCGCTTACATTGCGTTTTCGACAGCAGGGCTGTTGCTCAACCCACTCCCCTCTGCGGCCGCGCTTTTCCTTGGTGCGCTGTCGATTGCAGGCGGAAAATCTATCGGCGGCGTGCTGCGCGATGACAATTTGCGCGGCTCCTTCCACGACACGCTGCCTGAAGACGCCATGAAAAAATTGCGCGAAACACCAGCCAGCGGCGTATTGAACGGCCTTCACAGAGAAATCACAGTCCTTGCTTGTGAATTGCGTCTTGTGGACGAAGATCTGCGTACGATGGAAAACCTGCCGGACGAAATCACCAAACTGCTCGCCGCGGCCAGCCTCGATTTACGCCAAACAATCATCACTGCTGGCGGCGTCGCCGATCAGGCCGAGGGTGGGCGTATCTTTGCCTATTTCAACGCGCCGCTTGAAAAAGCCGACCATGTTCAAGCTGGTTGCGCCGCTGCGCTTCGGTTGATCGAAAGCATGGACAAGGTCAATGCTGACCTTGACGGCTCTAGCCATACACGGGGCTTACAAATCCATTTGGCCATTGGCATTGCGACTGGTGAATGCTTCGTCGGCCCGATGGGGCATGGCCGCAACAATCGCTATTCAGCGATTGGGCCAGCGGTTGATCGTGCGGCGCTTCTTCGTGGTCAGTCAGAATATTATGGTCCTGCGATGATCTGTGATGAGCAGGTCTTCAAAGAATCTCACCACCACTTCGCTTACCTCGAACTAGACCGGTTAAAAATTCGCGGCGAAAAACGACCGATCTCCGTCTATGCGCTCATCGGCAATCCGTTCATCAAGTCGAGCAAAGCCTTCCGTGCCCTTGACGATGCTCACCGCCAGTTGCTTGCCTCTTACCGCGCCGGCGACATGACCAAAGCTGGCGAAATGCTGGCGAAAGCCAAGAGCTCGCCAGGTGCGAAAATTGCGCTGTTCGATATTTACGAAGAACGGATCAAGAAATTCTCGGACGCCGGAACACCTGAAGGATGGGACGGTGCCCATCCCATCGGCGGTTAAGACAACGCTTTCGGGCGCTCTGCGATGGGCAGCAATTCTAGTGGATTAAGGGCCATTTCTTTTGCGAGCGCAGGGTATTCTTTGTATGGGTCAAAAAGCCTAACCGAAAAACCGGTTTCCTCGACACGCCTTACAAATTCATCGCGTTCGTAAATCCGAATATGGTCAGATTGCCCGAACCGACGTTCGCGCTCTTTTGCGTCTGTGATCGAAGGGTCTTCATCCGTACCCATCCCATCAATGGCAAATGGTGCGAGTAAAATTGCTTTACCGCCCGGTTTCAAAACACGCATAACCTCGCGCATTGCCAAGCGGTCATCGGGCACGTGCTCTAGAACATGTGAGCAAATAACAAGATCGAATGACTGATCCGCATATTTCAATGCGGTAATATCCGTCTGCTCTACGCCGTCGATCAAATCATAAACTTCAGGCATGAGGTCACACATGGTGAGGCTCACACGTGGGTATAATTTGATCCAACTCTGAAGCGGATATTCAGGCGCAAAATGTAGGATTTCCGCGTCGCCACGTTGTGACAAAATTTGTTCTTGAAGATACAACAGAATTAACCGCGTGCGCGCACGGCCAGAACAAACGGGACACATATCTTTCGCTGGTCCCATGCCAATAATATTTCGGCTAATTGTTAGTGGGGACTGAAAACCAGTATCAACGAATTCATCAAAATGCGCTCCGCAAAGTGCACAATGTACATCACCGCGATATCTATAGCGACGAACAAACCGACGAAGTCGTTGCTCTAAATTTTCTCGAATTGCTACCGGCATAAAACTTCCTGCTCACCCTGCATTATTTTTCGCACAGCAAGATAAAAACTCAAACTAGATTGATATTAAATTGTAGAGAGTAATAACCTGGCATCACTCAAATAGTTTCCCGCCATCCCAAATACGCGCGACCATAAATGCGCAAATCACGGCGATAGCACCCATTGATGACATCATCAAATAAGCTGGTCCTGCGCCGCCAGCCTGCCATACATAACCGGCGATGACCGTCGCAAGGCCGGTGAAAGCCCCGATGCCAGTGGTCGACATCAAGGTCATCCCTGTATTTACGAGGCGCAATGGCGAAGCACGGTCAAGAAATTCGATCGTCCCGAGGTAAGTCGCAGCAAAGGTAAGCGCATGCAACGTCTGTAGAAGGAATAAAACCGGAAGCGGCGGCTCAAGCGCCACAAAAAACCACCGGACAGTCGCCGCTGCTGCGCCGATGATCAGCAACGTTGCCGGCCCCATTCTACGCGCTATGCCACGTGCCCGTGTCAGCAAAACAATTTCCGCGATCACACCCGTGGCCCACAGCAAGCCGATTGTCAAAGTAGAATAACCCAGCACTTCCCAGCGAAGGAAAGAAAACGCGTAATAAACTGCATGAGCCCCTTGGGTTAGCCCCGCGGCGATCAACACCGTAAGAAAAACAGGACTGGACAACAGCTTCGGTGCCTCGCGCCAAGACACTGGTTTTGCGCCACCACGTCCACCGACACCTTTGGGCAAGAGTAGCGATATCCCGAATGCCGCAACGGCCGCAATCGCCATCACCGGTGCCGCCGCAGAAACACCAACCTGGCCAAGTAATGCGCCGCCCAAAATCGTCGTCACCAAAAAATACGCGGAACCCGCAGCGCGAACCTGACCGTAATTAACCCAGCCGTTTCGATCAGCGCGTAATACCGCCGTGTCCGTCAACGGCACCAACATGCCAAACGTCCAGATGATCAAAGCCGCCGCTGCGCCAATGAGTATTTTCGTCGGTGCAAGAATTAACCCGACACCGCCAAGGGCAAACAAAAATGACATAATTCGCAGGGAACGACGTTCGTCATGTTGGTGGTCTGCCCAAAAAGCCACGAACGGCCCCAACAAAAGACGCGCGATCAATGACGCCCCAGTAATCAGGCCAATTTCAGCGGTCGAAAAACCTTTTTGAAATAACCAGCCTGCGAAAAACGGCAGTTGAATACCCAGTAAAACAAATTGGCCGCCATAGAATCCTGCATATATCACAGAGACAAATCGGCTTTTACTCGGAGTTTGCTCAGTGCTCAAATCGTTATTCACGACTGTCCCGACGCAATATATTCGGCCCAGCCGCGAGCACGTAACTCACAAGCCGGACATTCGCCACAGCCATAACCCCACGCGTGGCGGGCACCCCGAATACCGACATAACAAGTGTGGGAATGTTCATTCACAATCTCCACTAACTTTGTTCCACCCAATCGCTCGGCCAATCGCCAGCTTTCGGCTTTGTCGATACGCATCAACGGTGTTTCCAACGAAAAATTCGCATCCATCCCAAGGCGCAATGCGTCTAGCTGGGCGTTCAATGCGTCTTGACGGCAATCGGGATAGCCAGAAAAATCCGTCTCGCACATGCCAGCCACAAGAACTCCAAGATTGCGGCGATAGGCGAGCCCGCCAGCCAAAGACAGAAATACCAAGTTTCGGCCAGGAACAAATGTCGATGGAAGACCATCATCCGAGAGTACAATTTCGGTTTCATGGGTCATGGCCGTCTCGCCGAGATCACGAAGCCCCGCCGCATCGACCAACGTATCATCGCCTAACTTTGCTGCCCAATCCGGAAAAGCATCGCAAATGGCGCGCTTCACCGCCTGGCGTGCACCCAGTTCAACCGCGTGTCGCTGGCCATAATCGAAGCCAATGGTTTCAACATGCGCGAAGCGAGAAAGCGCCCAAGGTAGTATAATTGAGGAGTCCTGCCCCCCGGAGAACAACACCAAGGCCCGATCTGTCGCGAGTTTTCGCATGTTCACTCCGTCTAACGTCAAGCTGGCGCTGGCTTAATCTTATCGCACCCATTGCGCAACCAAACAGGCTCCGGTCATTGATTTCAGCGCTTTTCGGGCACTAGACTTTGACCAAGTTTCAAAGGAATGCGCATGAGTGATATCACCTTTCTTTATGTCACGGCCCCCAATGGCGAAATAGCAGCTCGGATGGCGCGGGCGTTGGTCCAGGAAAAACTGGTGGCCTGCGCCAATATTCTGGCGGAAATGCGCTCTGTTTATCAGTGGGAGGGAAACGTCGAAATCGCAGCGGAAACGCCGATAATTTTCAAGACAACAGCCGATGCTGCTACCGCGGCTCGCGACCGGATCGTCGCGCTACATCCCCATGAGGTCCCTTGCGTGGTTGCTCTACCCATTGAAAAGCATGGCTCGAATGCAGGTTTTCTCGACTGGATTAACGATAATGTGCAGCCCTGATTTCTAGCGGCTTGGCCTGTCATATTTACGCACTAGTCGCACGTAATCCGCACAGTCTTTGGGTCTGCTCTTGCTATCGTGCGGGCATTGTCTACACAGCGCCCATGTTGAACATTACTAATCTCGATTACCGCGTAGACTCTCGCCCTTTGTTTGAGGGCGCATCTGTCCAGATTTCCGCTGGCTGGAAAGTCGGACTTGTTGGCCGGAACGGCACCGGTAAATCCACCCTGCTTCGCCTTATCCGCGAAGATGTCGCCAACCCCACTGGCGAGTCGTCGATCCGTCTCAACCAGAAAGCCCGGCTTGGCTGGGTGGCGCAGGAAGTCGCGGCCACAGATGAGACGATAATCGAGGTCGTGCTCGCCGCTGACACCGAGCGTCACGCGCTAATGGCTGAGGCGGACACCGCCGAAGACCCTATGCGTATCGCGGAAATTCACACCCGGCTCGTGGATATTGATGCTTGGTCAGCCGAGGCTCGCGCCGCTGAAGTATTAATGGGGCTTGGTTTCACCAATGACGATTTAAGCCGCGCGACAAAAGAATTCTCCGGTGGATGGCGTATGCGTGCCGCCCTTGCCGGTGTGTTATTTTCTCAACCCGATCTGTTGTTGCTGGATGAGCCAACCAATTATCTCGACCTCGAAGGTGCCACATGGCTGGAGGGGTATCTTCGTCGCTACCCCCACACGGTACTGCTGGTGTCGCACGACCGGGAATTGCTCAATCGCTGTGTCACCCACACGCTGGCGCTGGAACACCGACAACTGACCCTTTGCGTTGGCGGCTATGATGCATGGATGAAACTTCGTGCTGCGAAGCTTGCACAACTTGAAAGCCAACGCACCAAACAGGAAGCGGACAAAGCGCACCTACAAGCCTTTGTTGATCGTTTTCGCGCAAAAGCATCAAAAGCCCGTCAGGCTCAGTCGCGTGTCAAAAAACTCGAAAAAATGCAGGACATCACGATCCCGCTCGCCGAAAGAACTGTCCCTTTCCATTTTCCAGCGCCAAAGGACGAACTGTCGCCACCGATGTTGCAGCTCAAAGAAGCTGAACTTGGCTATGGCGATGACGCGGTTATTCTACGCGGTGTCGACCTGCGACTAGATCCCGATGATCGGATCGCAATTGTGGGCGCAAATGGTCAGGGTAAAACCACCTTGGTGAAATCCATCGCACAGCGTTTACCGCTCATGGCTGGTGAATGCACCGCACCAAGATCGATTCGAATTGGGTATTTCTCCCAAGACCAGCTAGATGAATTGACTTTGGGTGACACGGTGCTCGATCATGTTCGCCGCGCCTTGCCCAAAGATACAAGCGTCGGCAAACAGCGCGGGACTGCAGCGCAAATGGGTTTCTCCCACGAAAAGGTCGACACCAAAGTCGAAAACCTTTCTGGCGGGGAGAAGGTCCGGTTACTTCTGGGTTTGATGTCCATGGATAAACCCCATGTCCTCATCCTTGATGAGCCGACATCACACCTTGATATTGATAGCCGCGAAGCCCTGATCTATGCCCTCAATGAATTTCAAGGCGCAGTGCTTTTGATTACGCACGACGTTTTCCTTGCAGAAGCGACAGCGGATCAGTTGTGGCTCGTCAAAAATGGAAAAGCCGAACCGTATAATGGCGACATGGACGACTATCGCGCACTGGTTGCACAGGCCGATCGTGGCTCCTCGTCAAAGGCCGCCTAAGCATTATTTCAATGATTTTGCTTTGATGATGGCGACGCCTAATTTCCGGCGTAGCCTGCGGCGGCGCTGAACTTGGTTCGGCCTTATTTTCCGAGCTTTTGCGTTCATGCGGATAACGGTACGTTCACCGGGCTGATCTGCCTCGCAGTTTTTTTGTCCAACGCTTTACGATCAAGCTTTTGATCATTGGCGCGAAAAAGGCTTTTTGTTGCTACAAGCAAAGCAATCAAAACGATAACCATACCGAGTGCATCGCCTAAACGTTCGAAACTGCGCTTGATCATCCCTACCCCATCAATCCGAATTTTGCGGTAGCTTTTTGATGCCGGATTCATGTGACAAAGTGATGAAAGTTAGACAAAAAAGTATGCGCCCTTCCGCATACGCTCTTCTTAAATTTGGCTAACCCAAATCACCATTCAAAAAGCGCAATCCATACAAATTCCTAGCCCTATATAAGACAGTCATGTGACATATTAAAATTGGTTTGTGCACGCTGTGTTTTCAATTTTTCCGCAATATGTGCGCGTTTGTCATAAATATTTTCCTTGATAAAGACTGCGACAATCACCCAAAAATCAACGCCTAGCCATTTGCATTCGTTTGTGGGTTTGTAACTGTTGGGACGTTTCAGTTGTGCAGAATAGTTCGAACGCACTTACTTTTTGCGACATCACACAATCCTACGCTGCAAAAGGGGGTGGCGTACGGACTTTCCTCTCCGAGAAACGGCGTTTTCTTTTGGACCGCACTGATGCCAATCATTGCTTGATCGTACCCGGTGCCGAAGACCGCATACATCGTGACGGACGCACCACCACAATCGAAATCAAATCACCACACGTTATAGGCAGCCCGAACTACCGATTGTTGGTTCGATCACAAGCCGTACTTCGTGCGTTAGACCTCGTTCGCCCCGATTTGATAGAATGCCAAGATGCATATAACCTTCCCTGGACGGCACTTTTCTACCGAAAGCGCCACCCAACAACCGCGGTCGTTGCTGGTTACCACACGGATTTTCCAACTGTTTATGTCGAAAAGTATCTGGTGCCCCGCGCCGGCAGGTTTACGGCGAGACAGGTTAAATCGCTCGCCTATCGTTATGCCGTCAACCTATATAAGCGCTTTGATGGGTTCTACACTCTGACCCAAATGGCAGCCGAACATTTCGCGCATCTTGGTATCAAAGACGCAGGAATCCTTTCTCTTGGCGCAGACACAACCCTTTTTCATAAGGCACA
The DNA here is from genome assembly GCF_041058985.1 of Hyphococcus lacteus. Taxonomy (NCBI): domain Bacteria; kingdom Pseudomonadati; phylum Pseudomonadota; class Alphaproteobacteria; order Parvularculales; family Parvularculaceae; genus Hyphococcus; species Hyphococcus lacteus. The sequence continues at coordinate 1,751,318 of NZ_JBEHZE010000001.1, read as the reverse complement.
ACGAAGCGAATCTCTGCGCCAGAGCATCGGCGTTCAAGATGATGCTCCGTTATTGATTTATGCGGGCCGGATAGATGGCGAGAAAAAAGCACGCCTGATTGTTGACGCTTTCCGTAAACTGCCGCCTGCATGGAATACACATCTTTTGATGTTGGGCGATGGCAATGAACGGCAAACGCTAATCCGAGAATGCGCAGGTTTAAACGTCCACTTCCCCGGGTTTGTTGATGACCGCGAAATGCTCGCTACCTATCTCGCATCTGCTGATATTTATGTTTCCGCAATGGAGAATGAGACGTTTGGCATTTCAGTCATTGAGGCCCAAGCGGCGGGGTTGCCGGTCGTTGGCGTTCATGCCGGGGCAATGATTGACCGTGTACCCCCTAGCCTTGGTCGCCTTGGCCCATGCGGTGATGCTGAAGCGATGGCGTCAAATATATCGGCGATTTGGATGGATCGCTTATCCGATATCGGAAACCGCGCTCGAACGCATGCGATTGCTAACTTCTCTTGGAAATCTACGTTCGAGACATTGTGTTTTGACATATACGACCAAGCCATGCGTAAGCGTACGTCGCGCAAAATTGTCGACTTTCCCCTTCAATCTGCAAAGGCAAGCTGATGACCGCACCATTCACGCAGCCCCCTCAATATACAAAATCGAACACCCCGCAAAACCGTCAGTTAACGGTAGTTGTTCCATTTTTTAACGAAGAAAAATATATCGCCCGCACATTGGAATCCATATTAGCGCAAGAGCATCAACCCGATGAAATCATTCTTGTAAATAATGGTTCCACAGACAGATCTCTAGAAATTTGCCACGCCTTTAAAGACAAGCACAAAGACATTTTGATTTGCGTTTTGCATGACCCGCGCCCCGGCAAAACAAATGCGCTAGAGACCGGCCTTCGAGCCGTCAATTCTTCTTATGTAGCTTTTGTCGGTGCGGATACATATTACCCACCTCATTATTTTGCACTGGCCATGCGGCTTTTAACCCTGTCAGACGGCGATTTGGTCGGGACTATTGGCATTGGAATACAAAACACACCTGATAGTCTCGCAGGACATGCCAAGCGTCTTAAGGGCGCAGTTGCCGGAATTTTGTTGGCGTGCCAATGTCACTCAGGTGGTTATGGTCATGTCTTCCGTACATCAATAGTACGTAAAGCAGGCGGGTATTCGCGCGAACAATGGCCGTTTGCCCTAGAGGATCATGAAATCGTTCATCGAATGCTTAAGCATGGTCATATCGCTTATCATCGCGACCTATGGTGCAAGACGTCTGACAGGCGTAGCAACCGAAAATCTGTGTCGTGGAATTGGTTTGAAGTGACGCTCTATCACTTAACGCCTTATGCGCTCAAAGACTGGTATTTTTATCGCTTCTTAAAATCCCGATTTCACCAACGGCATGTTTTAAGCGCTTACCTGCGTGCGCAGCCATGGCAAAGCCAGGCCGAGGTCTAACCTTCGGGCGACGACTTATTTTCGGTCATTCGCGAAACCCAATCGGCGACATCGCGCCAGACTGTTTCGCCCTGAAGGTCACGAAACAACAGGTGCCAGCCATCGGGGTATCGCCGTATAGTGACATCGCCCGAAAGACGCATCGCAGTTTTCTCCATAGCTTTGAGCGGGATGATTTCGTCTTTCTCGCCCATCAAAAATAAAATATTACCGTCTATTTCATCCGCTCCCTCATAGGCAGTACCCATGACCCGGATCACACCAACGATAGCATCAAGGCGGGTTTCCTTGACCACATGCTGATCATAATACATCGCCCGCAAAAGCTCTATATTATCCGATGCCTGACGATCAGCCCTCTCGCCGGTAAGCGTTTTTCCCGGCGCAAATGTCGCCGCGAAATTGGCTGATAACCGATACGGTATCGGCAACGCAGAGCCGCCCCAAATGCCGGGTGCCGCCAGAATAAAGCCGTCAACGTTCAACGGATTTTTCAATTGCGCGCTCATAACAACGGCCGCACCCATGGAATGTCCGACGACGAACACCGGCGTGTTTGGATGCCGATAATGAACTGCTTTTATCAACCCCGTTAAGTCAGCAATCAGCGTATCCTGCCCGACCCAATGACCAAATTGCGGTGAGCGGCCAAAGCCGCGCTGATCAAGCGCATAAGTGGTGATCCCCGCATGATCGGCCCAATAACGTCCGGGCAAGGCAAAAGCATGGGCGTAATCGTTCATCCCGTGCAGCGCGATGAAAATAGCCGTGGGCTGTTCGGCTTCCCAAATATCGAGCGTTAAGTGCGCACCATCGCGCGCAACAAACCGATTGCCTTCGATGTTTGGTGTCTGCACCGCTTGCGGCGCGTCGGGAAAAGATACACAGCCGCAAAGCGAAACCAGAATGAACAATAAAAAAATTCGCATAAGTCCAGCTCAAGAAAAACTGAACCTTATGACGATTGCTGCGTTAATCCAATTGGAACTGTGTTTCGAGCTTGGAAAGCGCCGCGCCGAAAATTTCTGCATCCTCTGGCGATAACACCGAAAGCAAACGTCGTTCATAATCGAGCGCGAGCGCTGCAATTCGGTCGAACAATGCCCGCCCAACCGGAGAAAGCGACATCGCCGAAACGCGCCGATCATCCGGGTCAGGTGCGCGCTCAACGATACCTTTGTGCTCTAAGCTAGTGACTGCGCGCGAAACGCTCATCTTATCCATAGGCGTACGACGGACCACGTCGCGCGCGGCCACCCGTTCATGCTGAGCGATCACCGCCAGCACGCGCCATTCGGGAATGGTGATGTTTTCATCTTCATAGGCCTTGGCCAAGCGCTGAGAAATCGCATGCCCAAGGGCGACGATACGATAGGGCGCAAATTCTTCGAGAATGATCTCTTTGCGCCCATTGGCAGGCTCATCGATATTGCGTTCTGCCATCTAGCTTACCTTTAAGCCGTTTCTTTTAATACGCCGCGACGAATTTGGTCTTCTTCGATTGATTCGAACAGCGCCTTAAAGTTCCCTTCACCGAAACCTTCATTGCCTTTGCGCTGAATGATCTCGTAGAAAATCGGCCCAATAGCATCTTGCGTAAAGATTTGCAGTAACAATCCCTGCCCTTGGGTCGGTGCGCCGTCAATCAAGATACGATTTTTCTTGAGGCGTTCGAGATCCTCACCATGATCGCCGACGCGCTCATCAATTTTTTCGTAATAGGTGTCGGGTGTATCCTGAAACGGCACATCACGTTCGCGCAGCGCTTCAACCGTTTTATAAATATCACCAGTCCCCAACGCGATATGCTGAATACCTTCGCCATTATAGCGCTGAAGAAATTCTTCGATCTGGGATTTATCGTCGCGACTTTCATTAAGCGGTATACGGATTTTCCCGCATGGTGCCGTCATCGCTTTTGAGATAAGGCCGGTTTGCTTACCTTCAATGTCGAAATAACGAATTTCGCGGAAGTTGAAAATATCTTCGTAATAGGCCGCCCATTTATCCATATTTCCACGATGTAGATTATGGGTAAGGTGATCAATATAGGTCAGTCCTTTATCATTTTTGGCAAGGTCGGCCCCCTCGATTGGCGCAAAGTCCACATCATAAATTGACTTCGCGCCATATCGATCAACGAGATATACATTCAACCCGCCAATGCCTTCGATACCCGGAATGTTTAACTCCATCGGGCCCGCTTTTGCTTCGATTGGTTTTGCGCCGCGCTTTACCGCTTCATCGAACGCTTTTTGCGCATCCTTCACTCGAAAGGCCATCGCATTCGCGCCCGCCCCGTGTTGGTTGCGGAATACATTCGGCTGGCCGGCTTGTTCACGATTCAACAGAAAGTTGATGTCGCCCTGACGGTAATGAATCACGTCTTTTGAACGATGCTTGCCGATCGCCGTAAAACCAAGGCGTTCAAACAGTGTCCCAAGCTCATCAGGATTGCTGCTTGTATATTCCACAAACTCGAACCCATCCGTACCGATGGGGTTTTCGAAAAGATCAGCCATGATAATACCTCGCCTATAAGTGGATATTGATTTGTGCAGTTAGTAACATATGTTACCTTTTTGCAGCAAGCCTGTTTTCGCAATTATACCCAAGAGGTTTAGAGGCCCATGAAATTGTTTGGTTATTGGCGATCTAGCGCTAGCTATCGCGTCCGCATCGCCTTGGCGCTCAAGAACATTCCCTATGATTATGAGCCCGTGAATCTCCTCAAGGGGGAACAAAAAAGCGATGCCTATTTAGCGCGCAATCCACTCGCGGTCGTACCGACCCTAGAAACCAATGACGGCGCACTCATCACGCAATCAATGGCGATCATCGAATATCTCGACGAAGAATATCCTGAAACAACACTTTTACCCGGCAACGCGGTCGCCCGCGCCAATGCGCGCGCCATCGCGCAAACGATTGCCTGCGAGGCGCAACCTTTCGGAAACCTCCGTATCCAGAAATATCTACGCGAGACGAGTGGCTTTGATGATCAAGCAATGTCTAACTGGATGAACACGTGGCCGGGAGGCGCAATGAAAGCCGCAGAAAAAATCATCAATCGAACTGGTGGTGATTTTTGTGTGGGTGACACGCCTAGCCTCGCGGACTGCATATTGGTACCACAGATGTTCGCGTCACTGCGCTTTGGAGTTGATATTTCGCAAATGCCTCGTTTGAATGAAATCAATGAACGGTGCTTAAAACATCCGGCCTTTATAAAAGCACACCCCGACAACCAACCCGACGCTGTGAAGAGTTAAAAATGGAACCACTAATTTTTGCGATTGGCGACAAGACCCCAAAAATCCACGAAACCGCATTCATCGCCCCCGGCGCAGTCGTTTGCGGTGATGTCGAAGTGCATGAGAATGCGTCGGTTTGGTATGGTTGTGTTGTGCGCGGCGACACCAACAAGATTGTTGTGGGCAAAGGGTCCAATGTTCAAGACGGCACGATCATTCATGTGGACGATCCACAATGGGGCGGCTTGCCGACTCTCATCGGCGAAAACGTTTTGATCGGCCACAAATGCATGTTGCACGGAGCAAAAATAGAAGATGGTGGCTTCGTCGGTATGGGCGCAACCATGCTGGATGGCTCTGTTATACAATCCGGCGGGATGCTCGCCGCCGGCGCATTTCTTTCGCCTAAAAAAATCGTGCCTACCGGCGAAATGTGGGCGGGAATGCCCGCCAAAAAGTTCCGCGATATGCGCGAAGGCGAAGATACAATGGCAACGCTCGGCGCTGGCCACTATGTAGAGGAAGCCCGCGCGCATATGGAGGCCCTAGCAAAGCGCTAGAAATTAATACGCTGTTGAATTTCCGTGACAATTAACGGCGTCCCATCCATTGGCGTCCGCGTGAATGGATCCGCATTTTCAGCAAACGGAACAATCTCGCCACGTTTTTTCAATTCGCTGATAAACCACTGCATTTTCGGCGCTAGCCCGCGTGGACACCACGCATAGACGCCAACATTCGTAGCTAATGCTTCGCTGGTCATGTTGTGACTGTCTGCCGCCACCACCAATGCAGCAGCGTGGGCGAGAATATCAATATACGGATTATCGCCCTGCCCGTCCCAAATATGTACCCGATTATGCCGAACAGCACTTTGCAACCTATTGAGAAATAATTGTGGCGTCCGGCGTGACGGCGTGATCGCGATGGCCGCATAGTCGCGCCCTGCTATTGAAAGCCGCGCACCAAGATCCGCTGCCTCTTTTTCCGTGTAGCGTGCCCCGCCACTTGGCCCACCGAGTACGACGCCCAGAAACGGTGATGCATAGGGGGATGCGTTATTTTGAGCCTTGGCAATTTTTGGTGTCAGGCCATGGGGCGACGTCAGCGTTGAAACCACATTCGGTGCCGTGACCCGGTCATGCTGGGGTATCCAGATTACATCTGCATATCTCCGCCCCAAACGCGGGTCTTTTAGAATCACAATCCGTGTCTGACCGTCGCTCGCTTTTTTTAGGGCTCTAGCGTGCGGAATTGCGCGGCGGCCCGAAAAAATCGCCAATTCCGGTGCCTCTCCGGCAAGCGGGCCGGTTGTCAGCCCCGGCTGTTCCTGGGGGTCCACCGGGCCCCATGGCGCGAAATGCGCCCAAGGCGCGCGGGGCGCAACGATCCGCTGATCAAAGCCGGGATCGAGGTACTTTGCGATGGCTAGGCATTGGACGTCGTCGCCAATTTTTCCATCGGTTAGCACCCAAATTTTCGCATCTGCAGAATTCACAAATTTTCCCTCTTCAATCCCGGTTACCATGTTCCGCCCCTCATGAGCGAAGGAAAAACCCCGGAAATTGGTCGAAAATCGTAGCAAAAAAATGCGTTTCGTTGGAACTTTCGATCAGCACGGTGTTAGAAACAAACTATTTTCGATTTCTATCGCGATTCAGATGTTGCGCCGCAATATTCAGTTGCGCGGGGACCGAATCTCGACGCACACTAAGGCGACACGCGGCGATATGGCTAAATTCCAGAGCTTGCGGATGTCGTCGGAAAACAAAAAAGGAGCATTACTCCAATGAGCTCAGAGGCTATTCTCAAGCGTATAAAAGACGAAAAAATTAAATTCGTCGATCTCCGCTTCACGGACCCAAAAGGTAAGTGGCAGCACGTTACTTTTGACCAAACCATGGTCGATGAAGATTTATTTACAGATGGAACAATGTTCGATGGCTCGTCCATCGCTGGCTGGAAAGCCATTAATGAATCCGACATGGTGCTGATGCCTGATCCAGCAACGGCTGTCATGGACCCATTTTTCGCACAACCCACGCTTTCAATCGTTTGTGACGTCCTTGAGCCATCAACCGGCCAACCCTATAGCCGTGACCCACGCACAACCGCAAAAGCTGCTGAAGCTTATGTAAAGTCGTCTGGCGTGGGCGACACAGCGTTCTTTGGCCCGGAAGCCGAATTTTTTGTCTTTGACGACGTCCGTTGGTCAACTGAACAGAACAATATGGGTTACGCTGTCGATTCTGTCGAAGGCCCATATAACAGCTCAACAGATTTCGAAGGCGGCAACCTCGCGCACCGTCCCGGCCCTAAGGGTGGTTACTTCCCGGTCCCACCAGTAGACAGCGAGCAGGACATGCGTTCCGAGATGCTAACGCTGATGGCCGAAATGGGCGTTGAACCAGAGAAGCACCACCACGAAGTTGCGCCATCGCAACATGAGCTGGGCATGAAATTCTCTACACTGACGACCATGGCTGACCGGCTACAGATTTATAAATATGTGGTTCATCAGGTCGCCGCAGGTTACGGCAAAACCGCAACATTTATGCCAAAACCGATCTATGGCGATAATGGCTCGGGGATGCACGTCCACCAGTCTATCTGGAAAGACGGACAGCCTATTTTTGCTGGTGATCGCTATGCAGATCTTTCTGATACCTGCCTCTATTACATCGGCGGTGTTATTAAACACGCGCGTGCGATCAATGCTTTCGCAAACGCAACAACCAATAGCTACAAGCGCCTCGTCCCGGGATACGAAGCGCCTGTGCTCTTGGCCTATTCAGCGCGTAACCGCTCTGCATCGATCCGTATTCCGTGGGTTGCGTCACCAAAAGGCAAGCGCCTTGAAGCTCGTTTCCCGGATGCAAGCGGCAACCCGTATTTGACATTTGCTGCGCTATTGATGGCTGGCCTTGATGGTATTGAAAACAAAATTCACCCTGGCGATCCTATGGATAAAGACCTTTATGACCTTCCACCGGAAGAGTTGAACGACATTCCGACGGTATGTGCATCATTGCGGGAATCACTAGCGGCACTCGATAGCGACCGCGAATTCCTCAAAAAAGGCAACGTCTTTAACGACGATCAAATCGATGGCTACATCAATTTGAAAATGGAAGAAGTAATGCGGTTTGAAACCACACCGCATCCTGTCGAATTTGCGATGTACTATTCCAGCTAAGACCAAACTTCTCTTAAGAAAAAGCCGGGCCCTGTGCCCGGCTTTTTTGTAATGCCATAATAGAAAAAATTAGCGAACCAGCGCTTTTGCCTTTTTTGCTTCTTGCATCTGGTATTTTATAAACGCAGGTAACAACGCCATTTTTTGCTTGGTGTCTTTTCCATCCGCTAACCGGAAAATATTTTCATAAAAGAATGCCATAACACCAAACCCGTTGAGCATTTTGATAAGCCCTATACTCGAGTTCGGACCCAAAATTCCTGGCCCAATTCGGAATTTTTTCTCCCATGACGGCGCAGCATCAATCACGCCCCGCATCAATTCATTCGGCACATCCGGATTGACACAAAGTGGCCTGGCAATTCCGCAAAGGTCGCACGCGCCAGAGGCAAGAGCATCTTCCATTCCCGCGCGCGAGCGGAAACCGCCCGTCACCATCAATGGCATTTTCGCAACTTGCCGAATTTCCTCCGCATAGGATAGAAAATAGGCTTCACGCGCCTTTGTGGATGCGCGCTTTTCTTCTTCATAGGGGGCATCCATGCCATCCATATCCATCATCGCAGGTTGCTCATAAGAACCACCCGAAATTTCCAACAGGTCAACACCAGCATCATTCAACCAGCGGGCGACTTGCAAACTATCGTCGGCGCTAAACCCGCCCTTTTGAAAGTCGGATGAATTAAGCTTCACAGACACTGGAAACCCAGAGCCAACTTGCGCGCGAACTTCTTTGATAACTTGCATCAATAATCGCGCACGATTTTCCAACGGACCGCCCCAATCATCTTCACGGTGATTGACCAGCGGGCTTAAAAATTCAGAAATCAAATAGCCATGTGCCGCATGAATCTGCACGCCACTAAATCCTGTGCGTTTTGCAACGGACGCTGTATGTGCAAACCGCCCGATGACTTCGTGGATTTCTGTTTCGGTCAATGCTCGCGGCGCAGCAAAGGTATCCCCCGGCAAGCCCATTCCAATGGCCGATGGTGCCACGGGTTCTGTCGTCACTATTTGCGGCGTTTGACGGCCCGCGTGGGAAATCTGCATCCAAATATCCGCGCCCACCTCACGCGCCGCTCCAGACCAGCGTTTTAACCGGTCGATCTGTTCATCCGATTGCGGACCATCAATCACAACGTTTCGTGGGCGCTCAAGATACCGGCGGTCAACCATCACATTACCGGTCAACAACATCCCCGCCCCACCTTCGGCCCAGCGCCGATAAAGGGTCACGTGCCGCTCGGTGGCGCGGCTATACTCATCTGCAAGCCCCTCGGTCATCGCACCCTTGGCGATACGATTCCGGAGGGATCCTCCACTGGGCAGGGATAGCGGTTTAGACAACGAACTGGTCGAAGAGATGTCGGTCATAAAGCGGCGCTTTCATTTCGGACCGGTATTTAGGGATGATTCCCCCAATTCCTTCGCAGTTTAATCAATGAACGCCCGTTAAAACCGCCGAAGGGCGCATATTTCATCAGTTTTGTTGCCCGTTTTCCCCAGTGCTTTGCGGAAGCGTCAGAACCGCGCTAGATCGTGCTCTCAAGATCACCCCGCACACCGCCAGAGTAGTGAGTTCTATGTCCAAACGCGCCGCCAAAAAGAACGATTCAGACCTCTTCGAAGATTACACCGCCAAGGATATCGAAGTCCTTGAAGGGCTGGAGCCCGTTCGGAAGCGTCCCGGCATGTATATTGGCGGCACTGACGAAAAGGCACTCCACCACCTTTTCGCCGAAGTGCTTGATAACTCCATGGATGAGGCGGTTGCCGGCCACGCAACCCGGATCGAAGTCGAGCTTCACGAAGACGGCTATCTATCGGTGATTGATAATGGACGCGGTATTCCGATCGACCCACACCCAAAATTTAAAAACAAATCGGCGCTTGAGGTCATTCTGACAACACTACACTCAGGCGGTAAATTCGAGGGCAAAGCCTATGCGACCTCCGGCGGCCTACATGGCGTCGGTGTCTCTGTGGTGAATGCGCTGTCTGACGATCTGATTGTCGAAGTTTGTCGTGGCCGTACGATGTATCGCCAGTCTTTCGCCGAAGGGCATCCGCGCTCGAAAATCGAAAAAGTGGGCCCCGCCCCGAACAAGCGCGGCACCAGCATCATGTTTCACCCAGACCCGAAGATTTTTGGCCCAACCGCAAAGTTCAAACCGGCGCGCCTATTTAAAATGGCACGGTCAAAATCCTACCTTTTTGGTGGAGTAGAAATCCGCTGGAAATGCGCGCCAAGCGTTATCAAAGATGACACCCCAGCAGAAGCGGTTTTCCATTTTGAACGTGGACTGACGGATTATCTAAAAACCTTGGCCGGCGCAAAACCGACTGTCACCGAAGATATTTTCGCCGGCAAAGTTGAAAAGAAAGACGATGGCGGTCACGGCAATCTAGAATGGGCTGTCATCTGGGGCACGGCCGGATTTGGCGAGGCCGATGGTTTTGTTCATTCTTATTGCAACACCATTCCGACAGCAGAGGGCGGCACCCACGAAGCTGGTTTGCGCGCCGCGCTGACCAAAGGCCTGAAAGCCTATGCCGAACTGGCCGGTTACAAGCGCGCGTCCAATATTACGGCTGAAGACGTTTTAGGCACAGCAGGCGCCCTGCTTTCTGTTTTTGTGCGCAACCCGGAATTTCAAGGCCAGACCAAAGACAAGCTCGCCACCAACGAAGCCCAGAAAATTGTAGAAACAACCATTCGTCCTGCGTTTGACCATTGGCTCGCCTCTAACCCAAAACAAGCAAGCGCACTGGTCGAATGGGTTGCCGACCGTGCCGATGAACGCCAACGCCGTCGCAAGGAAAAAGAGGTCTCTCGCGCCGCCGCAACGCGCAAACTACGCCTCCCCGGCAAACTTTCCGATTGCTCTAGCGCAAACCGTTCTGGCACGGAGCTTTTTCTCGTCGAAGGCGATTCGGCTGGTGGCTCTGCAAAACAAGCCCGCAACCGCGCCACCCAAGCAATCCTTCCTTTGCGCGGTAAGATTTTGAACGTGGCTTCTGCGGCACGCGATAAAATTCTGGCCAACCAGGAAATCGCCGATATGACGCAAGCGCTTGGTGCTGGGATCGGTTCGAAGTTCAATATCGACAATTTGCGCTATGAAAAAATAATCATCATGACCGATGCGGATGTCGATGGTGCCCATATCGCCGCGCTGTTGATTACATTTTTCTATCAAGAAATGCCGGATCTCATTCATCAGGGCCGGCTCTATTTGGCGCAGCCGCCATTGTTCCGCCTCACCGCAGGTAGTAAATCCGTTTACGCCATGAACGAAGCCGAGCGCGAAAAGCTGCTTAAAACGGAATTCAAACCCAACCAAAAAGTTGACGTAGGCCGGTTCAAGGGCCTTGGCGAGATGATGCCGGCGCAACTTAAAGAAACGACGATGAATCCGGCCACACGGGTCCTTGCACGCGTCGTCATCGCAGAAGACAAATCCGAAAATTGCGGTGACTTGGTCAACCGCCTGATGGGCAAGAAACCCGAAGCGCGCTTTCAGTTCATCCAAGAAAACGCAGCCTTCGTCAAAGACGCCCTGGATATTTAAAAATGGAGTGCAGGTCGATTGCCCGCAATGACGCCTGTTGCATAGGCGTAACCCATCCTCCGACGTCACATCCCGGACTTGGTCCGGGACCCAATTATCTAATGCTTGCAGTTAACTAGTTTCTTCTAGTTTTGCGCCGGTTTGCCAAGTCACTGCCCATGCAGGGCGCTCTTGCAGTACACTACTCGTTAGAGGCTTTGCAACGTCTTTATTCAATTCGTCAACAGCCTCTTCTTCCTTTGCCTTTGCTTTTTCATACTTCGGTGGTGGCGGAACATATGCTTGCAAATATTGTCCCACATTACTGTAAAATTCCGGAACAATTTCTTCTAAGCACTCAATAAACTTTTTGCGGCTGTTAAATTTTGCACCCAAATCATTCGACATTTCGAGTTGAAAAGACAAGATATCTCCAAGCTCTTTTATCTCATCCGACTTCGGATCTATTTCATCCGCCATGGCCCCATAGTTCTGCCCTTTCCCTCGTGTAATACAGCGTATAATTACTTTTCCACGATTACTTTTTGCGAGCTGGCGCAAAAGCCAATTAAGTCGTGCTGCATTACTAACGCGGTCAGTAGGAGCCGATAGCTTCATCGAGACACGGATGGTTCTTCTTAGAAAATCGCCTTCAATTAGAATTTTTGATGCAGCATTTGGAACGTCTAACTCAAAAGACAAAACCTTTTCTTGGACAAAGTCTTTAGCGTTCGTTTCCGTCCATTTTGATGGGTTGCTAAGATTTGACCGAGATGTTGCAATTGACACCGGCTCTTTCAAACGCCTCGTCATTATCAATGCAACATCCCTTGCTTCTTGAAGCCAAGCTGTAACCGTTTCAACAACCTCCGAAGATTTAGCGAATAACGGATGGCTTGTTTGTATATCGCTGACCAGTTTTGGCCAATCCTTGTTCATTTGATTAAGTGCAACATACCCAGAATTTGGATGCTCTAAATAACGGATTAACTCACTTACCAGAAATGCCTCGTCATCATTTTCATACGGGTCTTCATCCGACGACGCCAATAAAAATGCTGTTGTTAGAATGGAGGCCCACGACAAGTGAAACAGTTGAAAGTTCTTTGGCACAGCGCGAGTTAATACAGTCGGGTTAATTTCTGGCGATGGCGTCAACTCATTGCTGATAGTTATAACGCTATCAACGTTATTTAACTTCGCCAATTCTATATACCGCTCTAACTGATCTTCACCAACTACATTGCGGCCCACCTTAGCCTCTATCAACGCCGACCATGATCGCTTTCCTGACTGCAATACCAGAAGCGCGTCGGGTCGATCTTTTAGACCTTTAATTTCATTCGTTAGCGTAACTTCCGTATAACAACTCAGTACACTTCTCTTTCCAACTTTTACTGATAGAGGAAGTAGAAGGCGCTCAGCCAAAGGCCGAACCGACATCAAAGTCGCAAGGACGATAGAAAGCGTTTTCTGCTCTTTATTAGACTCAGGAACTACTGGAAACAAACGAGCGGGAACCCCATGCTTCAAAATTCGCGTATCCATTCTATCTCCCCAACTTCTATTTCCAAAATTAGAATTATTATTTCAACTTTATTTGACATTTGGAAGGGAAAACAAGCCTTTCATATTCTCGATACCTACTAGAATTGCCCGTTTTTGGGTCGATGCCCGCAATGACGCCTGTTGCATAGGCGTAACCCGTCCTCCGACGTCATCCCGGCCTTGAGCCGGGATTCATACGGCGCTCACATCAGAAGGCCGCGACAGTGCCCACAGTGACGAGGGCCCGACGGCACTAGACAGTTCGGTTAGACACCCCATATCTGGACCTATGATGAATTTCTTGGTGATGAGTTTGGTCATTGGTGCCGGTTTGTTTATCGGCGGGCGCTGGGCCTATGAACGGCGGCGGCGCGAGGAATTATTGAATGCGCCGTTACAACCGGCCCATAAGAAGATCGTGCGTGCACGGGTCCCAGTTTATAATCGACTGCCGCTCGATCTGCGCAAGCGCCTTGATGGTTTGATCAATAGATTCATCGACGAGGTTAAATTCCATGGCCAAGAGGGATTAGAGATCACTGACGACATTCGCGTCACCATCGCGGCGCAAGCATGCCTTTTGATCGTCAACAAAGAAAACCGTTGGTTCAAATCGCTCAAAACCGTTTTTGTTTACCCCGCAGCATTTAAAAGCAAACTCCAAAAGGTTGATGGGCATGTTCATTCTGAGCGTGCTGCGGTACGCACCGGAGAAAGCTGGGCGCGCGGGCCCGTTATTTTAGCGTGGGATCACGCCGCTTATGGCGCATTCGCACCGCATGATGGCGAGAATGTTGTTATTCATGAATTCGCCCATCAGCTTGACGAACAAACCGGTGTTACTGACGGTTCACCCCTTCTCGATACGGATCAAAGCGCAAGCCAATGGGCGCGTGTTTTTCGGCAGGCCTTTGCACAATTACGCGATGATTTAAGCGCAGGTCGAGAAACATTTCTCAACCCTTATGGCGCTACAAACCCGGCAGAATTTTTTGCAGTCGCGACCGAAACTTTCTTCGAGCAGCCACACGATCTGCAAGCATATAACCGCGATCTGTATGATCAGCTATCACGCTATTATCGACTGGACCCAGCCGATTGGTTCTAAATATGTAGCGCGTGACCAAGCGCCCTTAGGGAGGCTTCGTGGAAGGCTTCTGATTGAGTTGGGTGTGCGTGTATCGTTCCCGTAATATCTTCGAGCGTTGCACCCATTTCAATCGCGAGTGCAAACGCAGCTGACAATTCTGCGACACCCCCACCGACGGCCTGAACCCCCAGCACCAAATGATTATCTTTTCGCGCTACCACACGAATAAAGCCGTCTTCGGCTTCCATGGTCATTGCGCGCCCATTGGCCGTGAACGGAAAGTTCTGGCTGATGATGTCAAACCCTTCGGCTTTTGCCTCATCCGCTGAAAGGCCAACGGAGACAATCTCCGGATCAGTAAAGCAAACCGCGGCAATCGCGCGTTTATCCCAATGGCGGTTTTCGCCCGCAATGATCTCGGCGACCATCTCGCCTTGTGCCATTGCCCGGTGTGCCAACATCGGCTCTCCCGTCACGTCGCCAATCGCATAAATACCACGCATCGACGTTTTGCATTGATCATCGATCTTGATGAAACGCCCAGACATATCAAGCACGAGGTTCTCACGGCCCCAATCTTCGGTTTTAGGCGCACGCCCCACCGTCACCAAGATTTTCTCGGCTTTAATTGTTTTTGCATCGCCGTCTTTTGTTTCGATCTTTAAGCCAGCTTTGTCCGCGCCTTTGGCTTTTGCCCCGAGCACAATCTCAACGCCTAGCGCTTTTAGTTTTTTTTCGACAGGGCGCGTCATTTCTTTGTCATAGAGCGGTAAAATTTTATCGAGCGCTTCTACGACCGTGACTTTGGTGCCCATTTTTGCAAAGGCAATCCCTAGCTCTAGACCGATATACCCTGCACCAACGATCGCCATGGTTTTCGGCGGTGCCGATAGGGCTAATGCATCAGTAGAAGAAATGACATTGTCGCCAAATGGCATAAAGGGAAGCTCAACAGGAACGGAGCCGGTCGCGATGATAATATTTTCCGCGCGAACTCGGTGGGTGCCCTCGCCATTCGCAACATCGACAGTCTTGCCATCCACAAAACTTGCCCACCCCGAAATCGAACGAACTTTGTTCTTTTTCAACAACCCGCCAACACCCGTTGTTAGTCGGTTTACGATTTTATCTTTCCACGCGACCGTTTTTGAAAGATCAATTTCTGGCTTGGCGGCTTTAATGCCGATTTCGGAATCGCCCGCAAAGTGATTGGCTTTTTCAAATTCATCCGCAGCATGAATAATTGCTTTGGACGGAATACAACCCACATTCAGGCAGGTTCCGCCATTGTACTGGCCTTCGACAATGACTGTATCAATACCCAATTGGCCAGCCCGGATTGCGGCAACATAACCGCCAGGGCCAGCACCAATAATAAGCAGTTTGCAGGTTAGATCTTTCATAGACTTAATTCTCTATAAATATCATTGCCGGATTTTCGAGCAGCGCACGAATGCGTTGTACGAATACAGCCGCATCCCACCCATCAACTACACGATGGTCGAAACTCGAAGACAGATTCATCATTTTACGCGGCAAAAACTCCGAGCCATTCCAGCGCGGCAGAGTTTGCATTTTGTTGACACCAATGATCGCCACCTCGGGGTGATTGATAACCGGTGTCGTAACAATACCGCCCATCGCGCCAAGCGAAGTGATCGTAATGGTTGAACCCGATAGCTCATCCCGCGCGCATTTTCCTTCACGGGCCGCATCGCTAAGCCGCGCAACTTCCTCCGCACAGCCCCAAATATCTCGCGCCTCAGCATGGCGCACAACCGGCACCATAAGCCCGTTTGGCGTCTGCGCCGCCACCCCAATATGACAGCCGCCATATTGATGAATAACGCCTGCTTCGTCGTCAAAGATCGAATTTAGGTGGGGCTGCTCGCTGATCGCCTTGACCATCGCACGCATCAGAAATGGAAGTATCGTCAGCTTTGGACGATCATCCTTACGTGATGCATTAAGTTCCGCACGCAGCGTTTCTAGCGCGGTGACATCAACCTCTTCCACATAGGTAATATGCGGAATACGTGACTTCGCAATCGACATCTTCTCCGCGATTTTCCTACGCAACCCGATGACCGGCACTTCCTTGACCGAAGTATCGCGACGATAAGCACTCCCGGTTGCCATGCCCCCCGCCCCGTCAGCCGCCACAAATGCGTCTAGATCTTGATGACTAATCCGTCCCGCAGGGCCAGTGCCCGGAACACGACGAAGATCAAGTCCGGCCTCAGCGGCGCGCTTGCGAACGGCAGGCGAAGCAACAGGCTTTTCACCCTCATTCCGCGGCACGTTCGATACCGGAGCCGCGCGATTGGTTTTCGGCTCAGGCTTCTGCTCGTCCTTAGGCACTGAAGGCTTCGCATCAGGTTTCTGTTCGGGTTTCGTCTCTTTTTCCGGTGCTGTCTTTTTAGGCGCTTCCGCCACAGGTTCCGTTCCCGGCTTAACATTTCCGTCGCCATCGACTTCGAGCTTGATCAACGGCGAGCCGACACTAAGCACGTCTCCGATCGTGCCGCCGCGCCAAATAATTTTCCCTTCGACTGGCGATGGAATTTCAACGGTGGCTTTGTCGGTCATCACCGCCGCCAAAACTTCGTCCTCACGAACATTGGCACCGATCTCAACCATCCATTCAACCAATTCAGCCTCAGCGACGCCCTCACCAACATCAGGAA
Source organism: Hyphococcus lacteus (assembly GCF_041058985.1). NCBI lineage: Bacteria > Pseudomonadati > Pseudomonadota > Alphaproteobacteria > Parvularculales > Parvularculaceae > Hyphococcus > Hyphococcus lacteus. The sequence continues at coordinate 1,734,516 of NZ_JBEHZE010000001.1, read as the reverse complement.
GCTTGATTACATGTTCGCCCATTATGCTGACTCCATCACTTTTTTCAGCGCTTCGCCAACGCGTTTCGGCCCCGGAAAATATTCCCACTCATGCGCGTGGGGATAAGGTGTGTCATACCCCGTCACACGAATAATCGGCGCTTCAAGGTCGTAAAAACAATTCTCCGCGACAAGCGCCATCAACTCCGCACCAAAACCGCAAGTCATGGTCGCTTCGTGCACAATCACACAACGACCCGTTTTTTTGACTGACGTAACAATGGCGTCTAGATCAAGCGGTAAAATTGTCCGTAGATCAATGATTTCAGCATCAACCCCCGCCTCTTCAGCTGCGGCCTCGGCCACATAAACCATTGTTCCATAAACAAGGACAGTTACGTCGCTGCCTTCACGGCGGATCGCCGCTTTGCTAAGGGGCACGGTATAATAATCTTCCGGGACCTCACCAAGTTCATGCTTGGACCAGGGTGTCACAGGCCGGTCATGATGCCCATCAAACGGCCCATTATAAAGCCGCTTGGGCTCTAGGAACATTACGGGATCATCGTCTTCAATAGCCGCGAGCAAGAGCCCTTTGGCATCATAAGGGTTTGACGGAATAACCGTTTTGATACCCGCAACATGCGCAAAAAGCGCTTCAGGGCTTTGACTGTGGGTTTGACCACCGAAAATTCCGCCGCCGGTCGGCATGCGAACGACCATAGGCACTGTAAAATCGCCATTTGAGCGGAAGCGAATACGCGCTGCTTCTTGGGTGATTTGATCATACCCTGGGTACATATAATCAGCAAACTGAATTTCTACGCATGGGCGAAGACCATACGCAGCCATACCAATCGCGGTACCGATAATTCCGCTCTCGCTAATGGGGGAATCGAAGCATCGGTTTTTCCCGTACTTTTCTTGAAGCCCTTGCGTGCATCGGAAAACGCCGCCGAAAAACCCGACATCTTCGCCAAAAACAACGACATTGTCGTCTTTTTCCATGGCATTATCCATCGCACTTCGGATGGATTGAATCATTGTCATGCGTGCCATCGTCTAAACCCCTGCCTCTTGACGTTGGCGACGCAAATGCGCCGGCATTTCTTTGAAGACATCTTCAAACATCTCTGCGGGCGAAGAATGTGGCCCATCATGCAGCGTGCCATTCTTCTCTGCTTGCTTCTGGGCTTCCGCGACTTGAGATTCCACCATTTCGCGCATTTGAAGATGTTGCGCCTCTGACCATACGCCGCGCTTGATTAGGTAGTTTTTCAACCGTTCAATCGGATCACCCAATGGCCATTTCACAGACTCTTCTTTTGGTCTGTAGGCCGATGGGTCATCGGAAGTTGAATGACCACCCATGCGATAGGTAACATGTTCAATCAATGTTGGCCCATGGCCGTTCCGCGCTCGATCGGCGGCCCATTTTGCCACCGCATAGACAGCCAAATAATCGTTCCCATCGACACGAAGCGATGGAATACCAAAACCTAACCCCCGAGAGGCAAATGTTGCCGCCTTACCGCGCGCGATGCCCTGATAAGTTGAAATCGCCCATTGATTATTGACGATATTCATCACCACTGGTGCCCGATAGGTTGATGCAAAAACCAAAGCAGAGTGAAAGTCGTTTTCTGCCGTAGAGCCTTCACCAATCCATGATGTTGCGATCTTAGTGTCACCCTTGATCGCCGATGCCATTGCCCAGCCAACCCCTTGAACAAATTGCGTTGCGAGATTGCCCGAGATCGTAAAGAACCCATGTTCTTTAGAGGTGTACATGATCGGTAATTGGCGACCCTTAAGCGGGTCGGCCGCATTCGAATATATCTGATTGATCATATCAACCATCGGATAATCGGTCGAAAGCAAAAGACCTTGCTGACGATAGCTCGGGAAATTCATATCACCCGGCTCAAGCGCTTTTTGACTGGCACAAGAAATTGCTTCCTCGCCAAGTGCCTGCATGTAAAAACTGGTCTTGCCTTGACGTTGCGCCATCAACATACGCGCATCAAAGGCGCGTACACGAAGCATGTCCTCAAGGCCCTCTTTGACCTTTTCATCACTCAGCAAATCAGCCCACGGACCGACCGCTTCTCCGTCGCGATTCATCACCCGTATAATAGTATAGGCGAGATCACGAATATCACCCGCCTCGACGTCAATCGCGGGTCTCGGGGCCGCGCCCGCACTTGGTATTGGCACATCGGAGAAATCAGGTTGATCACCCGGACGAAATTCAGGCTCGGGAACATACAGCGATAGCGGTTTCACGTCGCTCATTCAGGTCTCCGGTTTTCCTCCCGCTTAACTCTGCGGTCTTCGTTAAGCCTTGAAATTTGGCCTCTTTTGAACGTCTGTACCGCGCGACAATAGCCGTCGGCAATGGCGGAAATTGAGACTTCACAAAAAGAGCAAGGGGGCGTCATTTATTGCGAAAATAAAGTCTTTTCTGCCAATACCTAGCCTACGGATAGCATTTCACGACCTAACAGATTCGCTTAATCTGCAATCAATTTCGCCCATTCCTGCTCGGTTAGGACGTTAACACCAAGATTTTCAGCCTTCTTCAATTTCGAACCCGCGCCCGGCCCGGCGACCAAATAATCAGTTTTCCCTGATATCGACCCGGCAACCTTAGCCCCCAAGCTTTGGGCTTTTGCTTTGGCTTCATCGCGGGTCATTGTTTCCAATGTGCCCGTGAAGACAACGATTTTCCCGGCGACCGCACTCGCCGAATCAATTGCTTCAACCTTTTGTGGCGTGATTTCCTGCAAAAGGTGATCAATGGCTGTTCGGTTGTGACTTTCATCAAAGAAATCGATAACACCTCGCGCGACCAACGCACCAACACCATCAATGGTCAACATATCCTGATAGGCATCGCTTTCGTCATCACGCGCCTTAAGAGCCGCGTCATAGAATGCAGCAAAACCACCATAGTGCCGCGCAAAAATACGAGCATTTGTTTCGCCCACATGACGAATGCCAAGCGAAAAGATCAATCGCCCCGCATCAACTTTTCTGCTTACATCAATCGCATCAAAAAGATTGTTGATCGACTTTGCATTCGTAGGAACTTTGTTCCCATCTTTATCTAAAGATAAATCCCCGTTAGTTTTCTTTTTATAGACATAAAGGTCAACATCATTCGCTTCTTGGCGTCTACGCAGTGTAAATATATCGGCAGGCTCTTTGATTATGCCTTGTTCAAAGAACGCAGCAATCTGTTTCTCGCCAAGCCCGTCAATATCGAACGCTTGACGCGAAACAAAGTGTTTCAATCGCTCGACCGCTTGGGCAGAACAAATCAGACCGCCTGTGCAGCGTTTATCAACATCGGCCTTGCCTGTATTCGGATTAACTTCATTAACCGCATGTGATCCGCATACGGGGCAATTTTCTGGGAACTTGTATTTCACAGCGTTCTTGGGGCGCTTGTCTTTGATGACCTCAACCACCTGCGGAATGACATCACCGGCCCGCTGAATGACAACGCTGTCACCAACGCGTACGTCTTTCCGCTCAATCTCTTCGGCATTGTGTAGTGTCGCGTTCGACACGACAACACCGCCAACAGTGACCGGATTTAATCGCGCCACCGGCGTCAATTTACCGGTTCGACCAACCTGAATATCAATATCTTCCAGAATGGTGATTGCTTTTTCGGCAGGAAATTTATGGGCAATCGCCCATCGGGGTGCGCGCGAGACAAAACCCAATCGTTCCTGAAGATCAAGACGATCAACCTTATAAACAACCCCATCAATGTCGTATCCGAGGTGCGCCCGCTGCTCTTCGATATGACGATAATGGGCGATCATCTCGTCCACGCTTTCACAGCGCTTGGTCAACGCATTTACCGCAAAGCCAAATTTAGCGAGCTGCGACAGGGCCGCTGCTTGAGTCTCTCCGAGTGGCTGGCTCAACTCACCCCACGCATAGGCGAAAAATTGCAATGGGCGCGCAGCCGTAATAGCGGCATCCAACTGACGCAAAGATCCGGCAGCAGCATTTCGCGGATTTGCAAATGGCTCTTCGTCTTCTTTCTCAAGCCGTGCATTCAACGCTTCAAAGTCAGCATGGCTCATATAGACTTCGCCGCGAATTTCGAGAATATCAATATCAGTTTTGATTTTTTTCGGAATGTCGTTAATGGTCAGTGCATTGATGGTTACATTCTCACCCACCTGGCCATCACCGCGTGTGGCTGCGATTTTCAACTCCCCATGCTCGTACCTGAGATTCAAAGAAAGCCCATCAATTTTTGGTTCAGCCGTGAATGCAATGGCCTCTTCCGCCATACCCAAAAATTTTTTCACGCGCTTTACAAAATCCGCGACGTCTTCATCGTTAAACGCATTATCGAGCGACAACATCGAAACCGCGTGCTTTACCTTTTCAAATTTTGTTGATGGAGCCGCGCCGACCCGATCCGAAGGCGAGTCCTGTCGTTTCAGTTTTGGAAATCTTTTTTCAATCAACAAATTCCGACGCCGCAAAGCATCATAGGCCGCGTCACTTATCTCTGGCTTGTCGCGCTCATGATAGGCTTGATCCGCCTTTAATATGGCCTCGGCTAGATCGGCTAATTCCGCCTCAGCCTGTTCTGGGGTTAGCTTATTAACGGGGACGGACGCGCTATCGTGAGGCTTTTTCATAGCGCGCTTTTTATGCGTATCACGCCGATTTTGCCAGCTTTTTACGCGCAGGCTTTTTGTCGGGCACAGACAATAGCCGACGAGCGGCGGCACGCGCTTCGTCAGTGACTTCCGCGCCTGACAACATTCGGGCGATCTCTTCGTTGCGGTCATCCGGTGCGAGCATCGTCACTGATGTTAACGTCGCCGTTTTTGTCTGTTTCTTCTCTATTCGCCAATGCGCGTCGGCTCTTGCGGCGACTTGCGGGCTATGGGTCACCACCAAAACTTGCGCGTCACTAGCTAGGCGCAACAGACGCTCACCCACAGCATCAGCAACCGCACCGCCAACGCCCGCATCAACTTCGTCAAAAATAATAACAGTGCGATTTTCTTTTGCCGCTAACGCCGCTTTCATCGCCAGTACAAACCGCGATAACTCTCCGCCGGAAGCTATGGTTTTGAGTGGCCCGGCTGGTGCACCCGGATTGGTCGCGACCATAAACTCGATCCGGTCGAACCCATCCGATGTCGGATTGTTTTCATCAGTCGTGATGTGCGTTGAAAAAATCGCTTTACCTAATTTCAGCGGCGCAAGCTCACTAGCGACAGCCTTGTCGAGTTTTTTTGCGGCCGCCACACGGTCTCTCGTCAATTTCCTTGCCGCTTCGGTGAAGGCCGCAGCACTCTCATTTACGGTTTTCTCAAGCGCGCTAAAGGCCGTTTCCCCTTGCTCAAGCGTCTCCAGAGTCACTCGGGCTTTGGTCAGAAAGGCACGCAAACCGTCTGGCTGTACACCGTGTTTTCTCGCCTCTGCACGCAGTGCAAACAGCCGCTCTTCGACCCGATCAAGCTCATCGGGATCGGCACCAAATCGTTCAATCGCAACTTCTAGTGCGTCGCGCGCTTCGGCCGCTTCATTGAGCGCGCCATCAATCCGCGCGGCAGCCTGCGCCAACGGGTTTTCTTTTTCCTCAAACTGCGCGCTTGCTTTTTCGATACGCCGAAGCGCGGAAGCCAGCTTGCTATCAAAGCCACCCTCAGAAAGCGCTTTTGCGGCTGCGTTCAAATCATCCGCAATTTTATCCGACGCCATAAGCTCGGTCCGACGGAGTGACAATTCTGCTTCTTCGTCTTCTTCGGGGTCCAGTTTACCGAGATGCTCTACCACATGCCGTAGATAATCGGCCTCGCGCGCCGCCGCATCACGTTCGCGGCGTTTTTCATCCAATTCATTTTGGGCATCACGCCATTGTCGCCAGATGCCCTCCAGCTTTTCGACTTTTTTCTGAAGCCCACCAAATTCATCAAGCATTCCGCGATGAGCAGAGGCCGTCAAAAATCCTCGACCGTCATGCTGGCCGTGGATCTCGATAAGCGTTTCTCCGACCGACCGCAGCATGGCAATCGATACCGGCTGATCGTTGACAAAGCCTCGCCCGCGCCCGTCGCTATTTTGAACACGGCGCAGAATGATTTGGTCTTCACCGGTATCAAGACCATTTTCATCAAGAATTGCCCAAACCGGGTGATTGGCATCGGGCTCAAAAATAACCGACACGATGCCTTGCTTAGCGCCCTGCCGAACCGCGCCGCGCTCGGCGCGTCCACCCACGGCCAACCCCAAAGCATCAAGCAAGATCGATTTACCCGCGCCAGTTTCACCTGTAAGCGCGGTCATACCCTTCCCAAGCGCGAGGCGCGCTTGGTCGATCAGTACGAAGTCCTGGATGTGAAGCGCGGTCAACATGCGCGGGGTTTAAACCTGTCCAAATAAAACCGATGCCGCCGCCGAATGTACCGGACGCGGCTCCTGCTCCATGGATACCGTAATTCATGGTCGGATTAAAGCTCGTCGCGCGCCCGCTCAATAGCGTTCGGGGTATTATCTGCACCCGCCGCCAAATCCTCAAGCTCGCTTGCTGATGGCGGTGCGATTGTTTGAAGCTCTTTCGGATCAATATCAGAGATATCGCGCACTTGTTGCGGCAGCGGTTTTGCATTCTTCCGCGCCGGGCTGGAATTTTCAGCCACAATATTCCGACTTTTGAACAAGCGATACGAGTCCTGATACCAGCGGCTACCGGGGTAATTATAACCAAGAACTGCGGCCGCAGCCCGGGCCTCCTCGACGATACCCAGCTCCAAATAAGCCTCGACCAAACGGTGCAAAGCTTCTGGCACCTGGCTCGTGGTCTGGTAATTTTCGATCACAAATTTGAAGCGGTTAATCGCAGAAATATGCTTGTTCTGTTTGAGGTAAAACCGACCAACATACATCTCCTTACCTGCGAGATGGTCGTATGTAAGGTCGAGTTTTAGACGTGCATCACGCGCATATTCCGTATTCGGATAACGCCGAATGACATCGTTCAATGCTTCAACCGCGTTATTCGTAAAGTCCTGGTCGCGCCCTACATCACGAATTCGCTCGTAATAGCACATAGCCTTTAGGTAATAGGCATATGAAGCGTCTTTGTTACCCGGATGCAGTGTCGTGAACTGCTCAATCGCTTGTAACGCTTCGTCGTAATCATTGCCTTGGTAATAAGCAAAGGCCTTCATCAACATCGAACGACGCGCCCATGCGGAATATGGGTGCTGGCGCTCAACCTCTTCGAAAAAGGCAATAGCACGATCAAAACGGCGGCGTTCAAGCTCGTAGGTAGCCGCTGAGTAAAGCGACTCCACCGGACGCTCGACATAGGCGAATTTCGCCTTTTTGGAGGATGAGCTACAGGCCGAGATTGCGGCAATCGCAACCAGAACACAGATGGCCTTACCAAGAAACGCAATACGCATTTTCACTAGAGACGAGCCTTTCCGCCAACGAGGCTCATGCCAACAACTGGCATGGTTTCAGGAGTGTTAACTTCTAGTTTGGTGCATGCGCTTCTGTCAAACCTGATTATCGGATTCAGGCGGTCACACGGACAGGTTCTTGGGCAGCAGGCCGCAAAGCCGGTTTTGCTTGCCGCGCGATCGCTTGGGCCAATCGCGTATTCAGGTCATGACCGGGGCGCATGGCCCGAATATGCCCTACTATTGGTGCCCCCAAGAGATAAAGATCACCAATCAGGTCCAGCGCTTTATGAAGGACAAATTCCGCCTCATCCCGAAGAGGTTCTTCATTAAGAAGCCGATCGCCATCAACCACGAGTGAATTCGACAAAGACCCGCCCAAAATCAATCCGATCCCGCGCAATGCTTCAACTTCGTTAAGCCGACAAAAGGTCCGAGCAGAAGACAGTTTTTCCAAAATCTGCACCGCATCTAAATCAATCGACAATGCCTGCCGCCCGATCAAGCAATCGCCAAAATCGATTTCAATATCGATGATGCGATCATCGCTCGGTTGAATTTCAATCCAACGATCACCGTCAACGACCTTTGTGCGGTCAACAACAATAATTGGTTGGCGATCTGCATCCTGCGCACAAGTCCCCGCGCTATTGATAGCGCTTACAAAAAAAGACGCGCTACCGTCATAAATTGGAATTTCAGGGCCGGTGACATCAATTTCAGCATTATCTACACCGCATAGCGCTAGCGCCGCCATCAAATGCTCGATCGTCGCAACACTATTACCATCTGCGTTCGCCACCGTTGTACCGTGACAGGCATGCAGAACATTATTTGGATTTGCGCGGATGACGTTGTCGCCTTGTTCGACATCAAGCCGCCGGAACAACAATCCTGTATTCGCCGCGCCGGGCCGTACAACCGCCAGACACTCAACCCCAGTGTGAAGACCGATCCCAGAAAACCGAATGTCAGACTTCACCGTATGTTGTCGTTCAGATTTGTAACTCATCTTATGCTCATCAACCGGCTTACTAAACCCATCACATACCGGTGCACCAGCACACGCGGCTTTCGCCACTCGATGTGTTAACGCAAGAACGTTAGCAGAATCCTCGCAGATGCGAAATTTTTGCATAATCAAAGTTTATTGTCGATTACTTCAAGCGCGATAGCAAAAGAGCCACCTATCTTGCTAAAGATAGGTGGCTCTTTATGTTGATTATCAATCACTTGGCATGAAACCTTGAGGTCTCATCCAGTCTTCTTTTTCCGCAAAAATGATGGGATTTCGAGATCCGCGTCTTCATGATCTTCAAACAGATCACCCCGTGGCGCACTCGTTGCTGGCTTCGTAGCCTCGGGCGCACGTGGCGGGGCAATATCGCGCCGGTCTTCGGTTCCACCGAATGATTTGAACATATCGACTGCCGCTTCCAGCGAGTGCTTACCCAAATTCTGCGCACTGCGGAAAGGATTGTGGTTTGGCTTTGCCTCACCTGCCGGGCGCAATGACTGGCGTTGTGGCACAGATTGCGAACGCTTTGGAGCGGTTGGTCCCGGTTGAGACTCAGCTTCTCCGGCAGAACCCTCAGTCAACATTTTACGAATACGCTCATGAACATCACCAACTGGATTAGCTGCCGTGGCCGTTGGTGTTTGTGGCGTTACGGTCGACGGACGAAAGCTAGCCGCCGGAACCGATGCCCCCGCGTCAACTTCCGGTGTTGATGTTTCTGCAGTTGGTGTCTGTGTCGCGGACTTGTCCACAACAACAGGTTCCCGCCAAGGCTTAGCGACAGCACCTGTGTTGACTTTGATTTGCGGCTGGTGCGCATCGCGCTCAGCAATATCAATTCCGGTCGCAACAACAGAAACACGGACCTTACCTTCGAGGTCCTGATTGAAGGTCGAGCCGACAATGATATTCGCATCAGGATCAACTTCGGCGCGAATGCGGTTAGCCGCTTCATCAACCTCAAACAGAGTCATATCCATAGACCCAGTAATGTTAATAAGTACGCCGCGCGCGCCCTTCATTGATTGTTCGTCGAGCAACGGATTAGAGATTGCCGCTTCGGCTGCTTGAATAGCGCGTTTCTCGCCCTCTGCTTCGCCGGTCCCCATCATCGCTTTGCCCATCTCGCTCATCACAGTGCGAACATCCGCAAAATCGAGATTGATCAAGCCAGGCATAACCATGAGATCGGTGATCCCACGAACACCCGAATGAAGCACCTGATCGGCCATCGAAAAGGCTTCATGAAAAGTTGTGCGCTCATTCGCAATTGAGAACAGATTCTGGTTCGGGATGATCAACAACGTATCGACATGCTTTTGCAGCTCTTCGATACCGGTGCCCGCAAGCCGCATCCGGCGCGCGCCCTCAAAATGGAAGGGTTTGGTGACAACACCAACGGTCAGAATGTCCCGCTCTTTTGCAGCTTTAGCGATAACCGGGGCTGCGCCTGTTCCTGTGCCGCCGCCCATGCCTGCGGTAACGAACAACATGTGACAATTACCAACATGCTCAAGAATTTCATCAAGAGATTCTTCTGCGGCTGCGCGACCAATATCCGGAATGGACCCTGCACCCAAACCTTGCGTGGTCTTCACCCCAAGCTGAATTCGTTTTTCAGCCTTAGATAAGCCGACTGCCTGAGCGTCCGTATTCGCAACAACAAATTCGACGCCCTCTAATTGGCTTTCGATCATGTTGTTTACAGCATTACCACCCGCGCCACCAACACCGATGACGGTAATGCGGGGTTTCAATTCAGTGAGTTCGGGCACGCTTAGATTTAGTGGCATGGATGTCTCCGATGATGCGCAGGTTGGAGGTTTTATTTCTCGGTTTCTCTCAACATCCGCAATTCGCGAATATTAAGGATAATGTCTCGTTAAAGAATCGTTCATAACCCTTTCCAAAAGGTTAACGCCCCCTTAACATTTTCTAGAATTTAGCACGCAGCCAGCTGTCTAACCCGCCGAGCACTGATGATCTTGATCCTGCATGGGGTGATTGACCCAAAACGCCAAGACCCTTTTCACTTTCACGACCTAAATTTGTGTAATGCTGGATAAGCCCAGCACAAACAGAAAAGCCCGGTGCCGAAGCCGCCTCTGGCGAGCCCGGAATTGCGGTTGGTCGACCAAGGCGGCTTTTCATACCGAGGGTGCGTTCCGCGACCTCGCGCGCACCAACCAAAAGACTCCCGCCACCGGTAATCACCACACGCCGCAAACCCGACCGACGCATCCCGTCATCTGGTAACTGATCTGACACTAACTCAAAAACTTCTTCGAGACGCGGCAGGATGACTTCACAAACATCCGCCCGTGACGCCCGCGCAACCTCGCCCGCGACCCCGAGTTGCGGAAAATCAACGAAGCGATGCTCATCGCCGGGGCCAATCAGCGCCGCCCCATAAAGCGTCTTTACGCGCTCAGCATGCGCAAGCGACGCGCCAAAAATCTGCGCGATGTCACGCGTAATATGACCACCGCCGACCGGCACACCGCCGCATTCAACCAAGGCACCATTATCATAGACCGCGAAACCCGTTGACGTCGCTCCGATATCAATCAGTACGACCCCCAGCTCTTTTTCATCCTCAAGCAATACGGCTTCTGCGGCAGCGTAAGGTGCGGCGACAAACTCTTCGACGCCGAGGTCACATTGCTCGATCAGGTTTGCAAGATTATCAAGATAGCTCTGCCGCACCCCAAGCGCGAACATCTGGGTCGAAAGAACACTGCCCGAAAGACCTATTGGGTCCGCTAGTCCTTCTTCGCCGTCAACGCGATACCCGATAGGCATCGCATGAAGGGGCGCACAATCAGGGGGTGTTGCAATCTTTGCGCCTTCCGAAAGGCTGTCATCAATATCTTCTTGGGCAACAACCCCGCCAGCGATCTCAAGATCGACGCCGATCCGACGTGCGCGCAGATGTTTTCCGGAGACACCAACGAGCACCCGACCGACATGCTCACCCGCCATGCGTTCTGCAGCTTCAACAGCGTTTCGAACACCCGTTTCAATTACATCTGCTGTTGCGGCCATTCGCGCATTAAGCGCCGCCCCATAACAACCGACGCCAACAATTTCGGCTTGTGGCGCAAGGCTCGGCTCTTCGTTGACGCGCGCAATGAAGCAAGAAACTTTGGACGCCCCAATATCAAGCGCAGCAGCAATCGTTTCGTCTTTACGGCGTTTACGAGATTTTTGGGGATGTGCCACAGTTCAAGCCTTTATCGCACGGTGATAGTTTACGTCGAAATTTATTGGATCACGCCGATGGGTTTTTCCATCTCAGCAGTACCCTTTACTCTGTAGACGAAGTTTTCCGGGTTTCTAAGGTCAACATATTCAAGCGGTTCATCAAGCAAAGCAAGTTCGCCCTGTAGTCGCCCAAGATAGCGCACAGCCTCCCCCACGCCGCGTTCAGGGAATTTCACATCAACACCGTCTTTTGTTTTCAAGTTCCAGCGGCGGTCGCTCACCCTAATAAGCGCGGATGCGCGGCCCCATAATTCTGGCTCACCTTTTAGTGCCTGCAGCATTTCCGACGCCGCGCCCGGTGCGCCCGCGCCCACAATCAGCGGTAAATCCGCATATTCATAAGCGTTCACCTCGCGAATGATTGCACCATTTTCATCAATCAAATGCAGCGCGCCAGAAAGCTGCCACACTGCTGCGGGAACACGTTCTCGCACGGAGATATTTATCGTATTCGGCAATAGCTTTGACACCGCAGCCGAACGGACCCAGCCGATTTGCTCGACCTGCGCACGCGCGCGATCTGCATCGAAATGCAACATCGACGAGCCAACAACTGGTCCGACCGCGTTCAAAATTTCCTGCTCCGCTGTTTCGATTGCACCTTTTGCGGTAATCCTCCGGATTTCAAACCCAGCGCTTACTGCGCGTGCGCCCGCAAAGCGGCTTAGCTGTTCGCCCATCATGCCAACATAGCCCCCCGCCCAAAGAAAGCCGATCCCGAGTAGCGCCAGCAAAACAGAACTCGCAATCAAAGCATGAGAAAAGCGAGTCCAGATCGCGCTGATACGATCAAAAAACCCAACCTCCTTTGCCTTGCCGCGACGATTGGGCGTTTTCTTGGCCGGTTTCTTTTTTACCTTTGACATGATGCATCCTCCACCATCCACGCGCAAAGCTCAGGGAACGAAATTCCCAACTGCGCGGCTTGTTCTGGCGATAACGACGTTGGGGTTAAGCCGGGCTGGGTATTGACCTCAAGACAGAAAATCTGCTCGCCATCCGCGTCCGGATCATAACGGAAATCGGCGCGGGACAGCCCACGACAACCAAGCGATTGATGCGCGCGAAGCGCTAGATCAAGACAGCGATCGGTTATTTCTTCTGGAACGTCAGCGGGTAAAACATGTTTTGATCCACCGGCCGAGTATTTTGCTTCGTAGTCATAAAACGCGAGCGCGGTCGTAATCTCTGTAACGCAAAGCGCACGATCCCCCATAACCGAAACCGTTAACTCCCGGCCAGGGATGAACTTCTCGACGAGAACTTCTTCGCCCAATGTCCACTTTTCGCCGGTTAGTTCCGATGGTGGACGGTTATCGCCATCGCGAATAATAAACACGCCAACCGAAGACCCTTGCGCATTTGGCTTTACCACATAAGGCGGTTTCATAACCTGGCCGCCAGCAGCTTCTTTTCGCGTAACGATCACGCCTTGCGGTGAAGGTATGTTTGCATCTTCAAAAACAGCTTTGGCGCGTTGCTTATCCATCGCGAGTGATGACGCGAGCACGCCGGAATGGGTATACGGAATACCCATAACTTCCATCAACCCTTGCACGCACCCATCTTCACCCCATTGCCCGTGCAGCGCATTGAAAATTGCGTCGGGTTTTTCACTCACGAGCCGCGTTGCGAGATCGCGATCGACATCAATTTCAACCACGTCATAGCCAGCTTCAATCAGGGCTTTTCCCGCGGCGGCACCGGATGAAAGTGAAACTTCGCGCTCGGGTGACCAACCACCCTTTAATACTGCGACACGCCGAAACTTTTTACTCATTGCGTCGCCTCTCCTACTCGCCGAATTTCCCAGCGTAACTCAACACCCAACTTCTCCTGCACATCAATGCGGAGGGATTCAATTAGCTCTTCCAGATCAGCGGCGCTGGCATTGCCCCGATTGATCATAAAATTACAATGACGCTCAGACACCTGCGCATCACCAATAACACGGCCTCGCGCGCCAATTTCATCAATCAGTTGCCATGATTTGCGACCGCCCGACAATGCCGCATCAGGATTAGCAAAGGTCGATCCGCCCGTACGTTCGCGAATGGGCTGAGTTTCTTCTCGTTGAGCGCTGATCTGATCCATACGGGCGATAATATCTTTGGAGTCTCCGCGTTGCCCTTCAAAAGTTGCGCTGGTAAAAATCAATTCCTCCGGCGCGTCGCTATGCCGATACGAGAACCCCATTTCGGTATTGCTCAAAACATGACGCTTGCCCGCACGATCAAAGGCAACGGCACTCACCAAAACATCTTTGGTCTCGCCACCATAAGCGCCCGCATTCATGCGTAGTGCACCACCGATTGTCCCGGGGACGCCACGAAAGAACTCAAGGCCCGCAACACCCGCCTCTGCCGCGCGCTTGGCGACTTGCGCATCAATCGCGCCAGCGCCAGCCGTTACCTTTAGGCCATCCACAACAACTTGTCGGAACCCCGAACCAAGCCGAATGACCACGCCGCGAACACCGCCATCACGAACCAACAGGTTTGACCCGACCCCCATAACAAAAATTGGAATGTTCGTTGGGGTCGCTCGCAAGAAGTGCGCAAGGTCATCTTCATCGGCAGGAGAAAACAACACATCCGCGAAGCCACCTACGCGAAACCAAGTCAACGTCGAAAGGTCTGCGTTTTCGACATATTTCCCACGAACGTCCGGAAGGGTTTTAACGGTAACTTTCGTCATCTACCCAAGCGCCTTTAGCGCGTCAGGTAAATTATTTGCATACTTCGTAATATCACCCGCACCAAGACAGATAACGTAATCATCGGGTTCTGCAATATCGGCAATAACTTTTGGCAAGTCTTCTAAACTAGACAATGCACGGGCGTCACGATGACCATGGCTTTCTAACCCGGCCACAAGACTATCGCGATTAACCCCTTCGAGTGGCTGTTCACCCGCCGCATAGACATCCGTTATCAACGCGATGTCAGCCTCATTCGCACACGCACAGAATTCATCAAACAAATCGTGAAGCCGCGAATACCGGTGTGGCTGGATGACGGCGATCACCCGCCCGCGCGTGATGTTTCGCGCCGCCCGCAGCACCGCCGCGATTTCGGCCGGATGATGACCATAATCATCAACAATTTTCACGCCTTTCCATTCGCCGACCTGCGTGAACCGCCGTTTTACACCAGCGAATTTTGCAAAACCGGATCGAATTTGCTCATCCGTCGCCCCCAACCGTTTAGCCACGATCGCAGCCGGCAGTGAGTTAAGAACATTATGCGCGCCCGGCATGGGCAAGTGGACATTGTCAATCCGACCAATTTCGGTGCCACGCTCGCGGAAAACAATGTCATATACGGAAATACCATTTTCAAAACGGATATTTGCCGCACGAACATCTGCCTGCGGATTGATACCATACGTAATTAGACGACGATCAGTTACCCGCCCGACCAACGCTTGCACTTCCGGGTGATCAAGGCAAACAACCCCAAAGCCGTAAAACGGCGTGTTTTCAATGAAACGGTCAAACGCGTTACGAAGCGCTTCAAACCCGCCCCAATGATCCAAATGCTCGGGGTCAATATTCGTGACAATGGCCACAGTCGTCGGCAGGCGAATAAACGTTCCATCGCTTTCGTCGGCCTCAACGACCATCCAGTCGCCTTCGCCGATACGGGCATTGGTACCATAGGCGTTGATGACCCCGCCATTGATTACGGTTGGATCAAGATTAGCCTCGTCGAGAAGTGCGGCAACCATTGTTGTTGTTGTGGTTTTTCCGTGTGTACCGCCAACTGACACCGTCCATTTGAGGCGCATCAGCTCCGCCAACATGTCCGCGCGCTTCACCACCGGGATATGCCGCGCGCGCGCGGCCGCAACTTCTGGGTTATCACGGCGAATTGCGGTCGAAATGATAACCGCGTCCGCGCCCTCAACATTATCGCGCGCATGGCCAATCACCACCGGAATACCAGCATCGCGTAGTCGTTGAACATTTGCCCCATCGGCAACGTCTGACCCGCGAACGTCATAGCCAAGATTGCGCATGATATGCGCGATACCGCTCATGCCGATTCCGCCGATGCCAACAAAATGAACGACCCCCGCACCGAATGGCAACCGGACTTTGATTTCCGGTGGGTCAATTATAGAATATTGCTCTTTACTCGTCATATATACTCACGCTGCCGCTTTAATCGCGACAATATTTTCTACCAGGTCGGCCAATCGCGCCGCCGCTCCAGATTTTACCACACCCTGAGCGGCGCTTGCCATGGTGGCCAATTTCGCCGGCGACGACAATAATTCCGATAATGTCGCGCCAATACGTTCCTCAGTAAATTCCTTTTCCGACAAAATAACGGCTGCCCCTTGTTCGGAAAGCGTTCGCGCATTGCCGGTTTGGTGGTCATCCATCGCGATGGCAAGCGGCACCAAAATCGACGGTCGCCCAATCGCCGATAACTCAGTCACTGTCGAAGCCCCAGCGCGCGCCAAAACCAAATGTGCATTGGCCATGCGTTGCGGTAAATCGCCAAAGAACGGAGCGACTTCTGCACGAATATTTGCTGCCTCATACCTTCGCGCGACTTCACCTTTATCGGCATCGCGTGCCTGATGCGTTACAACCAGCCTCGCGCGAATTTCAGCAGGCAATCCCGCAAGGGCATTGACCGGTGCCGCCGAAAAAATACTTGCGCCCTGACTGCCGCCAAAAATCAAAAGATTGATATCGCTTTCAATGGTTGGGAACGGAGCCCCCTCAACAGCACCGACGGCATCGCGCAACGGATTTCCGACTTCAATCGTATCAACATTGCGCGGCAGCTTTTCAAGCACAGGGAATGCATGCGCCGTGAAGGCAGCATTTTTCACCAGAAGCCGATTAGTTCGTCCAAGCACACCATTTTGTTCGTGCACCCCGTAAGGAATACCCATCAGCGATGCTGCCTTCATCGCCGGGAGGGATGGATAACCACCGAAACCCACTGCTGCAACCGGGCGCCGCTTTTTAAACTCTCGCAATGACGTGACTAATCCCATTGCGATGGAAACCGCCGCAGCACCCTTTGCGATTGGGCCGCCTATCGAGGGTGTCGCCGCAGAAATTTCAAACCGCTCATCAGCCGGAAAACTCTGCGCGTATCGCGCTCCACGCGCATCGGTGACCAACAAAATCCTATGACCACGGCGCTTCAGCTCTTGGGAGAGCGCCTCGGCCGGGAACAAATGTCCGCCGGTGCCGCCCGCCGCCAGCGCAATTAGGCTATGCCCTGTCATGGCATGATATCCTTGCGCCGATAAACACCATGATGCGTACGGGTTAGTGCGAAAATCAGCCCGACCGTCAGTCCGGTCGCTAAAAGTGATGACCCACCATAAGAGATAAATGGCAAGGTCATTCCCTTCGCCGGTAACGCCCGTAATGAAACGCCAATATTGATAATCGACTGAAAGCCTATAAGCGCAGCAAGCCCCGTGGCCGCACATTGCGCAAAAACACTTTTAAGCCCAGCAGCGACGGTCATCACGCGGGCCGTAAAAAATGCAAACAACAAGATAATCAGAAGCGTCAAAACAAATCCAAATTCTTCGGCGGCCACAGCAAAAATGAAATCCGTATGGGCATCAGGCAAAGCGGTTTTAATGGGCGTCGCATCACCACGACCAAACAAACCGCCATTGGCAATCGTCTCCATTGCACGGTCGACCTGATATGTTTCATTCGCACCAGGTTTCAAAAACCCATCAACCCGCGCAGCCACGTGGGCCGACAAAAAATAACCCGCCGTCAACGCGCTCGCGCCCACCACGCCTAAAAGTGCAATCCAAAGCCAACTCCAGCCCGCAACAAAAAACATCACGGCCCATACGGCGGTCATCAAAACCCATTGCCCGAAATCAGGTTGTGCCAACAGTAGCCCTGCGAAAATCGCGTAAAGACCAATAGCGACCGCGCCGCCGGGAAATTTCGGATCGCGCGCGCCCTCCGCCATCATCCACGCAGCGGCAATCACAAATCCAGGCTTGGCAAATTCAGATGGCTGCAACGACAAAGAACCAATATAAAGCCAACGCTTGGCTCCGTTCACTTCTCCGCCAAAGATCAGTACAAATATCATCAAAAACACTGCGCCAGCAAAAACGAATACGCCAAGACGCCTTGCTTGCAGCGGTGTTAAAAAAGCCAGCGCCGTCATCAACAAGATTGTTGGGCCAAGGAAAATAAGCTGACGCATGGGAAAATGAAATTCGCTAACATTACGAATTCGCGCAGCCGCCGACGGACCCGCCGCCATCAAAACCACACCGCCAATCACCATAATAAGCGACAATATAGCAAGAGTAGGCCGATCAATCGACCACCACAGCCGCGCAAAAGGTGAGTTATCTAATCGCGATAGACGCTTCACGCCGCTTCTCCATTACCGACAGAAAGCTCCGATACAAGATCACGGAATGCGTCGCCACGGGCCTCGAAGTTTTTGAACTGATCATAAGACGCACCCGCTGGTGACATCAGAACAACCGGCGCAGAGGCATCGCTTTTCGCCGCATCAGCACTCGCCGCTAGCACAGCTTTCTCAAGATTGCCGCAAGTCACGATCTGAACCGAGCCGTGGAGTTGATCCTCAAACTGTGGCGCTGCATCGCCAATAAGATAGACCGTGCGCACACGGTTCATCATAGGCTTTAGACTTTCAACCCCGCCATCTTTGGCTTTACCACCTGCGATCCAAAAAATATCCTCAAACGCAGAAAGTGCTCGCGCTGTTGCGTCGGCATTCGTGGCTTTAGAATCGTTGATAAACAATACCTTGCCATTGCGCCCAACCTCTTCGAGACGATGCGGCAACCCTTCAAATCGTTGTGACGATTTAATCGCTAAAGACGGTGCAACGCCAAAGCGCTCACAAACAGCAATCGCAGCCGCAACATTTTGATAGTTATGCGAACCACGCAAACTGCGTGCGCCCGTTAATGCACCGGCAACCGCAGTTTTGCCGTCGAGATTAAAATACAACTTATCGTCGAGCGCATAAACACCGCGCCCCAACGCACTACCCGAAGACACAAGACGCACATCGGCATTATTCGATGCCATTAATTGCGTGCATACACTTTGTCCATAATCGTCATCAACACCAACGACCGCGAGATCTGCTGCCGTTTGATTGAGGAATATTCTACGCTTTGCGGCGAGATAACCATCGACCGATCCGTGGCGGTCGATATGGTCTGGCGACAGGTTCAGGAACACCGCCACGTCGAGACGCATTGAATGGGTTAAATCAAGCTGAAACGATGAAAGCTCAAGTACATAAACTGCGTCGCTATCGAATGCAGGCAGTGACAAAACGGCCTCGCCGATATTGCCGCCCACATATACGTCTTCGCCTGCCTGTTTGAGTATGTGCCCAATCAAAGCTGTGGTCGTTGATTTTCCGTTTGATCCCGTGACCCCAACGACGCGAGGACGCGCCTGGGGTTCAAGCGCATTGATGGCGCGGGCAAAAAGCTCGGTATCGCCAACAATGGGGACATTCTCTTGCTGGGCTTTCCGCACAATCGCGTGGGGTTTGGGGTGCGTTAGCGGAATGCCCGGCGAAATAACAATTGCTTCCAGGTCTTTCCACGGCCAGTTTTTTGGGTGCTCACAACGATATTCCGTATCCGCTGTTTTATCGCGTGCATCCCGGTTTTCATCAAACGAATAGACTTGCGCGCCAGACGCCACAAGTGCTTCGCATGTTGCGATCCCGCTTAGGCCGAGACCAAAAACGCCGAAACTTTTTCGTTTTACATCAGGGATCAAAATCATCAATGCGCTCTATCTCAATTTCAAGGTCGCAAGACCAATCAGTGCCAACACAACTGCGATGATCCAGAAACGAATAACAATTGTCGACTCTTTCCAACCTAATTGCTCAAAATGATGGTGGATCGGTGCCATGCGGAAAACACGTTTTCCGGTCAGCTTAAACGACGCAATTTGGATCATCACCGAGAGACCTTCGAGCACAAAAAGGCCACCGACAATCGCGAGAACAATTTCATGCTTTGATGCAACGGCGATAGAACCAATTGCGCCACCGAGAGCAAGCGAACCTGTATCACCCATAAAGATGGCCGCGGGCGGTGCATTATACCAAAGAAAACCAAGCCCGGCACCAATAATCGCGCCACAAATCACCGTTAGTTCGCCCACGCCGGGAACAAATGGAACACCGAGATATCCTGCGTAAATCGCATTCCCCACTAGGTAGGCAATCAACGCATATGCACCGGATGCAATCATAACCGGCACAGTCGCAAGCCCATCAAGCCCATCTGTCAGATTGACCGTGTTTGATGCGCCAACGATGACAAATGCCGCAAACGGAATAATAAGAAGGCCGAACGGAACACCCGGTGCGCTGAACCATTTTTCGAACAAACTTATAGGAACAAAAGGAACCCCCACCGACGTTGCCAAACCAGCGGGCGCATCGGGCGCTTCGGCAAGGGCCGACATACACAAATAAGCGGCCAGCAGCGCGACGGCAAATTGCACAATCAATTTCAAACTTCCGACAACACCATCAGCAGTTTGTTTCGTTACTTTCATATAATCATCAATGAAGCCAAGCGCGCCAAACGCCAACGTCACGCCCATAACAATCCAGACATAGACATTGTCGAGCCGTGCCCAAAGAAAAGTTGCCACCACAAGCGATAGCAAAATCAAAACGCCACCCATTGTGGGCGTGCCCGCTTTTTCGATAATGTGCGTCTGCGGACCATCGGTTCGGATAGGCTGACCGCGCCCTTGCTTACGCCGCATCCAGCTAATGAGTGACGGCCCCAATAAAAACGCAATCAAAAGCGCCGTCATAATAGCGCCGCCCGTCCTAAACGTCAGATAGCGAAAGACGTTGAACAGCTGAAATTGATCCGCAAGCGGCGTTAGCAGGTGATAGAGCATCAGGCCTGACTTTCCTTATCTTCATTTTGTTTATGTCCGCGCTCTTTAAGTGCCCGCGCAACGGCGCTCACCCTAGAGGCGTTTGATCCTTTGACCATTATGATATCGCCGGACGAGACAGCATCAAGCACTGGCCCAACCATGCCCACGGCATCATCTGCGTAAAGCCCGCGCATACTGCTCGGTAGCTCATCCCAAAGATGGCGCATTAATTTGCCCGCCGCATAGACCCTATCGACCTTAGCCGCAACTAACGCTTTAGCTAGATTTTTATGGAGTTTTGGCCCTTCCGGCCCTAACTCAAGCATCTCGCCAAGAATGGCAATGCGCTGGCCCCCATGATTCGGCTCGCTCGCCCCCAATAGGCCGATTGCCGCCACCATCGAAGCCGGGTTGGCGTTATAACTCTCGTCGATCAGGGTTGCTTTTCCGCCGGAAACGTCAACAACAGAACGCGCTCCCCGCCCTTCAGCGGGCACCGTGACCGCAAGCGCCGCGATGGCTTTGTCGAGCGGCGCACCAACTGCATCCGCGGCTGCGAGCGCAGCTAACATATTAAGGGCCTGATGCCGCCCCGGAATTCCGACTGAAAATGCCTGGCGCTTTCCTTTGATCTGGACATCAATGCGCGCGCCATCGCCTTCGGTCTGGTAATCAAGAAGCTGAAAATCCGCTCCCTTACCTTCGCCAAACGTTACGAACGACGCTGCGCCCGCCTGTTCAGCACGGGTTTTCAGAAGTGAATAGAATTCGTTATCAAACGGAAGCACCGCGATACCGCCGGGCGCAAGACCGGAAAATATTTCGGCTTTTGACTCTGCGATTTCTTCGATCGATTTGAAAAATTCAAGATGTGCAGCAGCAACGGTCGTCACAATCGCCGCATGGGGACGAACAAGTTCCGTAAGCGGTGTGATCTCGCCCGGATGGTTCATGCCAATTTCGAAAACGCCATGTTCGGCATGCATCGGCAATCGCGCCAACGTCAGCGGCACACCCCAATGATTATTAAAGCTTTTATCTGCCGCGTGAACTGAACCTGCCGGCGACAAAATGGCTCGCAAGATTTCCTTGGTGCTGGTTTTCCCCGCGCTACCCGTAACTGCAATACGCTTACCAAAATTCCGTAGCCGCGCCGCAGCCGCTAGATCCCGCAATCCATCAAGAGTATCGCCAACAACCAAAAGCGGTGCACCATCAGGTGCGTCATCAGGTGCGCGCGCGACCAGCGCAGCAGAAGCACCGGCGTCGAACGCATTCTTTAGAAATTCATGTCCGTCACGCGCATCGCGAAGCGCCACAAAAATATCGCCCGGCTTTAACGTCCGGGTATCAATAGATATCCCTGCGGCTGACCATTCTTCCGCAATCCAGCGCGATGGATCACCGCCCCGCGCGCATAATGCACCACCTGTTGCGGCCGCAGCTTCAAACGCGTTCCACAATTCCGTATGTATTCGATCAACCGACGCCTGTTCTTTTGTCATCGCCCGAGCTCCTTTAAGCGGTTCGCAACAGCGCTTTGCGCAACTTCAGTGTCGTCGAACGGCAACAGATTTTCACCCACCTTTTGACCAGTTTCGTGCCCCTTCCCCATGATAAGCAGCACGTCACCTTCCTTCAGCGCAGCAACCCCCGTTGCAATCGCCTGCTCCCTGTCACCAATTTCTTGTGCGTCAGGGCATCCCTTTATTACATCCGCACGAATAGCTGATGGGTCCTCTGAGCGCGGATTATCATCGGTGACAATAACCACATCGGCAAACTCACCTGCGGCCGAGCCCATTAATGGACGCTTTGACTTATCTCGATCTCCACCAGCACCAATAATGGCAATAACACGCCGCTCAGCATGTGGCCGTATTGCTTGCAGCGCTGTGGCAACGGCGTCAGGCGTATGGGCATAATCGACAAAAATGCCGGCACCGGCGACTTCCGCCGCTTGCTCCATTCGGCCCCGCGCGCCTTTGATTTGTTCAAGCGCGGGAACAACCTCATCAATGCGCGCACCGGAAGCGATCGCAATGCCCGCCGCGAGCAAAACATTTTCTGCTTGAAACCCGCCAATAAGTGGAATGTCGATGTTGTATTGCTTTCCGCGAATTTCGATATCAAGCACAAGTCCGTTCAAATGCGGTGTACACTGTAATAATTTAATATCGCGGCCATTCACACCTGTTTTGACAGTTGGCAGGCTGCGCGCCCGTGCAATTTCTGATATTTTTTCAGCGCCTTCGCCATCCATATTAATGACAACGGTGCCGCTTGATTTCAGGAGCGTGTCAAACAGGCGTGCCTTAGCCGAAAAATAATCATCAAAATTCTCGTGATAATCGAGGTGATCTTGGGTGATATTCGTAAACGCCGCAACGCTAAACTCAACCGCATCTGCGCGCGCCTGAGCAAGTCCGTGGCTCGATACCTCCATCGCCAAATGCGTAACCCCAAGCCGGGTCATCGCATCAAGCGTTTCATGCAACTTTACGGGATCCGGCGTTGTATGTAGCAGCGGCCGTGAAAAGGCTTTTGATTGCGCCCCGAGCGTCCCGAGAGAAGCCGCGTCCTTACCCAACCTAGCCCATATCTGAGACGTAAAAAGCGCCGTTGACGTCTTACCGTTTGTGCCGGTAATGCCCGCAATGATTTCGGGTTGGCGCGCATAAAACCGAGCCGCTAATTGTGCCAAGCGCCGCCTTGGGTTGGCATCATGAATCGTCGGTACTGATGTTTTGACACCCGGCATTGCAAGAATAGCTGCGGCTCCGTTCTCTTCTGCCTGCGGAATAAAACTAGCGCCATCGGCGACGACGCCGGGAAGCGCCGCAAACAAAAAACCGGGGCCGATCTCGCGACTGTCGGCGGAAATGCCCACAATATTCGGGTCTGGCGTAAACGCATCATATGAAAGCTCCGACAGCCTCATCGTGCGACTTCACTCTCTTGACGGTCGAGCTTTGCCTGACGGCCATAAAACGGCGGCTTACCGGAGACAAATGATGAAAGCGCAGTGGCTTCGTTCACAGGCGTTAAGCCCAACAAAGGGGCCGCGCGCTCAACAAACCGCGAAAATGCCGGCGCTGCATTCCACCCGGCGGTCGCATAGCCGTAGGTTTCTTTAAGGCCTTTAGGTTCATCGAAACTGATCAGAATGGCATAGCGCGGCGCATAACCGGGCACTGCGCCAATAAAGCTGGCGATGCGCGAATTGCGATTATATCCGCCCAGCGACGGCTTATCGGCTGTTGCGGTTTTGCCGATTGGGTAATAACCCGGCGCTTCTGAAAACTTTGCCGTACCGTCTGTGATAACACGGCGGAGGATACGCCGCATTGCTGCGCTCGTATCCTCGCCAAAAACCCGCCGCCCTTCCGGCGAGCGTTCCGACACCAGAAAAGTCGGCGTGTGATACACGCCGCCATTCACCACTGCCGAAAACGCCGTCAGAAGATGCAACGGGGTAACTGAAATTCCGTGACCATAAGAAATTGTGGCTGTCTCAACCGGGCCCCATTGTCGGGGGAGTTCCGGCGAACGATTTTCCGCAAGCTCAATGGGCAATGCTTCAAACAGCCCTAATGATTGCAACATTTTTTGCTGTTGGGTCGCGCCCATTTCAAGCGCCATGCGGGCCACACCGATGTTGGATGAGTACTGAACCACTTCCGATAAACTCAGTATACGGTTCTCACCGTGAAAATCTGTAATTCGGCGATCAGCAACCTTAAAGCTCCCGCGCGCATCATATTCGGTTTTCTCATCCCCTAATCCCAACTCAATGATCGCCGCTGCCGTAAATGCCTTGAATGCCGAGCCAAGTTCATATCGGTCATAAACGGCCCGATTACGGCGGAAATCGGCCGGGACGGCGCCCGGTACATTGGGATCAAAATCAGGAAGGCTAGCAAGTGCAATGACCTCGCCGGTCTGCACATCCATCACAGCCCCCCATGCAGCGATGGCATCGAATTTCTCCATCGTCGTGAACAATTCCTCTTCGAGGATTTGTTGGACGCGGATGTCGATTGATGCGCGCATTGGCCCTGCACCACGGAAACGGTTTGCGACTTTCTCAAGCCCCATGACGCCGCCTTTTCCGCGCTCGTCATGACCAACTACATGGGCCGCTAGCTCCCCTTGAGGGTAAAAACGCTTGGTCCGCGCCGCAAATCGCACCCCGGGCAATCCGAGATCAAAAACAGCGCGGCGTTCGGCTGGTGCCAGATCAGCACGAACCTCCACATAGCGACCCTCTTTGAATTTCAACTCAAGCTCAGCCGGATCTATATCTGGCAGTACGCTGCTCAGCTTACGCGCGGCCTCAGCAGGGTCCCATACCTCCCCGCCCGCAACTTCTAGCGCAATCACCGGCAGGTCAGCCGCCAGCAGAGCGCCATTTCGGTCTACGACTTCAGGGCGTTCATGACTGACCGGCGAGCCAACATGCGCAATGCGTGACGGACCGTCCTGCCCAAAGGAAACCATTGCTAACCGCACGCCCAACGCAGCAAAGACGAAAACAAAAACGACCACGCACATCATAACGCGCGTCCGGGCACGCTCCGCCGTACGGCCACGAGCGCCGGTCGCATGAATTTTTAGCGATACGGATTCAGGTGCATCCTCGCTTGTATCGGCGATCACATAAGCCTTGGGCTTTGGTCTTTTCTGCCGTCCGCGAAACACCGTCCGTTTCGTCCTTCACGTTAAAGTTTAATCCAACTGTGCGCCCGTAACCTGAGCCATCGCCAACGCATGCATGATCACGTCCCCTGAAGGAGAGCTATCAATTTCATCCGATGCGTAATCCTCACCACCAAAGGCCGCTGCAAATTCACGGGCATTCATCATTTGCTCACCAGTTGATGGGCGAAGGTCTGTTTTCGTATTCGCGACCTTTGCAAGGCGCTCTGGATTTTCAAGATAGGCGATTTCGGCGCGCAACATTTGAATTGCCCGCACTTCTTCGACTTGGCTGATTTCTATCTTTTTAATATCTTGACGTAACTCGCGCACTGACACCTCGGCGCGATAGCGCCCAAATGCTGCCGCTGCCAGCAACACGCACAAGAATATGGTCGTAATACGTATCATTTATGTCCTC
Organism: Hyphococcus lacteus; assembly: GCF_041058985.1. Lineage (NCBI taxonomy): Bacteria > Pseudomonadati > Pseudomonadota > Alphaproteobacteria > Parvularculales > Parvularculaceae > Hyphococcus > Hyphococcus lacteus. The sequence goes on along the minus strand of NZ_JBEHZE010000001.1, from coordinate 1,708,762 downwards.
CGTGCATGAAAGAAAGTTTTATTTCGCGGGGTGCCCCAAGCAACTCGTCACCATCTGGTGCCGGCGGTGCATCGGTCCGAAGCGCCGCACGTAGCTTTGCCGAGCGCGCCCGCGGGTTCATCTCGGCCTCTTCGCTCGAAGCCGCAACTGAATTTTTATACAGAAGCTCAAATGACGCAGCTGCTTCATCAGTAGGCGGAAGATGACGGGATCCACCGCGCTTCGCATCGCTACGCGCAGCGATAAATCGCTTGACAATTCGGTCTTCCAACGAGTGAAACGCAACAACCACAAGCCGCCCTGCGGGCCGCAATAATCGCTCCGCCGCGTACAAGCCAGTGATTAACTGACCCAGCTCGTCATTGACGAAAATTCTTAGCGCTTGAAAAACGCGTGTGGCCGGGTGAATACGTTGATGACCATAAACTGGCGCCGCCTTTTCAACGATAGCAGCAAGCTGAGCTGTAGTTTCGATCGGCGCAACGTCGCGCTCACGCACAATGGCCCGCGCAATCGCACCTGCGCGCTTTTCTTCGCCATAAGACCTAAAAATCGCCGAAAGATCGCGCGCATCAGCGCGTGCCACAACATCGCCTGCATCTGGCTTAGCGCCATCCATACGCATGGACAAAGGCCCATCATGTCGAAAAGAAAAACCGCGCTCGCCTTCGTCAAGTTGCATTGAAGAAACACCAAGATCGAAGACAACGCCGTCAACAACCTCAACGCCTCGTTCCTCAAGCGCCTCTCGCATCTCGGCGAATGGGCGATTGATCAGGAACAACCGCCCGGCAAATTCGGAAACAATATCTTTTGCCCGCTCAATCGCTGTCGGATCACGATCAAAACCATAAACCGTACAATCCGCTGCGTTTAAAATTGCGCGCGAATAGCCGCCTGCGCCAAAAGTTGCATCCACATAAATCCCGCCTGCTTTTGGCGACAGTGCCGTGATAACCTCTTTCAACATGACAGGAGTGTGCGGTGCCGTGTTCATGACGCCTCCACAATCGCCGGAGGATTACGCAACGAAAGCTTTGCATCGCTTGCAAATTTTTTCGCCGCCACAAGAACCTCATCAAAGGCTTCGGGATTCCATATCTGGAACGACCGAATGTGACCCGCAAACATTGCCTGCCCGTCTAAATGCGCATGTTTACGCAAATGATCCGGTAAAACGATGCGCCCCTCTTTGTCAGGCGAGATTGGCGTCAACTGTGTTGCAATCGCGCGCTCCAGACTGACACGCTTGGGCGAGCATGGATCAAGCTGATCAATCATCAGCATCCAATGCTCAAGGTAATCGGCACCGCCACAATCGATACACGGTTCCTCTGTGGACGGAATACAATAGATGACATTTTCACTGGCGAGATCGAGCGCGCGCCGAAACACAGCCGGCGTGGCAAGCCGGCCCTTCGCATCGATTTTATTGACGTATGACCCGAAAAATCGAGCCTCGGCCCCGCGCCGCATGCCGAACTCCTCCGCCGCGACGCTCTAGCCATTGCTCGATTTCAATTAGCCGCTCGCCGCCCCTTACCCGAAAATTTTGGGCAATATTGGGATAGCATGGGATTTCATGGGTGGTCAAAGGATGTTTCGCCACCGGACGGGATTTTTTCACCATGATTACGGAACAGAAACGGAACATCAAAATCATGGTGCAGCGATAGAATCGCTAACCAACGGTTAACAAAGGATGAATGTCCAAAAATCTTTGGGGAAAACAAAAGCGACAGAAAAACCGACGCACATAATTCTACGTCGCCAGCCTCGCCGCAGCGTTTTAAGCAGACTGTTTACGCCGCGTCATTGGCATAAAAACTGGCTCAATATCACTGGTTAGCGTTGAGAGCTTTTTAGCCTCCACGACCGCCGCGTTCAATTTCTCGTTCGCCTCAACCTCGGCTTGCTCAAAAGTCGCCAGCATACCGAGCAGCTTGTGGCGACGATGCCGAGCAACTTCGTCATTCGCATCCCCAAGCCCATCAAGTGAAATTCTTGCGGCGCGCTGTGCAGACCGAAGATCCGAGAGGTCAGCCTCTAGGGCGTCACATTCTTCTCTCGATAACCGAAGTAGCGCGCTGACCCCATTTTGAAAATTATAACCCACCTTACGCCTCCTCTTTTTTATTTACCGCAACGTTCCAGCACCCAGAGTCTGAATCCAAATTTAAAACGCAAACTCCCGGAAAGCGCTCGATACCGTTTCGCATCCGAGAACGTCATGGACACAAAAGCTTTGGCGCGCACTTTTGATCGTGCTTTCATTTATTGATACCAATGCCGCGCACCCTCAACGTCGCCAGGTTAATTCCTGAGCCGTTAATCTCCGGTAAAATGGTGAATGCATTTAAAGAGGAAAAAATTGATTATGCTTAATGACAGGGCATGCAAATCAAGTAATCACTAGGACCTGCTGGTAATAAGTATTTTCGGGAAATTAAAAACCCGCCGCAAAAACGACAAATGTCGTTCATGCCGTTAACCATTATGAAAGCTTATAGTCGTTACCTACCCTACGACAAAGCAAGAGAGCGCGGTCACGTTTCGAGGGGAACAGCGCGCCAACAGGAGACTGAATATGCGGGTTCTGCTGATCGAAGACGACGGCGCCACAGCACAGAGCATCGAACTGATGCTGAAGTCGGATGGGTTCAATTGCTACACCACCGATTTGGGCGAAGAAGGTGTCGATCTTGGCAAAGTCTATGATTACGACATCATTTTGCTCGACCTAAACTTACCGGACATGACCGGGTTTGACGTTTTGAAATCTCTTCGCGTCGCCAAGGTAAACACACCGATCCTTATTCTTACGGGTCAAGGCGATATCGAAACAAAAGTACGTGGTCTCGGCTTTGGTGCTGACGACTATATGACGAAGCCTTTCCACAAAGACGAGCTAGTGGCACGTATCCACGCCATTGTCCGTCGCTCTAAAGGCCACTCACAATCAGTCATCACGACCGGCAAGCTGATCGTCAATCTTGATGCGAAGACCGTCGAAGTCGCGGGCCAACGCGTTCATCTGACTGGCAAAGAATACCAAATGCTTGAGCTACTTTCGCTCCGCAAAGGCACGACACTCACCAAAGAGATGTTCCTAAACCATCTTTATGGTGGCATGGACGAGCCTGAACTCAAAATTATCGACGTCTTTATTTGTAAGCTGCGTAAAAAACTCGCGGCCGCAACGATTGGCGAACATTACATCGAAACTGTTTGGGGACGTGGTTATGTGCTGCGTGATCCACAAGAAGAACAAGCCGCATCCGTTGCCTAAAAACGAGACGCGGTCATAGAAATCGACCCTACACTTGCACCGACTAAAAAATTCGCCCCGGTTTAACCGGGGCGTTTTTTTATGCGGGTCAATTTGCCTGAGAAAGCGCCTCTTCCATCGCTAGGATCGCCTTTTTGCGTGGCGCACCCCAGCGATAATTGTGGACGATACCAGACGATAAGATTACCCGGTGACACGGGATCAACACCGAGATCAAATTCGCCCCCACCGCAGTACCGACAGCCCTGTTCGCTTTTTCCGCACAGATATTTTTTGCGATATCGCCATAGGTCACAAGGTGCCCATAGGGTATTCGCAACAATGCCTCCCAAACCTTGAGCTGGAAATTCGTTCCCCGAACATGCAAGCGCAATGGTTCATTCAACCGACGGTTCATCGCAAAGGCAAATGCCTGACGCGCAAACGGCGTCACATAGTCCGCATCTTGAACAAATGTGGCCGCTGCCCAATCGTGCTTCATCTGCTGCATGCTATCATCTAGATTGGTATCGTCCGCAAAGCTCAGCCAACAGATACCTTTATCCGTTGCGCCAATCAGGACGCGCCCAAGCGGTCCTTCGACCAAGGCAAAGCGAATAAGAAGCCCCGCCCCTTTGCGGCGATAGTCACCCGGCGTCATCGCTTCTGCGGCAAGAAAAAGGTCATGAAGCCGGGACGCACCGGATAGCCCCGCCGAATAAGCAGCAGACAGAACATCTTCGCCGTTTGTAATGGCGCGTTTTGCCTCTTGCGCGGCTAGATATTGCAAAAACCGTTTCGGCGAGACACCTGCGCCCGCCTTGAACACCCGCTGAAAATGCGCAGCCGATAATCCGACATGGGCCGCCGTTTGCTCTAGCGTCGGTTGCGTTTCAGCATTCACCGTTAAAAAGTCGATTGCCCGTGCCACCGGTTCATAACCATCAAGTCGCGCGACCGAAAATTGGGTATGGGAAAGATCATTCATGACGGTAGCAATAATAAATCTTTATGGATGCTGACACCCGATTCTTGCGCACTTTGCAGACAGTTTTTACGCGTCATTAACCCTACTCATGCGTAAATGCGGACGCAACAAATTAAAGGAGGTCATTATATGGAAGATCTTCAGTACATCGTGAGCATTGGTTTTTCGGGCGCGGACCTACCGCGCGCAGTTATTTTGACATTCCTATTCGCCATGTTCGCCAAAGGCGAGACGAATATTTGGAAGGTCGGAATGCTTGCTCTATTGATCGACCGTACCGTCTGGCCAATCGCAGCAATGGGATCGAGCGGCGCAGACATTCAAACGATTTACGCCTCAATCGGCGCGATGGCCAAAAGCTTTCCTGACGATCTCGGAATCTACATCGTTCGATATATTGGCCTTGTCCTAATGGTTGGCGGTTTCCGCTGGATGCGTTCAAGCCTTCATGCGATGCCATCGCGTAAAACGGCTGCGGCCTAAGGTTTGGAAAACGCAACCACTGCGTTTAATCCACCAAATGCAAAAGAGTTTGAGAGCGCCACAGAAATGTTGCGCTCTTTTGCTGTGTTGGGCGCGTAATCCAAGTCACAGGCTGGGTCGGGCTCTTCATAATTGACCGTAGGCGGTACAATACTATTTTTCATGGCAAGGATTGCGGCAATCGTTTCAATTCCGCCAGCGGCACCTAACAAATGTCCGTGCATTGATTTTGTTGAAGACACAACCAGTGCGTCAGCATCATCACCAAAGACAGAGCGGATAGCCTTCGTCTCTGTCGGATCATTAAGCAATGTTCCCGTACCATGTGCGTTAACATAGACCCCAGCTGGGTCATCAACCTTCACGTCTTCCATCGCCAATTCTATTGCACGCGACGCCCCGTCAACCGATGGATTGATCATATCGTTACCGTCGGCATTCATGCCAAAACCGGCAATTCGCGCAATAATCTCCGCGCCACGTTTTTTTGCGTGCTCTTCCTCTTCGAGAACCAGAACGCCCGCACCCTCGCCGATCACCAACCCATTCCGGTTTTTCGAAAATGGCCGACATGTCTCATCCGCAAGAATGTGCATCGCCTTCCACGCTTCGAGTGCACCATAGCTAAGCGCTGCCTCGCTTGATCCCGCAAGGCCAACATCCGCAGAACCAGAGCGGATCAAATCTGCACAAACCCCAATCGCATGGGCACCCGTCGCACACGCGCTTGAGACAGCGAAAGTTGGCCCGCGCAGCCCATGTCGGATCGATAAATGACTGGCCGGCGCGTTGGGAATAATTTTTAGAATTGTCAACGGGTGCGGTCGACGGTCCCGACAGAGCATTGCTTGATAGCCATCATCAAGTGTTGTTTGACCACCAATCCCTGTACCAATGATGCAGGCCGTTCGGGCACCCAGCGCTTCGTCGAATTCAATGCCGGAATTTTTGATTGCCTCGTCAGCTGCGATGACCGCAAGCTGCGAAAAACGATCTGCACGCAACATATCACGACCGAGGCTTTTGATCGTATCATCAATGTCGTCAATAGGTGCGACCGGAACCGTTAGCGAGAATTTATCGGCTGCCTGATATTCGCGTTTGATAATTGCGCTACGCCCTTCGCGCAATCCATCCCAATAAGTTTCAATGTTGTTCCCCAACGGAGAGACAACACCCATGCCCGTGACAACAACATTTCGGGTCATGCTATTTTTTCTTGATCAGCTTATCGAGCGCGTCAAGCAAATCGCCGACGGTCGCCATGTCGCCAAATGGATTCTCGTTCGCATTGAACGGGACTTCGACATTCAGCTTTTCTTCGATTTCGTAAATGATTTCGACGACCGAAAATGAATCGATCCCCAAATCCGCGATAGGTGTATCGCGGTTCAATTCTCCGGTGAGGCCCACCGCATGTTCTTTGATGATTTCCAAAAGGCTGGCTTCATATTCGGCCATCTCGGTTCTCCTTCGCGCCCCACCGCGCATGATTTTGGTTTATCCGATACAGCGTAGATTGGCTAGCGCATCGAAAATTGGTCAGCTTATCGAATTAGTCGCGGAAATTGTTATATTGCAGTGGTTGTTCAAGTTTCATGGACTTCACAAACGCAATGACGTCTTGAAGATCATCTCGCTTTTTGCCGGTCACCCGCAACTCGTTGCCTTGAATAGCGACCTGCACCTTTAGTTTCTCGCCTTTAATTGCTTTGACGATTTTTTTGGCAAGTTCTTTATCAAGCCCTTGTTTCAGTAACACCTGTTGACGAACCGCCTGGCCCGCCGCGGGTTCTTCTTTTTGATAATCGAGCGAGCCGGGTTCGATGCCGCGTTTTTGCATATTGCCTTGAAGAATTTCATGCATCTGACGCAGCTTCATGTCATCGTCCGCAAAAATCGTGATGACGCCTTCTTTCATTTCAATGGTCGATTTCGACCCTTTGAAATCATAACGCGTTGTGATTTCACGGGTTACATTCTGAATAGCGTTGTCTGCTTCGGCGAGATCAACTTCTGAAACGATGTCGAAAGACGGCATAAAAAGGTCTCCAAATTTTCGATTCTCTTGACCGAATATAACAGCGGATTGAAATCCAATCCGAATAAAAATGTCAGACGGCCTGTAAGCCGGGTTCTGTACTCATTTCTGAGCGACGACCATTCCTCTAGGCGCGTGCTTGCACACGACGCTCAAGCAACCAACCCGGATGACTAGGCGCGAAGACCCACCCGCCTCGAAAGGCACGCCATCCCTATTCGGTCTTGCTCCAGGCGGGGCTTGCCGTGCCCGCCTCATTGCTGAGACGGCGGTGCGCTCTTACCGCACCTTTTCACCCTTACCCCAAAAAAATGAGGCGGTTTGTTTTCTGTGGCGCTATCCCTCAGGCTAAACATTACTGCGCAACCCGGCCGGGCGTTACCCGGCACCTTGTCTCCATGGAGCCCGGACTTTCCTCGCGCGATTCGCATCGCCCGCGGCCGTCCAACCGCCTGACATTAAGTGATTTGGAGCGCTTAGGCCCCGTGGTCAAGGTATCCAGCAATGCAGACAGGCCGATTGGCGGAATTGCTCCAATTCTGGTAGCTTTTAGCGCTTAAATCGGGGGACAGACATGAAATTACTGGCAAAATTCACGGTTATCATCGTCGCATTACTGCATTTTGGCTTTCTCGCCCTCGAGATGTTCTTTTGGGATCACCCCATTGGCCGCGAAATTTTTGCGATGACGCCAGAACAATCAGCCGACACAGCGGTTCTTGCCGCAAATCAGGGTCTCTATAATGGCTTTCTCGCCGCGGGCCTTTTGTGGGGTGTTCTCACCCGCAAAACCGATATCGTGGTGTTCTTATTATTATGTGTCATCGTCGCCGGAATTTTTGGCGCGGTGACCGCAAAGCCAACTATTTTATTTACTCAGGCCACGCCAGCATTGGTTGCACTCGTCCTAACACTGACTTTTAACCGCCGCTAATCACGATCAACGCTGCTTTGGTCCGCGCATCAAAGCCCTGCCCCAATGACTGGGGACAAAACCGTCGCTGAAAAGCCAATAGTGCCGCCGCATGATCACCGGCTGGCGCATCATAACCGATCATGGACAGCGCCTTTAGCGCATCAGCATATTCAACGGCATTGCCGGATTTCTGGTCCCCACGAAAGGGCGCAATAGCAAGCCCTTCATCCGCCAAATTCTGCCACGGAAATTTTTCACCGGGATCTTCCTTGCGACGTGGTGCAATATCGGAATGTGCAAGCACCCGTTCCGGCGCGATATCATGCCGTTGATTAATACTTCTCATTAGTGAAATGACGGAATCAATCTGCGGGTCGGGAAAATTGCGGTAGCCCCATTCATGACCCGGATTGACGATTTCAATGCCGATAGATCGGGCATTGATATCAACCTCACCCTTCCATGAACCGACACCGGCGTGCCATGCGCGGCACGCCTCGTCCACGAGCTTATAGGTATCGCCGTTTTCCTCGACGAGATAATGCGCGCTCACTTTGGCAGCGGGATCGCATAACCGCTCTAGCGCCTCCGCCCCGGTTTTCATTCCGGTATAATGCAGAATAACGCTGTCGATCGAACGCCCGCGCTGGTCGAAATTCGGCGATGGGGCTTCGATGATCTTCATAATTTACCCTTGTGGTTCAACGAATGCGTCATTCTTGGCCTGTTTCTTCACGTTACGCAAAAGAACCACGCCCACGCCGGCTAAGGTCATCAACCCTCCGATGATCATGCGCGGCCCAAATGGATCCCCAAGCAAAACCACACCAAAAGTAATCGCCAATAGCGTCGTGAACAACACACTCGGCGCGACGAGACTAATCGGCAAACGCTGTAACAACCAATAATAGGTCGTATGGCCAAAGATTGACGCTCCAAGCGCAGAATAAAGAATTAGGCCCACAACCAGCCACTTGTTGGCGGACTGAACAGCTTCAAGCTGCCCGCTTTCAAATAGCACTGTCATGATGCTCAGGCCGATTGTTCCAATAACCGAAAACCACGCAAGTAATTCATGCGGTTTAAATGTCGTTGTCCGCTTTACGATGACAGCACCCACAGCTTCGGTAAACGCACCGGCTGCGACCAACCCGATCCCTAGCCCTACATGCGCACCAGCATCACCATTACTATTGTCGCCAAGTGCAATGATTGCCACACCAACAAATGCGAGCGTGATCCCTAAAATCCGTCGCCAGCCCGGCTTGTCACCCAAAAAAAGAATGGCGAGGATGGTCGCGAACGGCACTGTCAATTCCATTGCAATCGCGGCTGTCGAAGCCGTCGCAAGTTCAACCCCCGTAAACATGAATGCGTAATTGAATGCCCCCAAACATAACCCACCAATAAACACAAAAACCATGTCTTTTGGTCGCCAGCGCAAAAATGGCGACATAATAATCGCTACCAAGAACAGCCGCACAGCCGCGTAGAAAATCGGCGGCAAAATACCAACCGCAGTCTTGATGATGATAAAATGGAAACCCCATACCAGGCAGATCAAACCAAGCAGGCTGACTTCACGAACAGACACAGCAACTATCCTTTCAGGATGACGAACATGTCTGTCGCGCCTTATGCCATGCAGCGTGCTGCATCAATCTAAATTATCTAATTAGAAAAGCAGTAACCTGATCAAACGGCGATTAAGCGTTGACGGGTCGCCATCTGCGGGTTTCATTCCCGCCGGAGAAAATGCCGCTTATCGCTGAAATCATTAGAACAAATGGCGCGACGATAGCCAAAGAGATCACAGCAAGCGACGAGATCACAATGATGCTAGCAAGCAAAAATGCTTCTTCTGCTTGCTTCAGCATTTGAAGCCAAAACCCTTTTTCTGTGGTTTGGATTTCCTTGCTGTTTCCACTGCTATCCACAAATACGCCTCTTGTTACAGTTTATATCTGACCAAACTCCCGGCCCAGCGTCCAGCAGCATACCCACATGAAACCATATTTTTTACATGTAGTCCTTTAATATTCGCTCATAAGCCTCGTTAATTGTGGCCATTCTACGCTCTGCGATCAGAACAAGGTCCGGAGGCACACCACGCCCCATCAAGGCATCCGGGTGATGGTCTCGCGACAGCGAGCGATAAACAGACTTAAGCTCATCAAGCGCGATTCCCGGCTCCACACCTAATATTAGATACGGGTCATCCTCGCCCAGCCCAAGATGTGCGGCCTTTAAGCGATGGTATGCTCTGTTCGAAATCCCAAAAACCTTTGCGGTTTCATCAAGCAATTCCAATTCACGCGGGTGAGCGACCCCGTCAGCAACAGCAACGTGGAATAAACAATCGAGAACATCTTCAAGAACCGACGGCGCATCCACAAAAATCCGCGCGACCTGCCCCAAATATTCTGAAAATCCCGCCACATCTTGTTGTGCCAACTGATAAACCATCCGAACGCGATCGGCCTGTTTTTCTGGTATTTTGAAAAAATCCCGGAATGCAGACACTTCGTCGTCGGTCACGACGCCATCAGCTTTGGCCATTTTTGCAGAGAGCGCGATCAGGGCAATCGCAAAAGCCTCTTCATTGCGGCGCTGTTTTCGCGCGGCAATCGCATCAAGCATCGCGCCGATGGTGCGTTTATGCGCCTCGGCCAGAATGGTTTCTATGCGATCCCAAAATGACATGGCAGCGGTCATAGGTCTCACGCTCTGCAAAATCCAGTGGCTCGACGCCGCACCATAAGAAATCGGCCCATCCATCCCCGATTTAGCGAAACAAACATGTGGAAAAATAGCGAGACAGAAAGTTCTCGAAGCTGAGCAGATGCTTAACGTGGCTCTGGCGCACTTGATGCGTACCGCGCGAATTTAGAGGCTTTGCAAAACTTTCGTTTACGCGACACAATTTTGCCGTAGGGCGGTCTCGCCCTGAAAAAATGTCAAACGACGATCAAGGTTCGGGTCGTGCTCACGGTGGGGAATGATGATGGGGCGCACATTTGACGTGTTCGGGGTTTTGATCGCGGGGGTAGTATGTGGGGCCAGCTTTACTCTTGTTGCATTATTGCTGGCAGGTGTTTTCAGCTAAGACTAGAATCACTCACATCGCCAGATTTTGACTGTAAGTCTTTGTTTATCAGCAGAAATCGGTGACAATGTTTCAACTTGTGTGAGCTTCAATTTCGATGTTGCACACCAGTCAGAAACCTCTGCGTCTGAAAAACCCAACCGCCGATGCGCATGTTCCTCGCGCAGGAATTCTAAATCATGCGGGGCAAAATCTGAAATAATCAGCCTACCCCCAGTTTTCAAAAGCCGCGCGCCCTCTGCTACCGCAGCGCCAGGATCTCCTAGAAAGTGCAAGACCTGATGGATACACACGACATCAGCCGTTGAGGCTTCAAGGGGCAGTGAAAAAATATCTCCATGCCGCACCTGAGCATGCGCAATCTTCGCCTGATCAAGATTGGCGCGCGCAATCGCCAGCATCTCCGGCGAGAGGTCATAGCCAACCGCAGAACTATAAAGGGGCGCAAAAATTTCGAGCATCCGCCCTGTGCCGGTCCCCATGTCTATGAAAAGATCAACCGGATTACTGCCGACAATATCGAGTATCCGCGCTTCGATATCCTGTTCCGGTAGGTGCAAATTCCGCAACCGGTTCCACTCTCCGGCATTTTCTTCAAAATACGCCGCTGCCTGTGCGGCACGGGCAACCCGCACTTGATCGAAACGATCAGAATCGCGCGCTAAAATGCGGTCATCCGCTTTTGCCATATCCCAGACCGCACGCAATACAGCCTGCCGAGGCGGCTCATCATTATCCCCGGCGTCGGCCGTCGTGCGATAAAACATCCACGCGCCTTCGCGATGACGTTCAACCAGACCTGCATCCGCTAGAATTTTTAGATGGCGACTTACCCGTGGTTGGCTCTGGCCGAGAATGGACGTGATTTCACTCACCGTCAGTTCGCCGCGACTAAGGAGCACCATGATCCGCAATCGTGTTTCTTCGCCTATGGCGCGAAAAATATTCAACGCTACATCAAGCGCCATTAGTTTCCTGTTCCCAAACCACCGATTCCTCCACGAAACATAAAGATATCTTTATATGCTGGCAATGGCGGACTAGATCGCATATATCCCCTTGACGTATGTTAGCCAAATACCTATATTGGGTTCATGGCAAAAGCAATGAACATCCAAGACTTTTTCAAACAGTTTCCTGACGACGACGCTTGTCTGGATCACCTTTTCCACAGCCGATACGGAAGCGAGCCTGTATGTGAGCGCTGCGGCGTGATTGGTGACTTCAAACGCCTTTCCAATATGCCCGCCTATACCTGTAATTGCGGTCATCACATTCACCCGATGGCCGGAACACCCTTCGAGCGTAGCCGGACACCTCTGCAAAAGTGGTACTATGCAATGTTTCTATTCACCACGACGCGCAACGGTGTCTCCGCAAAGGAAATTCAGCGCCAGCTAGGTGTCACCTATAAAACAGCGTGGCGCATTGCCTTCAAAATCCGCGAATATATGGGCCAAGTTGACGGTAATGACCGCCTCGGTGGTGGTGGCGCTTTGGTTGAGGCGGACAAGGCATATATTGGCGGTAAGGATAAGAAGGGTGCAGAAGATAAAACCATCGTGCTCGGTATGGTTGAGCGCAACGGCAAAGTTATGACCAAGATTGTTCGTAATCGCAGCGGCATAGTCGTTTCCGGTTCCGTTGCTGATGCGGTGAAGCGTGATAGCTGGATCGCTACTGATGAAGGTCCAGCCTTTCTAAAGCTAAGCGATCACGGCTTTAAGCATACGAGCGTGAACCATCGCAAAGGCGAATACGTTCGTGGCAGCACTCACACCAACACAATCGAAGGCTTCTGGTCTTGGCTTAAACGCGGCATCTACGGAACCCATGTGTGGGTATCCCCGAAACATTTGCCGACCTACTTAGGTGAATTTGAGTTTCGGTTTAATCTTCGGAAACGGGGCGAGCTGATGTTCCCAATTTTGTTGGCTTCTTTCCCGAAGCCATAGCCTTCATTAAGCGTTCAAAACGTTCCGTATCCGCCTCGTTCGGGTGTTCCTTGGCGAACTGATCGAGCAGGCCCTGCTTGCGAGCCTCTTCTAGGCTTAAATGTTTACCGCGAGACATTGGCCTAATCCACAGAAATAAAGCGTGACAAATCGAATTCGAAAGTCACTTTGCGAGTAATGGTTTTCGGATTTATCTTTTGCGCAGAAATTGTGAAGCACGCTTCATAGACAGTATTCGAGTCTATCATAATATTATTTTTGCCATCGTCGGAAACACACTCGATGGTCTTATTTGACATATTAACGATGAATCCAGCAAGCACTGAATTGTGCAGCTTTCCCCTAGTAAGGGATGGTAATTTATCAACACGCGAGTCCACCGTCTGGTTATTGGGACCTCCCAGCCAATAATGTATTTCAATATCTTTGGTATCTATAGACTCTGGAGCAACAATGAGAAGCTGAAGGGATATTAAGTGAATTCCCGGCTCTGCTTCATCTTGATAATAAGGCTCTACAACGGCGCGAAACTTTCGCCGTTCAATCCACCTCTTAATAACAGATCTCTCGTGAAACCAAAGAGAATGCAGCGCTTGGCAAAACAACCACCCAGAAAAGAAAACAAATGCGACGACAGACCAATCAGGCATGGACCACCTCGACGGTGGGCTGAACCGAACGATTGCAAGAATGCCTGTAATAGCAAACCCAGAAGTTGGCAGCCAAACAGGTGTATTTTTTTTGAACCAGTTGAGCATAGACCCTACTCATGACCGAACTCCGGGTTCGGAGTCGAGTAAATTGACGAAATAACCGATTCGCCAACATACGCCAAGGGGATATATGCGGACTAGATCGCCTCACCTCACGTGAACTCTATCGAGGTTTTCTTGTTTGGACGGTCGGACCTCTTATATTCATGCCCGAAACCGGCCATCATTTCGGTGTAACGAGACGTTTCGATTCGCTTTACGGGGAAAAGCCCACATGAAGACTGCTGCTCTGACCAAAGCCATTTTGCCGATCGCAATGTGTGTACCATTACTGGTCCCCGCACACGCACAGATTACTGGCAATCCAGACCCTGATAGCTTAGCGGCAGAACTCGAAAGCGCACCAATATCAACAAATGCGGTTGCTGACCCCTGGGAGGGGTTCAACCGCAAAATGTTTGCGATCAATAACGGACTTGATGGGGCTTTATTCGTACCGGCCGCAAAGGCATACCGCGCTGTGACCCATAAGAAACAACGCAAAGGCATCAGAAATTTCCTCGCCAATTTGGGCACCCCTATCACCCTCGCGAACGACATCCTTCAAGGTGAATTTGGCCGTGCCGGAAAAACGGCCAGTCGCTTTGTTGTAAACTCGACAATCGGATTTGGCGGCATGGGTGACCCGGCTGAACGGATGGGCATTGATCAGCATTCTGAGGACTTTGGCCAAACACTGGCCGTTTGGGGCGTTTCTTCTGGGCCATATTTGGTCTTGCCGTTCTTTGGTCCGAGCACGCTTCGCGACGGATTTGGACGCGCCGTTGATATGGGGACAGACCCCGCAATTTGGATCCGCACGGACGCCGCAGCATATTTCCGGTATAGCACTACGGGTATGACGCTTCTTTCGGCACGCGAGCCGCTCATCGAATCTCTCGCCGATATCGAGGCTGACTCTCTCGATTATTATGCGTCGATCCGTAGTTTTTATCTGCAATCTCGTCAGCGTGAAATTACCAATGGCCGGACCAGCTTTGACGACCTTCCGGACATTGGCGACTTCGAAGAATTTGACGATCTAGAATAGCCCTGGCTTTTGTATTCACTGGAGACTTTCATGCAGCCCTTCCCGCCCCTTTATAGATCGATCAATCGCGCCGCAATCGGCCTTGCAGGAATGACGCTCGCGCTTACCGCACAACCCGCGTTTGCGGACCAAAACGCTGAAACCTTTGTCCAAACCATTCTAGACGAAGCAGAACCAGCGCTTAGCGTTAGTGACCGCGATCAAATGTTTGATGCAATAGAAGACATCGTCGATAAGCATGTGGACATGCGGCGTATCGGTCGTTTCGTACTCGGCCAATATGCGCGCCAGATGACTGACACACAGGCTGATGTTTATTATCCGCTGTTTAAACGCTACGCGACGCAAATATATCAAAACACGCTTTCCGATTATGCCGGTCAAACCCTTAAAGTTACTGGCTCTGTAGATCGATCAGAACGCGATATCATCGTAAATTCAAAACTCGAAAACCCCGAACCGGGCGACCCTTTTGCCAATGCTGTGATTCACTGGCGAGTTTATCGCGCTCGTGACAGCAAAGAGATGACGGTTGTTGATGCTGGGGCGGATAATGTCTGGCTCGCGATTGAACAACGAAGCCAATTTACATCAATCATAGCCAACAATGGCGGGCGCGAAAAAGGCATTGATGCCCTCATCGTAGAACTCAAGAAACGCGTAGGCGGATAGAAAAAAGCCCTCCGATGGAGGGCTTTATCGCAGTCGCCAAAGATAGATGTTATTCGTACCCTAAAAGCTTACGAAGCCCCGGCGCTACAAACTCGACCAGTTTCTTTTGGGTCTCTGGTAACTCATTCGGAATTTCCACTGACAATCCAGAGAGGTTTTCTCGTGCCGTGCCGCTTTGTTTGCGGTCAGAGCCGATTTTAACTCGTTCGCGCCAATCGTCCGGGATGGGATCAATACCGCACTGTCCCAACAACTTCCGGAAATAAACTTCAGATTCTAGATCGTCGATCCGCTTAACAGCACCAACAAGTTCTTCGTATTTTACCATCGCATTGACCGTTCCCATCCAGGCAACGGCGTTATGCATATAAAGATCAAGAAGCGAAGGCACCTTTTGATAGATGCCAAAAATCATCAAATTAAGCAGTTCTTCAACTGATATCCGGCCGCCCTTTACGTGTTCGATATTCCCGGTGAATTCGTCGGATAGAAAAAATCGCGCGCGCGCGAGCACCCAACTATGCGGATCACGGTACAAAACGATTTTTCGCGCACCTGTTAATTCCATAGCTGAGGCATCCGAAAACAAAAGGTGTCCCCAGCTCAAATTACATTTCTCCTGATCAAAAGCTTCCAAGTGCTCTTGCAGGTTTGGGTACTGAATAAACTGCGCGTGATATTGTTGCTCCACTGGAACAAACATCCGAACAATGTTTCTCAACAAATGCGTTCCACTTTTAGGAACAGAATTCACAAAAACTGGTTGCCTTAAGCGCGTTTGCTCAAATTTCCTATTTTCCTCATTGAGGGTGTCCGGCTTCATTCTTACGCGTGGCATTCTCGCACCTGTGTCTGATTTCTCTGAAGATCATTCAACGGAAAATCTAATTCGTTCTTACCAAAATAGCAAAAGACCAAAAAGAAAAAGGGACGATGGCGGCACCATCGTCCCTCCGCAATAAGATATCTGAAACTTAGAAAAACGCTTTCAGATTGACGAACACGCGACGCCCGACAAAATCATATTGTGATTGATAAGGTACGGAACCAACCGTCGAAGATTGACGTCGGTTTGTGCCATTCTCAGAAATACGTGGCGGTTCAGTGTCAAAGAGATTAGCGACACCGACAACCAATTTGATCTGATCATCATTAAAGGTCTTGGCAATCGAAGCACTGTTATAGATTTTCCGCTCCGCATACACATCAACACAATAAGGTGCGACATGCGACGTATCAGCGATTCCACAACCGTCTACGCTACCGGTAGCATTTGTAAAGTCTTCGAGATCGCTCGTCGATCCGAAGTAATCAATCGACCACAGGAATGACCAAGAATCTTTTTCCCAGATGAAGTTGAGGTCACCAGTATATTTCGGCTCACCCGCTTCACCATTAAGATTTTCGGTCGTTCCAGCGAACAATGCAATATTGTCCTCAAGCTGCCAGGTCATCTGAGAGACAATCTGAATATCACCCCAGTTCTTTGGAAGCTCTTGGTCGATGCGAACAGTTACGTCGACACCACGGTTTTTCTGACTGTTCACGTTAATGAAGCTGTCGCGAACCGTAGAGATGTTGCTGGCGTTGCCCTGAGCGCCACGTGTATAAAGACTACACAGCGGATCTGTCGGGAAGAAGTCCGACGTCAAACAACCAGCAATAATGTTGTTCGCCCCGAGTTGCGCGATCTCGCCGTTCACTTCGATATCAAAGTAATCGCCACGAATACTGATCCGCGTTGAGTCTGGCAAAATCGGATCAAGGCGCAGGGTCGCGCTCGCCGTTTTCGCTTTAGACGTTTCGGGCTGAAGCACTCCTAGGCCACCACCAGTAATAATCGTGGCACTGATGCCGCCACCAGGATGGTTCGCAGGCACGCCCTGAGCCGCACAATTATCGGCAAGTTGCTGGGAAATGTCGCCACTAGCCAACAATGTTCCCCATTGAATACATGGGTCGATCGTTCTTTGGCTAAGCGATGACGTCTGGTCCGCCAAGAATAATTCGAACAATGCCGGCGCACGGAACGAAGTACCCATAGTGGCACCAAAGCTGAGCCAATCGGTGACAACCCAATTACCGCTGATCTTCCAGGTTTCGTCCGTACCCACCGTGCTCACATCTGTGTAACGGCCCGCGGCACCAACTTCGAATAATTGAATACCCGGAATATCATGGAGTAGCGGAATATTCAGCTCACCAAAGAATTCCAGCGTCTCACTACTCCCCATCGTGCGACCCGCAGCACTTGTTGACCAAGCATTGTTGACGAATTCGCCCGGATTAGCAGGGTCAGGAGCACGTGTGATTTCACCTGGAATATCGTCAATTTTATCACGACGCCACGTTGCACCAAACGCAGCGCCCAACGGCCCGGCCGGAAGGTCAACGACGTTACCAGTCAAAATACCCTCGAAATAGAGCTGGGTATAAACTGTTGACCCTTCTTCAGTACCGAACAAATGCGCAGCGGCGTCTGCCGGAATGTTACCGCGAAGGAACTCAGGATCCCACCAGTCAACAGTCACACACTCTGTGCCACTGATTGGTGTTACGTTGCCCTCACAGCCCGCAGGGAAATTACCATAACCGATTGCATATTGATAATCGATTGCGTCCTGAAAGACTTGATCACTTCGGTACAACCCTTTTGAACGACTATATTGGGAATAAACGTCCCATGCCCATCCATCGAGGCCGCCTCCTTCAAACTCACCGCGGAAACCGCCTACACCACGGAAGTAGTCAACCCGTTGCGAGCTATCGCTGTGATTTGTGACCGCTGTTGGGCTTGTCAAATATGGGCCGGTCGCTGCGTCAAATGGATTTGGCCCCGCACCAAAGAATTCAATCGATGATGGCGCAGATGTCAGACCAAACGTCCAGAACTGACGGTAGTTGTTCACATAAGTTTCACGGCGGTTGAACAAAAACTCACCATAGACTTCGACACCCTCAGTGAGCTGATAAGCTCCATCAAAGTATGCCGAATAGCGGGTGGTTTCTGGAATAACAGTGACTTCAGGAACGAACTGAGATTGCTCGTTAAACACAGCGGATGACGCAGGGTCATAAGCAACCGGGAAGAAGCCCGCAGGAACGCCCAGATCAGACGCATCACGCGGTGCTGGCAAACCTGGGATGTAGTTCTGCAGATTATCGCCATCATAATTGTATTGGAACTGTGTTACCTGGAAGAAACCACTTGCTGGGATATTTGACGTTGGATTTGTCGTATACCCATACAAATAGTCATAATAGTGTGCGTCATAGACCCAGACATGGCCCCAAGGGATGTCATCTGTGCAGCGGAAATTGCCCGTGCGCGGATCAATTGGATCAACCCGATTACCGCCTGGCGCATCAAAGATGCGTTCCTCGCCACATTCAAGATACTTGCGGTCGCCGCGCGCCAATTCTTTCCGCTTATAATAGTCAGCGGACATAAGAATATGACCACGATCAAATGTCTTA
The DNA here is from genome assembly GCF_041058985.1 of Hyphococcus lacteus. Taxonomy (NCBI): domain Bacteria; kingdom Pseudomonadati; phylum Pseudomonadota; class Alphaproteobacteria; order Parvularculales; family Parvularculaceae; genus Hyphococcus; species Hyphococcus lacteus. The sequence goes on along the minus strand of NZ_JBEHZE010000001.1, from coordinate 1,690,053 downwards.
CCCCATGTAGCGCTAGCACGGTATTCTTCGCCACCAGAATCAAAGGGCTGCGTGCCGAAGAAATCAAACTCGATTCCGTCGGTGTCACGCTTTGTGATGATGTTCACAACACCCGCAACCGCATCTGAACCATAGATAGAAGACGCGCCGTCTTTTAGGATCTCAATGTTTGAAATAATTGAGGTCGGCAAAACGTTGAGGTCGAATGATGACACAGCGCCACGAGTACCGGCCGGGCCAGCACGACGGCTGTTCAGGAGAACCAGTGTACGTTCAGCACCAAGACCACGTAGTGATATCGTCGCGGCACCCGCACCACCGTTGGTAACAAAGTTTGACGAAATCGCCGCAGTTGTTTGCGCCGAACCGGACGCCACCGATGATGACTGAATCAACGCGGCCGCATCGATCGTTCCACCAAGTGATCCGATTTCTGGGTCAATGACCTGAATTGGGCCAGAACTTGAAAATTCATCTTTACGAATACGTGAGCCAGTAACAACGACGACATCGCGCTCGTCACGGCTCTCTTCACTCGCTTCGGGGATGGTCTCGACTTCCTGCGCATAAACTGGCGCAGAAATCATAATTGCCCCTACAGAGGCCGTAGTCAAAAGACCAGGTAGCCCCCCTACGCATTACAGGTTTGGACATATTGTGCTCCCTTGCATGATCCATAAACCAGCAACGGCTCCGACCCTTACACCCCCTCCGGTGTAAACTTGTGGGCCCGCACCCCTGCCAGACTTGTTAAAACTATATCCAGATCATGGCGAACCTCACGTGGTTATGTCAGTTTCGTGAAGTTTTCGGCCCACTTCGATCAATGCTGTTGCGCTCAAACAACAGGATGAACCGCCTCTTAGGCGGGACAAATGGAGTCTTTGGTGCGACGAACCGATTTTCGCGCACAAAAAAAGACCGCCCGAAGGCAGCCTTTTTTGATTCGCGATGAAGTTCGAATTTACGAAGAGTAATATTCGACGACCAGATTTGGCTCCATCGTGCACGGGTAAGGAACTTCAGCAAATTCCGGAATGCGCAGAATGGTCACTGTCATCTTCTTAGGATCAACTTCAATATAATCAGGAATATCGCGCTCGGCGCTTTGCAGCGCTTCGAGAACCAGCGCCATATTCTTTGATTTCTCTTTAATTTCAACAACATCCCCAGGCTTCACGCGCGCTGATGGGATATTTGTTTTCACGCCATTGAGCATAACGTGGCCGTGGTTCACAAACTGACGAGCGGCGAACACAGTCGGCACGAACTTCGCGCGATATACGAGCGCGTCAAGACGGCATTCAAGAAGGCCAATCAGGTTCTCGGCGGTGTTACCACGGCGACGAACGGCTTCATTATATGTGCGTTCGAAATGCTTTTCTGAAATGCTGCCGTAATAGCCTTTAAGCTTTTGTTTCGCCATTAACTGTAGGCCGAAGTCAGACTTCTTGCCTTTGCGGCGCTGGCCGTGCATGCCGGGACCGTAGTCACGCTTGTTGATAGGTGATTTTGGGCGACCCCAGACGTTTTCGCCAACGCGGCGGTCAAGCTTGTGCTTGGCGTTAATACGCTTAGACATTCTTCCTCACTTACGACGCGGCCCGGCATCAAAGCCAATCTTTGATGCGATAAAAACGGCGGTCCACGCGTCTTCCCGTTTCAGAGCGCCCGGCTATACCGGTGCGTCCTATCCGAGTCAAACATTATGAAAATGAAAAACCCGCCAGTTGGCGGGTTTTCCAGAAACATCCATTTCTAGGCTTTTCTTAGGCCGCTTTTTTCCGGCGGCTTGAAAAACCAAGGCCCGCCAAGCCAGCGCCCATCAACCATACAGCAGCCGGTAGCGGGACGTCGCTCACTGCCTCGCCGCCATAAAAGGTGATGTGCGAAAGATCCGGCACCTGGCCACCATTATTGGTGATGAAGCCAGCAATTTGCCATAAGAATGAGCCAACCAACGGGTCCATATCCCAGTAAAACAACGCAAAGTTATTGCTTGCTTTCAAAACAACATATTCTAGCCCGTAGCCTGTCCCGGTCAGATCAAAATCAACAGAACCAGCGGCCCCATTATTGACGAGTGTAAACGCTGATGCGTTTACCGCGCCATTAGATGGCTTTTGCCCATTTGGTAAGCAGTCCTGATCTGAGGTTGGATTACAGACATCAATTTTTGCTAATTGCTCAACCGTTGTGTCGCCATTAAACGCAAAAATCTCATCCGAAATGTCGTTATTTTGGCCATTATTGTTACCGGAGACGTTATCGTTCCCACCATAGGTCCCGATATAAACTAGGCCTGCATGCGCTGGTACAATCGCGAAAGCCATGATGGCCGCAAAGGCCGAAACGCAGAATTTCAACATAGGTCTTCCCCACTACAGTTACTCGCCCCCCAAAAGGCACTTATTTCGCGAACGCACAAGTGTTTTCAATAAAAGTTGAGCTAAAATTTCAGGAAATTACGGCCCTGAATTGAGTGAACTTCTTCATTACAATTAAAAGGAGAATTTACACCAGTTCAGTGACAACATACTCACTTAAATCCGGTGTCTTCATTTCTCGCAGATACTCCCGGACACTATGGGGGTAAAGCGTGAAATTCCGGCCATTTTCGTCCACATACCATGCCCCGCAATCAGACGCCCAAACCCGACTTTGCAAATCGGTTTGTAACCGCGCATCGAAAGCTTTCGTGGCGGCGGCTGAAGGCTCAATCAAATGATGGTCGCCAATTTCCGCAGTTTTAAGTAGTTTGAGAATATAGTTGACCTGCGCTTCGATCATTAGAACCACAGAATTGTGCCCCAAACCGGAATTTGGACCAAGCAACAAAAAGAAATTCGGAAACCCTGGTGCCGCAACTGTTCGATGCGCAACCACTCCGTTTTTCCAGCTTTCTTTAAGGCTCGTGCCGGACGGGCCAATGACCCCGATTGAGTCGAGAATATCGAACGGCTTAAAGCCTGTTGCCAAAATTACGACGTCCACATCACGTTCGCGGCCACCAGCCGAGCGAATGCCATGAGTGGTGAAACATTCAATTCCATCTGTAATCAAATCAACATTGTCGCGTTGAACCGCAGGCAAATAATCGTCCGAGATCAAAATGCGCTTGCAGCCGATTGGATAAGTCGGCGTTAGCTTTTTACGCAAGCTAGGTTCCGGCACCTGCGCTTCCATATGTTTTGTAAACAGCTTGCGCGATAGCCGCTTTATCCGAGACTCCTTGTTTTTGAATAAAGCAAACCGCCACTCAGCCATCGAGAAATATTGACCACGGTATATGCGCGCCAAAATTGGGACGCGCTTGAAAATCGCTTTAAGCCATTTGGGATAGGCATAACTATCCCGCGCCATAACCCAATTTGGTGTTCGTTGATAAATATCGAGATGCGCAACTTGCTTAACGATTTCGGGGATGACCTGAACAGCACTAGCGGCGGATCCAACGATTGCGACACGCTTTCCACTGAGGTCCACATCTTCGCGCCATTGCGCCGTGTGAAACATCGGCCCATCAAAATCATTCATGCCCGGCAAATTCGGGAAGTTCGGTTCATGAAGCCCGCCTAACCCGCTGATAACAATATCCGCGGTAGCTGTTTCATTGTTTGAAAACTCGATATGCCAGCGCGTCCCGTCATGCCGGATCGAGGTTATTGTCTTTCCAAACGAAATTGATCGGTAGAGGTCATATTTCTGAGCGCAATGCTTTAGATAATCCAATATCTCCGGGCCCGGTGAGTAGCGCTTTGACCAATTCGGATTGGGTTCAAACGAGAATGAATAAAGATGTGACGGTACATCACACGCGACACCCGGATAGGTGTTTTCGCGCCATGTGCCGCCTACCTCGTCGGCCTTTTCGTAAATGACAAAATTTTCGTGACCCTCTTGTCGCAAACGGATTGCCATACCAAGCCCAGAAAAGCCGGCACCCAGTATTGCGATGCGTGGCCCACCCCCCGTCCGAGATCTGTCCGGCTTTACCGCAAAGCTCTGTTTGTGATCGTCAGGCATTTTCATTACCTCGCTGCACCGCCGACACAAACGCCACCGCTTACATCATCGATACACCGATGAGTTTACTCAGGTTTTTTTATCCTTCGCAAGCATGCTGATCAGGACTTGATCGAGAACGGTGTGAATGCCGTTTCGCTATCATAGACATCAACGCCCTCAGCCCGCTTGAGCGCATGCACAACTCGATAGGTCACAGGGGTCAACACGGCCTCCCAAAGAACTTTAAGCAAGTAATTTGTGGCCAACACTGTCAGCACTTGGTTCACCGACCAAATGCCGAGGAACGCAATCGGATAGAACAGTAAACTGTCGACGCCCTGTCCAACCACGGTCGAGCCGATCGTCCGCTGCCAGAGGTGCTTACCGCCGGATATGACCTTCATCCGTGCCATCACAAATGCATTCGCCATCTCGCCAGCCCAAAATGCAACCATAGATGCGATGACAATCCGGGGGGTTAGACCAAACACTGCTTCATAGGCTGCCTGCCCTTCCCAACCCGGTGCTGGCGGCATAGCAACAACGACCCATGACATGAGCGCCATGAACATCACGGCTGCGAATCCCATCCACACGACGCGCCGCGCCCGCGCATAGCCATAGACTTCGGTCAAAACATCCCCAAGAACATAAGAGAGCGGGAAGAACAAAATGCCCGCACCGAACATACCAACATTCCAGCCGCCAATGTTGAACTCGAAGAACTGAACCAACTTCGCCGCTCCAATCAAATTGGAACAAACTAAAATCGCGACAAATGCCGCCATTGCAAAATCATAGTATTTAAAGCGATGTCCGCTAAGCGCATCGGCTTGGTCAATACGCTCAACGTTATTGTGCTGGCTCATTAAAAATCTCAATTCAGGTATTATCAGTACACACTTTTATTTATTCTTCGCCCCCATCACGAGGGCTTTAATTACGCCACGCAACGCGCTTACTTCTTTTTCCGTAAGCCCTGCACGTTGGAAGGCCGCCTTGAGCTTATGCTGCCGATTAAGGCGCCTGTCTTCAGGATAAAAATATCCCGCTCTATCCAACTCTTCGATCAGATGTCCAAAAAACCTTTCGAAATCTTCCTTGGTTGCAGGCATCAGATCGGGGGCCGCCACGGCGACGGCTTCTCGACCATCGGCAATGGCCCATTCATAAGCGATTAAAAGCGCGGCCTGCCCAAGATTGAGCGATGCAAATGCCGGATTTACGGGAATTGAGACAATCGCATCTGCGTGCACCACGTCTTTTGTAGCCAATCCCGAACGCTCGCCACCGAACAGAACCGCACATTTTTCGCCATTACTGATTCGCTTTTTCAGCGCGTTCGCTGCTTCATTCGGGGTCAAAACCGGCAACAACGCTTCACGAGGACGGGCCGTGGTCGCTACGACGTATTGGCAGTCAGCGATTGCATCGGCCGTGGCGTCGAATACTTGTGCTTGGTCAATAACGATGGTCGCCCCCGCCGCCATCGCGCCGGCACGCTCATTCGGCCAGCCATCACGCGGATTCACCAACCGAAGGCCGGACAGCCCGAAATTCAGCATTGCCCGGGCGCAAGCCCCTATATTTTCGCCCATTTGTGGCTCGACCAGTACAAAAATCGGGGCGGCACCCAAAGTTCCTCGGCCATCCCGGCGCGCGACCCGGCCTGGAGCCTGTGGGTTGGTTATCGTCTTGTCTATCATTGCCTTTCGGCTTGCCTCACTCAAAAATTCGCTATTCGGGGCGGTAATGGGCGCGCCCCCCTTCCACGAGGCGGCACCCAATGCTAAGAGCGCCACGCCCACCTTAATTAGAAATCATCATTACGCGCATTCATAGCGCATTCATTACGTCCGGTAGGAAATTCCATGCAGAAAATCAAAGTTGAAAATCCAGTCGTTGAAATGGACGGGGATGAAATGACCCGCATCATCTGGCAGATGATTAAGGATAAGCTGATTTATCCTTATCTCGATCTGGATTTGAAATATTTCGACCTCGGTATGGAAAGCCGAGATGCGACAGACGACCAAATCACCATCGATGCTGCCGAAGCGACAAAAAAATACGGCGTGGCCGTAAAATGCGCGACCATCACACCTGATGAAGCGCGCGTCGAAGAATTTGGCCTCAAGAAAATGTGGCGGTCGCCAAACGGCACTATCCGTAACATTCTTGGCGGCGTTGTTTTCCGCGAGCCAATCATCATCCGTAACGTTCCTCGCCTCGTGCCTGGCTGGACGCAGCCGGTCATCATCGGCCGCCACGCATTCGGCGATCAGTATCGCGCCACCGACATGCTCTTCCCGAGCGAAGGCAAGCTTTCCCTGAAATGGGAAGGCAAAAATGGCGAAACCATTGAACATGAAGTGTTCGACGCACCGAGCGCTGGCATCTATATGGGCATGTACAATCTTGATGCATCGATCCAAGATTTCGCCCGCGCCTGCTTTAACTATGCTCTACAGCGCAAATACCCACTTTACCTATCAACCAAGAACACCATCATGAAAAAATATGATGGTCGTTTCAAAGATATCTTCGCCGATATGTACGAAGCCGAATTCAAAGAAAAATTCGCTGAACACAATCTGGTTTATGAACACCGTTTGATCGACGATATGGTCGCGGCCTGCATGAAATGGTCCGGCGGGTATGTTTGGGCGTGTAAAAACTATGATGGCGACGTACAGTCAGATACAGTTGCGCAAGGCTTTGGTTCACTCGGCCTCATGTCATCGGTACTCATGTCACCAGACGGAAAGACAGTCGAAGCCGAAGCCGCACATGGTACGGTCACACGTCATTACCGTGCGCACCAACGCGGCGAAGAAACTTCGACGAACTCTATCGCGTCAATTTTTGCTTGGACACGTGGCCTCGCACACCGCGGTAAACTTGACGGCAATCAAGAACTAACCAATTTCGCCACCACCCTAGAGCAAACTGTCATCAAAACAGTCGAAGGCGGCTATATGACGAAAGACCTCGCGCTCTTGATCGGTGCCGAACAAAAATGGCTTACAACCACGGGTTTCCTCGAAAAAGTTGACGAAAATTTCCGCAAAGCCATGGCCAATTAAGGTCAGATTTACTGAGCATTTTATTGGTTTCGGGAGGGGGATACCCTCCCGAAATGCGTTTACCGCCCAGTTTTTACGCCAATTTCTCTCCTCCCCCCGCAATTAACCGGCAGCTCACCGCATATATCTCGTAATTCATTTGGCTGCGTGGCAGCATGGTACCATTATCGGGATACGCGTATTGATCCCGTCTGGAGAACCTGAATGAACCGTTGCGCACTTATTGTTGGGCTGTTTATCGCGGCGAGCCTGCCCGCTGCCGCAGAAGATCGTAGTTTTGATCTGGCCGAATTTGAGCGCATAGATATATCGGCCGGAATCGTGATGGATGCCACCGTCGGCACACCCCAATCAGTCGTAGTTCAATCCACCGATGGCGATTTCAGTGATTTCCACATCAGCGTGAAAAACCGCACCCTAATAGTCACTAGAGAATTCAATCGCCTACGTTGGCATCAAAAAAAAGCTGATTACCGCGTCGTGGTAACGGTGCCAAAAATCACCGGCATTGAAGCTTCGTCTGGCTCGACGTCAACGTTGTCAAAGATCGACACACCCACATTCTATGCTGATTTATCAAGCGGTTCTTATGTAGTTGTCGATGGGCGCAGCGATGATTGCTCGGTTGATATTTCAAGCGGTGCCAATTTAACAGCACACAAACTAACATGCGTGAGCGCCAACGTCGATGTATCTAGCGGCGGGCATGGCGAAGTTTCCGTCAAACAATCCATCGTTGCCGACGCATCCAGCGGTGGTCACATGGCAATCTACGGTGCTCCAGAACGTGTATTCATCGACAAGTCTTCGGGCGGGCAGATAAAAATCCGCCCCGCTTCACAGGCTAGTCGCCACTAAACAACCGGAACGAGGATTAAAGATGAAAGCTTCAACTTCACTAACATCTATTGTTGGCGCAGCATTGGCGCTATCGCTTACCCCGGCAATGGCTGAGACAAAAACCTACGATATCACCGGGTTCGATCAGCTTGATATTTCCACCGGTATTTATGTTGAAGCACGAGTCGGCAAAGACTTTTCGATCCGTGCAGAAGGGTCGCAAGAAGCTATTGATCGCCTCAGAATTGAATTGGATGATGACAGTCTAGAAATTGGCCGTGAGCGCGGTGCATTCTTTGGTCGCAAAAATTCAAAGGTCACTATTTACATCGAAATGCCGTCGCTTGAGGAAGCCGAAATTTCAAGTGGGTCATCGCTGTTTGCAGATGGCATCGACGCATCAGACTTTGAAGTATCGGTTTCAAGTGGCGCTCGCGCGGAACTTCGGGGGCATTGTTCAGACCTCGAAGCCGACGGCAGCAGCGGCGCAAAACTCGACGCCGAAAAATTACGTTGTGATTCAGTCGAAGCGGACGTGTCATCCGGAGCAAATCTGAATGTTTATGCCTCGCGGAGTGTAAGCGCAGACGCCTCCAGCGGTGGAAACGTAACCGTATATGGCAATCCGACCCAGACGAATATTGAAAAATCTTCTGGCGGTAACGTGTCTATTCGCGACTAAGCGCTAATTGCCCGTTCAATAGAATTGATCGCCTCGGATGCATTGTTGCCATCGGGCCCGCCCGCTTGGGCCATATCCGGACGACCACCACCACCAGCTCCACCGATGGCGCTCGCGCCAACGCGCACCAACTCAACCGCTGACAGGCGTTCTTTCAGGTCATCGGTAACGCCAACAGCAAGTGCTGCCTTGCCGCCATTCACACTGACAAAAGCTGCGACGCCAGAACCGAGTTGCTTCTTGGCCTGATCAACCAATCCGCGCAGATCTTTAGCAGCGACACCATCGAGAACCTTCCCGATAAATTTAACCCCAGCAATCTCTAAGACCTGATCTTCAGCCGAAGTCGAACCACCCCCAAGGGCTAATTGCTTCTTGGCCTCGGACAGTTCGCGCTCTAGTTTACGACGTTCTGCGACCAGCACCTCAACCCGCTGGGGTAAATCTTCAATAGAGGTTTTCAAAATTTCCGAAGCAGACCGTGCGAGATTCGCCTGATTTTCCAAATAAAGCCGCGCCGCCTCTCCCGTCACCGCTTCGATACGGCGAACACCTGCCGAAACCGCGCTCTCCCCGACAATTTTAAATATCGCAATATCACCGAGATTGCGAACATGGGTTCCCCCGCAAAGTTCGACCGAATAGGGCTTGTCGTCACCCTCGAGGGAATGCCCCATTGTTAACACACGAACATCATCATCGTATTTTTCACCGAAAAGTGCGATAGCGCCGGACTTCACGGCATCATCATAAGGCATTATCCGTGTATCAACTTTTGAATTTTGCCTGATAACTGCATTTACACGGCGCTCGACTTCTGAAATTTCCGACTCGGATATTGCTTTTGGATTTGTGATATCAAACCGCATCCGGTCTTCCGCAACCAAAGACCCTTTTTGCGCCACATGATCACCGAGCACTTCACGTAATGCTGCATGAACGAGATGTGTCGCAGAGTGATTTGCCCGAGTTCGGTTTCTCCGCGGAACATCAATAGAAAGTGTTACGGCGTCACCGACACTGACAGAGCCATTCTCAACTTTGCCTATATGCCCATGAAGCGCATTCACTCGTTTCTTCGTGTCCTTAACGACGATACTCGCGCCACTTTCAGATTTCACCACACCCGCATCGCCGGCCTGACCGCCAGATTCTGCATAAAACGGTGTCTGATTGACAATGATCTCAACATTGTCGCCAGCGTCAGCCCTCTCCACAGGCTTACCGTCACGAACGATGGCTTGGATGACGCCTTCGGTCGTGTCGTGGATATAACCGAGGAATTCACTCGCGCCATATTCCGTACGCAAATCAAACCAAACGGATTCATCTGCGGCATCGCCAGATCCGGCCCATGCCGCACGCGCAGCCTCGCGTTGCGCTTTCATAGCCGTTTCAAAACCTGCCACATCAACTTCGCGCCCCTGACGGCGCAGTGCATCTTGTGTCAAATCCAATGGGAAACCAAAAGTATCATAGAGTTTAAACGCCGCCGCGCCCGGAAGCGGAGCATCACTCTCAAGGCCGGATGTTTCTTCATCAAGAAGTTTCAATCCTCGCTCAAGCAAGCTTTTAAACTTTTCTTCCTCTGACCGTAAAGTCTCAACGATTAGCGTTTCAGCACGAACCAATTCGGGAAACGCGCCCCCCATTTCCCGAACAAGCACGGGTGCAAGCCGGTTCATCAATGGATCGCGGGCACCGAGACCATGAGCATATCGCATCGCGCGGCGCATGATGCGGCGCAATACATAACCACGCCCTTCATTAGATGGCGCAATGCCATCAGCAATAAGAAAGCTTGTTGCGCGCAAATGATCGGCAATAACGCGGTGCGCCGGGGCATCATCACCCGTCGCCGGCCGACCCGTAAGGTCAACGGATGCAGCGATAAGTGTTTTGAACAGGTCTACATCGTAATTATCATGAACGCCTTGAAGCACTGCCGCGATGCGTTCAAGCCCCATACCCGTATCTATCGAAGGTTTAGGCAGGGGAACTTCTTTACCGCCGGGCATTCGGTCAAACTGCATGAAAACGAGATTCCAAATTTCAATAAATCGGTCACCGTCTTCGTCTGGCGATCCTGGAGGGCCGCCCGGAATATGATCGCCATGATCAAAGAAAATCTCAGAGCACGGCCCACACGGGCCGGTATCACCCATAGCCCAATAATTGTCATTAGTCGCGATACGGATGATCCGATCTTCCGGCAATCCTGAAATTTTACGCCACAAATCGAATGCTTCGTCATCTGTATGATAAACAGTAACGGTCAGCTTATCAGCTGGCAGCCCAAATTCTTTATGCACCAAGCTCCATGCCGATTGAATTGCTTGTTCCTTGAAATAATCACCAAAAGAAAAATTACCCAGCATTTCAAAAAATGTATGATGGCGCGCAGTATATCCTACGTTATCAAGATCGTTATGCTTACCACCTGCGCGAACGCATTTTTGCGATGATGTTGCCCGAACATAGTCGCGTTTTTCAGCACCCGTGAAAGTATTCTTGAACGGAACCATACCGGCATTCACAAACAAGAGTGTCGGGTCGTTTTGAGGAATGAGCGGCGCTGACGGCACGATAAAATGGTCTTGTTCAGCGAAGAAACTCAAAAATTGTGACCGGATATCTTTTAACGACGTCATGCGAAATGGGCCTGTTCATATACATTTAAAAAACCGCGCCGCCTAAAGGGCGCGCGCGGTTCATGGTCATAAGGCTATCAAAGCCACTCGTCTAGACAATACACAAGGAACGCCGATTGAGCACTCAACCGCTAACTGCCGATTACAGGCACCTATCCAGGAATACAGAAAAAGTTGAGCTTATTGCCATCTAGGTCACGGAAGTAGCCCGCGTAAAAATTTTCGCCCCGTGGCCCCGCAGCCCCCTCATCCGTCGCACCGAGGGAAATCGCCTTTTTGTATAACTTATCCACCGTTTCAGGCTTATCGCATGCAATCGCCGACATAGAGCCATTGCCCACCGTGGCTGGCTGGCCATCATATGGTTTGCAAACCGCGAGACCAGCCTGATTAGGGTCTACACCCCAAGCAACAAAACTATCCCCCTCTAAGATACGCTTTGCCCCCATTTCCCCCAAAAGCGTATCATAGAACGCCACTGATTTCTCAAAATCATTTGTTCCCAGCATTACGTATCCAAGCATGATATCCTCCGTTTTTAGCGTAACGCACATTCGACAGTCGAATATGCAAATCACCCAATATCTTTCCCCCGAGCATCATGCCCAAACCTATAGAAAGGGCACCTATGCTAACAGCCGGTGGATACCCTTAAGCGTTATGCTTCGGCAGCAGCTTCGTCATCGCCGCTATCGCTAGCGTTTTCACCAGTCAGCATTTCTTCGGCGACAAGACCAGCATTCTGCCGAATAGCAGTCTCAATCTCAGCCGCCATTGCGGGATTGTCGCGCAGGAACTGTTTCGCATTTTCACGCCCCTGCCCCACACGTTCAGAATTATAAGAGAACCACGAACCCGATTTCTCGACCACTTCGGCTTTTACACCGAGATCGATCAATTCGCCCATTTTCGAGATGCCTTCGCCATACATGATGTCGAATTCTACCTGCTTAAATGGCGGAGCCACCTTATTCTTAACGACTTTGACTCGGGTCTGATTACCCACAACTTCGTCGCGATTTTTGATGGCACCAATCCGGCGAATATCGAGACGCACCGAAGAATAGAATTTAAGCGCATTCCCACCAGTCGTCGTTTCAGGAGAACCAAACATCACCCCGATCTTCATTCGGATCTGATTGATGAAGATCACCAGCGTATTCGATTTTGAAATGGACCCTGTAAGCTTTCTGAGCGCTTGGCTCATCAAGCGCGCCTGAAGACCCGGTAACGAATCACCCATGTCGCCCTCTAGTTCTGCCCGAGGGGTTAAAGCAGCAACCGAGTCGACCACCAAAACATCTACAGCGCCAGAGCGCACCAAAGTATCTGCAATTTCAAGTGCTTGCTCACCGGTATCTGGCTGGGAAATCAGCAAATCATCAAGGTTGACCCCAAGTTTTTGGGCATAAATCGGATCAAGCGCATGTTCGGCGTCCACAAAGGCAGCCGTACCGCCTTTTCGCTGAGTTTCGGCCGCGACATGTAATGCTAAAGTCGTTTTACCCGAACTCTCTGGGCCATAAATTTCAATCACGCGACCTTTTGGAAGCCCACCAATACCCAAGGCAATATCAAGACCGATTGAGCCTGTTGAAATCGATTCGATATCAACCACTTCGCGATCACCAAGGCGCATCAACGAACCCTTACCGAATGCCTTATCGATCTGCGAGATCGCTGATTCCAATGCTTTTGACTTATCCACTTTGCCCGTATCCACCACTCGTAATCCGCCTTTATTCACCGCCGCCTCCGTTGCATCACAGGACCGCGCCCTGTCAATGTGAAAACCTATGTACGCTATTTGTTCTCAATTTACAATAGAAATTAATGCATTGAAATATAACATTTTTTACAAAATGTTCCAATTATGTTCGCGCACCTTTACTTCCGAGGTTATCCATATTCATGAATTTTCTGGAGTGAGACCTTCCCCCGATTCGGGTTCGCCGTACCGACGAAAAACGGGCGACGCTATAAGCTGGCCCATGTTGGTGCGTCGGCCCATCCGCCGCCCATCGCGACGAATAAATCAATAGCCGCCGACAAGCGATCAAGCCGTCCTTGGAACAAACTATCCGCCGCATTGAACGCAGTTGTTTGAGCATTCAATAAGCTCGTTAAATCATCGGCCCCAGTTTTATAGCGAAGCTCCGCGAGCTGGAGTGATTGGTCCGATGCGCGCCGAGCAATCTCTAGCTGAACCTCGCGCTTCTCCGCCGTTGTTAACGCACTCAAGCTCACATCGACGTCACGCAATGCATTAAGCGTCGCCTGGCGATAGCGGGCAAGCTGTTGATCGGCGCGCGCATTAGCACTTTCTAATTGCCCTTCTAGACGCCCACCGCTGAATATTGGCACAGAGAGCGAACTTGCGAGCGTGCCCAGCACGCTCGTGCCGCCGGTCAGCCCAGCATTTACACCTGCGCTAAGGTCAATGCTTGGAAAAAATGCCGCGCGTGCGCCGGCGATATCTGCGTCGGCTGCACGCAGCTGTGCCTCAGCACTTAATAGATCCGGGCGACGCAACAATAAATCTGATGGCAACCCTGGATTAATATCTGGCGGCACCATAGCCAAAAGCTCTCCGCTAGGTGCGGCATAACCTTGCGGGGTTTGCCCAAGCAAAATAGCAAGTGCCGTTTCTATACTGACAAGTTGTTGCTCAATTTGGGGAAGCCGCGCACGGGCATTTGCAACGGCAGCCTCCTGACTAGTTAGATCAAACCGCGACACACTACCGGCCTCGTAACGAGCCTTTACAATCTCATTGATCCGCTCGGAAATCGTAAGATTAGATTGGGCCACTTCCAGCCGGTGCCGAAGTGTGAGGACCGAAAAATAGTTGAATGCAACATCCGAAGAAATTGTCAATTCCAACGTCCGTTGATTAAAGTATTGAGATTCATAATTTGCCGTCGCCGATGCGCGGCTAGCTTGGTTCTGACCAAAAAGATCAAGCTGATAAGACGCCGTCCCACGCGCAGAGGCCGAAAAATCGTCTAATCCATCATCGGAATTAGAATTTGCAGAACCTCCCGCACTGAGCTGAGGATAAAGAGACGCATTGGTCACACGCACAGCAGCGCGAGAAGCACGAACGGCGGCCAATCCGGCTTCAATATCTTGATTTTCAGCCAGTGCCTGTTCGATTAATGCGCTTAACGCCGGGTCGCCGAAATGTTCCCACCAAACTGTGTCTTGTTCTGTTATGGACTCGTTTTCTCTCGCAAAATCATAGGCTGTGGGCATCCCGATTGGTGTCGCCTTCCGGGGCTGTACTGTGGTGCAGGCCGTCAACATCAAACAGGTTGTGGCTAAAAGAACTTTTTTCATCCGTATTACTCCGAAGCCAATGCGATAACGGGATCAAGTCGCGCCGCTTTGCGCGCCGGCATAAATCCAAAAATGAGGCCAATCGCCAATGCAGAGCTAAATGCAAGAATCGCCGGCGTCGGTGTTATCGCGATCGACATGCCACTCGTCGCAAGCGCCAAAGAAACCCCAAGCCCAATCAAGACACCTAATAAGCCGCCCATACCGCCGACGACCAACGCCTCAGTATTAAACTGCATCATGATATCTGACCGGCGAGCACCCGTTGCCATCCGTACACCAATTTCCCGTGTTCTCTCGCTAACACTAACCAGCATAATGTTCATCACACCGATACCGCCCACGATAAGAGAGATTGCGGCGACCGACCCCAACAACATAGAAAATGCGTTTTGAGTTTCTTCAACAGATTCCAAAATAGACGCGGTGTTCCGCAAATTAAAATCAACGACACCACCATGTCGCGCCAGCAACAGGGATTCTGCCGCCGCTTCGGTTTCACTGATTTTCTTGGCATCTTCGACCGCAACCGTAATCGAGCTAAGGTAGTTTTGACCAAAAATCCGCATCATACCGGTGCTCAACGGCACAAGCGCAATGTCGTCCATATCTTGGCCCCAAGCGGTTGCGCCCTTGGCGGCCAACACGCCCCCGACCTCAAACGGCGTAGAGCCAATAAATACATATTCGCCAATCGCCGCTGCTTGATTATCAAATAGGCTGTCGGCGACTGTCGCACCGAGAACGACGACCGCCGCACGCCGGGTTTCATCTTCGTCAGTGAAGAATGTTCCGTGTGCCATTGGCCAGTTTTTGGCAATAACCCATGCTGGCGTTACACCATCAACAGTTGTTTTATAATCTGCCCCTCCCGCACGTAATGTTTCACTCCCGCTTCGACTTGGAACAGCAGCGATCACATTCTCTAACTCAGCCAGTTGCGCAGCGTCTTCTTCGGTTAAAGTCGCAATCGCCGATCCGCGGATTCTTGTTCCCGGCGCGCCGGGTCTTACGAACAAAAGATTTGCGCCCATCGTTTCAATACTGGCGACCACTTGTTTTTGGCTGCCTTCGCCAATTGCCAGCATAGCGACCACCGCCGAAACGCCGATTACAACGCCAAGCAACGTCAGCGACGTCCGGAAAAGATTTGCATGAAGCGACCGAAACGCCATTTTCACAGCTTCACTAAATTGCATCCACGCAGAGCTTTCCTGGCTCGCACGTTCATATAGCGTATTTTCAGATCGCTTCGTTGTCGCGCCAGTGTCGGAAACGATTTTACCGTCCTTAATCTCAACGACCCGTTTTGCGCGCGCGGCAACCGATTGATCATGGGTAATAAGAATGATGGTGCGTCCGGCCTTGTGTAAATCTTCCAAAAGACGAAGCAATTCTTCGCTTGAACCTGAATCAAGTGCGCCCGTTGGTTCATCAGCTAGAATTATCTCGGCGTCATTCATCAACGCACGTGCCACCGCGACGCGTTGTTGTTGACCACCCGAGAGCTCACTCGGTTTATGATGGCCACGATCACCAATGCCCAGCTTTTGTAATAACTCTTGTGAACGTACTTGGCGTTCGGTCCGGTCAATTCCCGCATAGATCGCCGGGATTTCGACGTTCTCCGCTGCAGATGCTGTCGCAAGCAAATTGTAACGCTGAAACACGAACCCAAATGTCTCGCGGCGCAAGCCAGCCAACTGATCGGGACCGAGCGAAGATATTTCAATGCCGCGAACATGGTATGACCCGCCCGTTGGCCGGTCGAGGCACCCCAGAATATTCATCAGGGTGGATTTACCAGACCCCGATTGCCCGACAATGGCCACGAACTCACCTGCGTCGATGGTTAGGCTAACACCATCAAGTGCGCGTACTTCGGCATCACCACTTCCGTAAACGCGGCTCACATTTTCAAGGCTGATCAGGGCTGGCATTTTAATCTCAAGCTCTTTTACTATTGATAGAGTTAGCGCGGGCCACGCCGTCCCATACCGCGCGGACGGTTCGAACGATCACCGTTTCCCTGTCGTGTAGGCCGCTGAACCTGAGCCTCGCCGATGACAAGCTCGTCACCAGGCTCTAGCCCAAACAAAATTTCAGCCTGCGTGCGGCTTTTAATGCCAACCAAAACAGGTTGCGGTTCTGGCTTCCCGTCACGCATGACTAGTACCATTTTACGTTCAGCATCGGGGTTTTCACGAATAATATCGCGCATGGCATCACGGTTGGGATTGCGTTGTGCTTCGCTATTCGCTTCTTGGGCATTGGCCGACATGAGGCCGCTTCGTTCTGATTGTCGCCCACGTTCGCCCCGCTCACCTCTGCCGGCGCGGCCATCGCGCAATGCTGCGACCGGTGCTAACACCGTATCCGTCGCGCGCCCGGATACGAAAAAGACCTGCGCTGTCATTTCGGGCTTTAGAACATCACCTTTGTTCGCAACGTCGAGAAGAACTTTGTAAAGTACCACATCGTTCAAAACCTCCGGCTGCGGAAGAACCTGCCGAACCGTACTCTGCCATTTTTCTTCACCGCCAAGCGTCGTAAAATAGGCATCCTGGCCTTTGGTTACCCGCAATACATCTGCCTCAGAGACTTCGGCTTCTACTGTCATCACTGACAAATCGGCAATGCGCAGAATAGTTGGGGTGGTTTGGTTTGCGTTTAGGGTTTGTCCCTCCACCGCACTTTGCGAGACCACAGTGCCAGAAATGGGGGCATAGATTTTTGTGAATTCAAGCGTTGCTAAATCGGCTTCGAGCGTAGAATTCTGTCGCTCTATCTGCGCTTCAAGCTGGGTTAAACGCGCTAGCGCAATTTTCTTGTCGGCAACTGCGGCTTGGTACTCAGCCTCAGAAATCGCGTCGGCTGCAAACAACATCTCAGCGCGTACGGCATTTGCCTTTGATAGCTCCAGCGATGCTTCTTGCTGGGCATAGCTTGCTTGGGTTTCTTTTAGCTGCGCGCGATCAGCCTCGACCTTCGTTGCGGCAAGCGTCTCGTCAATTTGTGCTAACAGCTCACCTTTTTCTACACTATCGCCAACCTCAATGAAAAATGTTTCCAACTGACCAGAAACCTGCGCCCCCACATCCACATAGTTTTTCGGCTGTACTTTACCTGATGCCGAAATTGAAACCTCGAGATCCCCCGTGGTGACAACAGAGGTTTGGTATGTCGGCTTTTCATTGACGCTTCGCATAACCAGCCAACCTGCGGCAACGATCGCCGCGACAATGACGAGCAACACCAATTTTCGGTTGTTCCTAATTGTGTTTGATAGGCGCATGACAGTTTTTCTCGCAGGTAGGGTAAAGGGCGGACGGGTATTCATTATGTCAAACGGTACATTACGGAAATTCCGTCGCATAAAGGCCCGTTCTTATCTTGATCATTTCGCGGCTTAATTACGTCATGATTACGGCAGCGGCGGTTTCACACGAGTTTGCACCAAATTCTGACGCCGTAGCCTTACATCCGCGCCCCTTGGAATTGTCACAATCAGCGCGTAAAAATACGCCCATAAACTAGACTGACTCCGAAGCCTGCTGCTGGATTGGGAGTGGTTTTCCGTTAAATGTGTTATGCAAAGACGGGTCTTTCCCCGGAATCAAATAAATCGCGAAAGAGACATCATGAGCCGTATTCTATTTTTACTTGTCGCTTTAGTCGGTATCGCCCTCGCCGTCGTCCTGTTTCTGCCGGGGCTCATTCCTGTCTCCGCCTTTAAGGCGCGGATTGAAACAGCAGCGTCAAATGCGGTTGGCCGAGAGGTCACTATTGGCGACGACCTTTCGTTTCGGATTTTTCCGCGCACCGCCTTTCACGTTAAAGACCTTCAGATCGCAAACGAAGATGGGTTCGAAGCGCCCTATCTCATTCGCGTAGAAGAAGCTGACATCGGTGTAAAATTACTACCGCTATTGTCAGAAAGCGTTGAGATTGACCGGTTCATTTTGACACGCCCAGAAATCAACCTGACGCGAAACAAAGCTGGCGACATAAATTGGAATTTGGCCACAACCGAAACATCGGAGACCACAAGCGCGGAATCATCCGGCTCTTTGCGCGAGTTAAAACTGGGCGACGTTCGCATCGTCGAAGGCTCGGCGACATATGCGGATGCCGCCGCGGGGCAAAAATACACGGCCGAGAACATCAACCTCACAATCATTCTAAAAAGCCTGACGGAACCGCTCGAAGCTCGTGGGGATATGACCTTACAAGGATCGCCAGCAACGGTTGATATGGTTCTAACAAGCCTTTCCGATATCATGTCCGACGAGCCGGGCAACCTGAAGCTTAACCTGAAAATAGGCGAGGCCAGCGCCGGTGCTGATCTAACGGTCGCAACGAAAAATGGTATTGAGTATTCCGGTCCCACAACAATTAACGCGCCAGACCTTCCTGCCCTTGCCGCGCTAATGGGTACCGAGCTGGCTGAGGCACCCGGCTTTGACAAACTTTCCGTTCAAGGAAATATTGACGGTAATGAAAATTCTGCACGCTTGGGCGATGCCACGATTGTTTTCGATGACATCACTGCGAAAGGTGCTGTTAATTTAGATTGGTCAGGACAACGGCCAAAAGCGGACGGCGTTCTTTCTACGGATAAACTTGACCTTCGCCCTTATATGCCGCCGCCCGCAACAAGCCCTGATGGCTTCCCTGCATGGTCAAATGCCAAAATGGATTTCTCCAGCTTGCGGAACATGGATGCTGCTTTCGATATTTCGACGAATGCTATTTATGTCAATGATCTCGAAATGGGTGAAAGCCGCATCAAGCTTATCGTTGATGCGGGGCGTATGACCGCTGAAATTCCGGAACTGTCGATGTATGGTGGACAAGGCTCTGGTCGTTTTGTGCTCAATGCCCGCAGTGCAACACCATCCTTTGCCGGCAATTTCGACATGAACGCCGTTCGCGCACAACCACTTTCAAAAGACTTGTTGAAACACGATAACTTATTGGGACTGGGGTCATTCAAATTCAACTTCAACGCCAGTGGCGCTAGCCAAGCCGCCATCATGAACAGCATTGACGGCGCAGGCGGATTTGACCTCGCGGATGGCGCGCTCAAAGGCGTCAACATTGCGGGTCTCGTCCGCGCTGTAGGTGAATTTCAACAAGGGTTCAATCCAACGGCGCTCCAGCGCGCTGTGGCCGAGGCACGCGGACCATCAAAACAGACCGATTTCTCAGAATTTTTGTCTGACTTTTCGATCACCAATGGGCTTGTGAATGCCCCAACAATCACGATGAATGGACCATATCTGAACATGTCAGGTAATGGGACCATAAACCTCGCGCAGCAGACAATCGATCTTCGGTTATCACCTAAGGCAATGTCTACATTAACTGGCGAAGGTGGCCGTGCGATATCCATTCCGGTGCGCATCGGCGGTACGTTTTCGAAACCAACGATTGGTGTTGATGCAGAGTCATTGGCGAAATCGGGTCTGCAACGCGGTCTTCAAAACCTTTTGAAGAACCGTAACAAAGACGATGCTGAAGGCAGCGAAACAGAAAACGGTGAAACCGAAAAGACTGATCCTAGGAAAACTATTATCGACGATCTATTCGGCAAGCAACCAAGCACTACAGACAATGAAACCGACGAAAATGCGCAAGCGCCTTCGACGGAGGAAATACTTATCAACGAAGGGCTGAACGCGCTCTTTGGCAGCAAAAAGAAAAAACCAGCCGCCGAAGACGAGCAGCAAAGCGATCCACAATAAAACAAAAAAAGGCCGCCCCGTTAAAGGCGGCCTTTTTTAAACCTAATGCCAAGCGCGCACCTTATTCGTGAGCGGCTGGGTTTGGACACTTAGAACGGCGCATTAACACCACGATCAATACCAATGCTATAATCGGCGATCCGATAATAAACAGCGTAAACAGAACAGCCCCACCCGCTGTGGCAATTCCGAATAACGCGCCGACCAACCCTAACACCAGTCCCACAATAGTCATTATGATGGCGACGATCATTGCTGCTACGCCGACATATCCCGCCACTAAAGATTCAGCTATACTGAGTTGGGTATCGCCAAAAAAATACGCGCCGAATGACAACGCTCCGCCTAGGAATAAAATTAACAATACGGGAATATATAACCAAGCAGCGCTTGAACGCGGTGCCTCTTCATATTCAGGTGATGGCATCATAGCCCCCTTTTCTTGAGCCTTTTGATTTGCTCTCTTCATTGCTTTTTTACGCCAACTAGGGGGTATTTTGAAAAACATCATCGAACTGTTCAATCCGATACAACGTGAGAATCTCCCCTCTCATCGCATCCGCAGGTCAATTTCAATCGGTTTATCAGTTGCGACAACCGTAGCCCTTTGCTACGGCGTGGGGCCTTCAAAAACGAAAAGAGACTCATGGCGACGCGATCCATAAAAAAAACAGCTCCACCAGCACGCGCTTGGCAACGGATGCTGTCGGGGCGTCGGTTGGACATTCTCGATCCCTCGCCGGTTGATATCGAAGTCGAAGATATTGCGCACGGGCTGGCGCGTGTTGCGCGCTGGAACGGCCAGACCATTGGCGATCTTCCCTTCAACGTCGCACAACACTCACTGATCGTCGAAAATTTCTGCGGCGAATTAAAACCCGATTGGCCGGTGAAATGGCGCCTTGCTGCGCTACTTCATGACGCCCCAGAATTTGTGATTGGCGATATGATCTCGCCATTTAAAGCGCAGCTAGGCGAACAATACAAAACGATTGAAGGCCGGTTGATGGAGGCGATTCACCTGCGGTTTGGGCTTCCAGCGCACCTCCCCGATGGCGTTGAAAAGCTTATCAAACGCGCCGACCGTGCCAGCGCATATTTTGAAGCCGTGCAACTTGCTGGATTTGACGTCGTTGAAGCCCGGAAAATTTTCTCAGCGCCGAAAGGCATGTCGCCCATCACCCTTGTCGCCATGACAACGGTAGAGGCGCAAAACGCCTATATTGAGCGCTTTAACACGCTATCAAACGCATTAACGACCTGAGAACTTTAATAACATTTGCGAGACCTCAAGCGAGCGTGAGGGCACAGTCCTTCACAAAGTCATAAATATGCGCATATCTATAGTTCACCGCAGGGTTTACCGGTGTAAAAATAGAAAGTAACGCACAAACAGGTTATGACGACAATCATCATCAGCTCATTAGAGGCCGCGGAACAGGCCTACAAGCTCCATAAACCAGGGTTCGTGATATCGATCCTTGATTGTGATGATTGTGAACCTGCGTCGTTTTCCGGCCTGGCTGAAAACCGCCACATGAAACTAGATGGTGGTGCGGACGATGAAATCAAATGGTGTCCAAAAATTTTGGACTTTGCCAAAAGCTGGGCTGAGTCTGGCGAAGACGTTTTGATCCACTGCCATCGCGGTGTCGCCCGATCAACCGCCATCGCGTATATTCTTATGTGTGTCCGCGACAATAAAGAATGCGAATGTAAAATCGCCGAGCAGTTAAGAACAATGGCACCCCACGCTGACCCGAACCTGCTATTGGTATCCGAAGCCGATAAAATATTGGGCCGCGATGACCGAATGGTTGGCGCGGTACTTGATATGTGTCCGTGCTGCGGAACCGTTGGAGCACCCATCGTCACCTTGCCACTAGACCGATAACGCCGCATAGATTGCGGCTATGACTGTTACACCCGTTCCCGCACACGCAACCAACGTCGC
This sequence comes from Hyphococcus lacteus, assembly GCF_041058985.1. Taxonomy (NCBI): domain Bacteria; kingdom Pseudomonadati; phylum Pseudomonadota; class Alphaproteobacteria; order Parvularculales; family Parvularculaceae; genus Hyphococcus; species Hyphococcus lacteus. Next base: position 1,667,746 of record NZ_JBEHZE010000001.1, on the reverse strand, counting down.
GATTGCCCTTAATGCTGTAATCGCAGTTGTCGATGGTGATCGCCCCAAAGTGCTATGCGTTCGTTCGGGTGAAAATAAACTTGCCCTGCCATACGGGCCGTTTGACCCGGAACGCCACCGAACCTTTGAAATCGGTGTCAGAGAATGGGTGGAGCGACAAACCCATGTCTCGCTAGGTTATGTGGAACAACTATACACCTTTGGTGATAAAGGTCGGGAAGCACCTGCGGCCGCCCTTTTAGACGGGCATGGCGAGCGCGTTGTGTCTGTTGGTTACCTAGCCCTGGCCCCCGGCCCCGCAGACCTTCTTGCGGAAGACGCTGTCTGGATGGATTGGTACTCGATATTTCCGTGGGAGGATTGGCGGAAGGGTGAACCGAAAATACTCCGAGATCAGATCATCCCCGGCATCTGCAAATGGATTGATGGATCATCAACCGCAGAAAAGAAAAACACCCGTCAACGCCGCGCAAATATTGCTTTTGGTCTCGACGGATTTGGCTGGGAAGAAGAACGCACGATTGACCGATATGAGTTAATGTATGAAGCCGGCCTCGTGTTCGAGGCTTGGCGCGACCGCAAAGATGCACATCTCGACCTCCCCGCAGGTAAACAACCGACTGCCGGTACGATGGGCCAGCCAATGATATCCGACCACCGGCGCATCCTTGCCACGGCGATCGGACGGATTAGGGGAAAGCTAAAATATCGTCCGATCATTTTCGAAATGATCATGCCGACCTTCACGCTTCTGCAACTTCAGCAAACAGTCGAAGCAATTGTAGGATTTGAGTTTCACAAACAAAACTTCCGCCGCAGCGTTGAAAAATCTGGCTTCGTTGAAGGCACCGGCGAGACCGCACAACTTCAAGCCGGACGGCCAGCTGGTTTATTCCAAGTTGACCGAGCCGGATTAAAAGACCGGGCCGCAGCCGGTCTTGCTGTGCCGCGCCTAAAAAGACCCGGAGAAACACCTGCCTAGGGTCAAGCCTTTCTGCGGTTATCGCAAAATAACTCACTGAAAGTTCAGGGAAACTTTGTTGACGGGCCGCTGAAAATCGCTAATTTGCGGGCCTTAAGCCCTTGAGGGCTGATTTTTTCATCCTATATATGCTCTAGGTGAGCATATTGCCCAATCCACCGGGCGCTAGAAAGAGCTGGAGGCATTCATGCCTGATTCATCTGGGCCAGATTTTGGCAACGGAGCTGAGAATAAGAAACTTCCCTATACCCCAGACGTAAAGGCGAAGACGGATCATCTCTATCCGAAAGTTGCCAAGTTTATTCCTGAAATCGAATGGCAGCTCCATGCGCCTTATATCGCCGCGATCAACAATCTTAAAAAAGAAAAGAATGCCGTTATTCTCGCGCACAACTATATGACGCCAGAAATCTTTCATTGCGTCGGGGACTTTGCTGGCGACAGTCTGCAATTAGCAAAAGAGGCTGAACGCTCAGACGCCGACATCATTGTACAAGCCGGCGTTCATTTCATGGCGGAAACGTCAAAAATTCTGTGTCCGGAGAAAACTGTTCTTATCCCTGATTTACGCGCTGGATGTTCCCTCGCCTCGTCAATTACGGGTGCTGATGTCAGACTCCTAAAAGAGCGCTATCCCGGTGTTCCGGTCGTGACCTATGTAAACACAACCGCCGACGTCAAAGCTGAGACCGACATTTGCTGTACCTCGTCAAATGCGGTTGAAATTGTCGAACATGCCGCAAAAGAGTTTGGCACCGATACGGTTATTATGATCCCGGATCAGTTCTTGGCGCGAAATGTTGCTGCGATGACAGACATCAAAATTGTAACATGGGCTGGTGCTTGCGAAGTCCACGAGCGCTTCACCGCAGAGGATATCCGCGAGCTGCGTGAAGGCACCCCGGGCGTGATCGTTTTGGCGCACCCGGAATGCCCACCGGAAGTTTTGGCCGAGGCTGACTTTGCCGGGTCTACAAGCGGCATGAGCAATTACGTGAAAGATAATCAGCCAAAGAACGTTGTTCTCATCACCGAATGTTCGATGTCAGACAATGTGGCACTTGAAAACCCGAAGGTAGATTTCGTTCGCCCGTGTAATCTTTGCCCACACATGAAGCGAATTTCGCTACCAAAAATTCTACGCGCATTGCAGACAATGGAACATGAAGTCTTGATCGATGCAGACATCATTGAGAAAGCACGCCGCCCCATTGAACGGATGATCGCATTACCGCTCAAGCGTCAATCAATGTATAATCAGGAACGTCCAGCCGAAGTCATTGCCGTTGAGTCACGGGGCCAATAACGCGCAGCGCCATAAAGGCCGGGGGAAAGACATTCTGGATGACACAAACCCAAATTAGTGATTACTTCTTGCCTGTGCATGACGCGGGCAAGAAATTTATGGATACGTCCTTAGATCAATTTAACTTGGTGATCCAATGAGCGCCCCTAACGAGATTCTAATCGTCGGCGCTGGCGTTGCGGGCCTCTATACCGCGCTAAAACTAGCCCCTCGCCCCGTCACTATCATCACTGCGCGACCAGTCGGAAAAGGTGGCGCAACCCCGTGGGCGCAAGGCGGCCTTGCAGCAGCAGTCGGGCCTAACGACACGCCAAACCTCCACTTTGCCGATACGATGCAAGCGGGTGCCGGACTGGTTGATCCAGAAGCCGCCAGCATCCTCGCTGATGGCGGGCCAGATGCCGTAGAAGATTTATTACACTTTGGCGTCGCGTTTGATGTCGATGAAAACGGTGCCCTTAAAGTCGGGCGCGAAGCTGCGCATTGTCGCGACCGCATTGTGCATGCAACCGGCGACCAAGCTGGTGCAGCTATCATGGATGCACTGGTCAAGGCCGCGCGCGCGTCAAAACATATTACAATCCTTGAACGGATCGTTGTTGAAGACCTTTTAGTAGATGATAACGGAACCGTGGGCGGCGCTTTAGTCTTTGACGTCGATGCCGGCGAACGCGCCGTGTTCGATGCTGGTCAAACGATTTTAGCAACTGGTGGTCTCGGCGGTCTTTATGCTGTCACGACCAATCCGACGCCAGCACAGGGACACGGCCTTGCTTTTGCTGCACGGGCGGGCGCGATCATCCGCGACCCTGAATTTGTTCAATTTCATCCTACCGCGCTTGATATCGGTGCAGACCCCGCCCCCCTCGCAACTGAAGCATTACGCGGCGAAGGAGCAAAGCTAGTCAACAAAGATGGTCGGCCCTTTATGGTCGACTATCACAAAGCCGGAGACCTTGCGCCTCGCGATATCGTTGCGCGGGCGGTTGAAACTGAAATCCGGTCAGGTCGTGGGGCATGTCTTGATGCCCGCGAAAGCATCGGCAAAGCATTCCCGACAGCCTTCCCTACGGTTTTTGCATCATGCCAAGCCGTCGGCATTAATCCGCAAACTGAGTTGATGCCCGTTGCCCCCGCAGCCCACTATCATATGGGTGGTGTGTTGACTGATCTAAACGGCAAAGCATCTGTTGATGGGCTTTGGGCGGTTGGCGAAGTCGCCTCGACCGGCGTTCATGGCGCAAACCGGCTGGCGTCTAATTCACTGTTAGAAGCCATCGTCTTTGGTGCGCGAATTGCCGATCAGCTCCGTGACGCAGAAATCACCGTTCCCAATGATGCGGGCGCGCCGGGCGATCGCATGGATTTAGAATCTAAACCAGCTGACAAAAACGCCATGATGCGCTTGCGACAGGCCATGAGCACAGGTTGTGCGCTGGTTCGAGATGACGAAAGCATCAATAAGGTTCTGAGCGTTATTCATGAACTCAACGAACATAAAGCAATGACTAGCGGCCTGAAAAGCGCGTTAGTCACTGCAGAATTGATTGCTCAGGGAGCCTTGATGCGCGAGGAATCGCGCGGCGGGCATTACCGAAGCGACTATCCGGACACAGAAGATGAAGCCTTTCATACAGAAATCTGCACGACAGATTCTTATGAGAATGGCGCGGATTATGAAGACGAGTTTGACGAATGACCCTTGCCCCGATGTTACCGATTATCGTTGAAGATGCTGTGTCGCGAGCATTACGCGAAGATTTTGGCGATGCAGGCGACATCACAACCAACGCGACTATTCCGGCTGACGCGACAAATCGTGCCGTCATAGCTGCACGCAAACCCGGCATTGTCGCTGGCGTAGATGCAGCGCTCGCTGCCTTTCGACTCGTCGATCAAAACACTGTTGTCAGCGTAAAAAAGGGTGATGGTACAACTGTAAAAAAGGGTGATGTCATACTGTCAATCGACGGTACTGCGCGCGCGATTTTATCGGCTGAACGCGTGGCGCTTAACTTCATGTGTCACCTATCGGGCATTGCGACGGCGACTGCGGCGTTAGTCCACGAAGCCAAAGGCACGACCGCCAAAATTGTCTGCACAAGGAAAACAACACCGGGCCTTCGCGCGTTTGAAAAACACGCCGTTCGTTGTGGCGGCGGACATAATCATCGCTTTGGGCTTTATGATGCAGTGATGATTAAAGATAACCACATTGTGGCATCAGACGGAATTACAAAAGCACTCACGGCGGCGCGCAATACCATTGGCCACATGACCAAAATCGAAATTGAAGTCGATCGGCTAGATCAACTCGAAGAAGCGTTGAACAATGGGGCCGATGTAGTCTTGCTTGATAACATGTCTACGGACGATTTGCGACAAGCCGTTAAAATCAACGATGGCCGCGCCATTTTAGAAGCTTCGGGCAATGTCACAGCCGCAACTGTTCGTGCCATTGCGGCAACCGGCGTTGACGTGATCTCATCTGGATGGATCACCCACTCAGCACCAAACCTCGATCTCGGTTTAGATTTTTTATAAATTAATCTGCCTACAGATTACATTGCCGCTGGCGCTGCTGCCACGGCACGACGACTTGGGAATTTATAAAACTTATGCGTTCCGATAGTCGCCGTTGGCGTCAGCGAATCCGCCCAATGGGGCGTGACGTAATCTGCATGATAGTGTGTCGCATTACGGCTAACCGGCGCATGCAAGCCAGCAAGAATAGCACCCGAAAGATCTTCGGACTCTTTCCACTTACGCTTGTTGCGCGTGGCCTGCATTGACCCATCACAAGTGAACGAGAACTGACACCCCGTCCGGCGCTCAGAACCTTGGTAGACAACTTCGCAAATGGAATTTGGATAAACCGGGGTCGCGACCCGATTGAGGATTACATCGGCAACGGCAAGCTGCCCAATTCGCGGCTCTGACCGGGCTTCATAATAAATAGCCTCAGCCAGACATTTACGCTCTTCGGCGTTGATCTTGGCAATCGTCAAAGCCGTAAAATCAAACGTCGCCAATGACTTCAGCGGATCGCCCTCCATTAGGACATCACTTGTGGCTTTTGCTGGCTTCAAGCGTGGCTGCTCAAGCGAGCGGCGCGTTGCAGCGGTTTCAGCCGCTAGATATTTTGCAAGATCTTCGACTAATGCCGCCTCTTCCGCGATTGCCATTTGTGTTTCGCGCCGAACTTCGGCACGATTCGCATTGACGGTCGCGCTCATGGCGCTCGCGACAGCACAAATGGACAACATGCCGGCAGCCAAAAGGCTCCGTAATGTCCAATTGACCTCGTGGCCGTGATGATCGCGACTAACTTTCAACGTGCACTCGTCTCTTCGAATTCATCTTCCGCGCGAATATTGGTGCGAAAGGCATCTCTATCAACGGTCAGCGTCAACTGCGTAACGCCGTAGTCTGACCCGCCAAAGATGAACCCTTTCACAAGGAACAACTGGCGGACGTAAAAGACGCGTCCTTGCGGGCGCGCCGATTGATCAGAATATGGCGCCGCAATGTGGATTACGCAAATGAAATCGGCGTGTGTTAACCTTTTATTAACCCTACTCAGGATGAGCTAACCCATTGTATTCGCTATGATTCGCGAATTGGGGAAATTAATATTTACCAATTAGGCGGTTGATCCACCGTCATTTTTGCGAAGTTTTGCTTGCGCTGCAGCAAGACGGGCGATTGGCGTCCGGTATGGCGAACAAGACACATAATCCAGCCCCGCCCCTTCGACAAAATTGATAGAATCCGGGTCCCCGCCATGCTCACCGCAAATCCCAAGCTTGATGTTCGGACGAGTCGCACGCCCCTTTTCTGCGGCAATTTCCACCAAAGCGCCCACCCCATCGGGGTCAAGCGTCACAAATGGATCCCGCTCGAAAATGCCTTGGCGCATATAATCCGGCAGGAATGACGCCGAGTCATCGCGTGACAAACCAAAGGTTGTTTGCGTCAAGTCATTGGTCCCGAAGGAGAAAAATTCAGCATCCTGCGCAATGGCATCTGCCGTCAACGCAGCACGAGGTAACTCGATCATTGTGCCAACAAGATAGTCGAGCTTGATCCCGTTTTCCTTGAGTACCTCGATTGCAATACAATCAATCCGCTCCTTCAAGAACGCCAACTCCTCGCGCTTAGCAACAAGCGGAACCATGATCTCCGGTGTAACCTTCTCGCCAGTTTCTTTCGCGACATTACATGCGGCTTCCATAATCGCGCGCGCCTGCATTTCGGAAATTTCTGGATAAGAAACACCTAAACGACAACCACGATGACCCAGCATCGGATTAAATTCGTGAAGCTTGTGCGCACGATCCTTTAGTTTTTGCGCGTCCATACCAGATGATTTCGCCACTTCTTCAATCTCATCATCCGAATGCGGAAGGAATTCATGAAGCGGCGGGTCGAGCAGGCGAATAGTAACCGGCAAGCCGGCCATCACTTTGAACAGCGCCTCGAAATCTGAACGTTGCATTGGCAGTAACTTTGTCAATGCAGCCTCGCGGCCTTTTTTATCTTCCGCCAAAATCATCTCGCGCACTGCGACAATACGATCAGCCTCAAAGAACATATGCTCTGTGCGGCAAAGACCAATGCCTTCGGCACCAAAGTCACGCGCGACCTGTGCATCATGCGGGGTTTCCGCATTCGCCCGAACGCGCATCCGCCGCACCTTATCAGCCCAGCCCATTAGCTCGCCAAAATCGCCAGATAGCTCGGGCTGAACCGTAGGAACAGCGCCAAAAAAGAGCTTACCCGCGCCGCCATCAATCGTAACGACTTCGCCTTTTTCGACTTTGCGACCGCCAACAGTAAAGAACGCCTCGCTCTTGTCGATCTTGAGATCGCCAGCACCACAAACACATGGTCGCCCCATGCCCCGAGCAACCACAGCCGCATGTGAAGTCATACCACCGCGTGCTGTCACAATCCCTTTTGCCGCGTGCATCCCGTGAATATCTTCTGGGCTGGTTTCAACGCGAATTAGGATGACGTTTTTGCCTTCCTGCGCGAGGCGTTCGGCCTCGTCAGAATTAAAAACAACCTCGCCCGACGCAGCGCCCGGCGATGCTGGCAGACCCGTCAACACCAAATCACGCTCTGCGTCAGGGTCGAGTGATGGGTGTAACAACTGATCGAGCGAATGTGGATCGACACGGTTGATCGCTTCTTCTTCCGTAATCAGACCTTCTTTGCACATATCGACAGCGATTTTTAGTGATGCTTTCGCCGTACGTTTGCCGTTACGGGTCTGAAGCATCCAGAGTTTGCCATCTTGAATGGTGAACTCGATGTCCTGCATGTCGCGATAGTGTTTTTCGAGCTTATCAAATACCGCACACAATTCGGCGAATGCGGTCGGCATCGCCTCTTCCATCGACGGTTCTTCATCGCCCATTTTAAGGCGCGATTCTTTGGTCAGCGCTTGTGGTGTGCGGATCCCGGCAACCACATCTTCGCCCTGGGCATTAATCAGGAATTCACCATAGTAATAATTATCACCCGTTGACGGATCACGTGTAAACGCAACACCCGTGGCCGATGTCGCCCCCATATTACCAAAGACCATCGCCTGAACGCTAACGGCAGTGCCCCAGCTTTCAGGAATATGGTGCAACCGCCGATAAGTGTTGGCCCGATCATTACGCCAAGAGTTAAACACCGCAGAAATAGCGCCCCATAGCTGTTCTTGGGGGTCTTGCGGGAATGGCTTGCCGAGGGCGTCTTCGACGACTTTCTTATAGCCAGAGATAATCGTGCGCCAATCATCGGCAGTCATTTCCGTATCAAGGAAATAGTCGTGCTCTTCTTTATAGGTTTCCAGAATTTCCTCGAATGAGTGATGGTCAACTTCGAGCACCACGTCAGAATACATCTGGATAAAGCGACGGTAGCTGTCATAGGCAAAGCGCGGGTCACCCGAAAGCGTCGCTAGGCCCTCAACTGTCTCGTCAGTCAGGCCAAGATTAAGGACAGTGTCCATCATACCTGGCATAGAGGCACGCGCGCCCGACCGGACGGAGACTAACAAGGGTCGCGATTTGTCACCAAATTTCATGCCGACGCTTTCGCCGACCTGAATGAGCGCAGCATCAATTTGAGCCTTCAATCCTTCCGGATAGGTGCGATCATTCTTATAAAATTCAGTACAGACTTCGGTCGTGATCGTAAAACCAGGAGGCACAGGCAAACCAAGGCTCGCCATCTCACCGAGATTGGCCCCTTTACCGCCCAAAAGATTGCGCAAAGAGGCATCGCCCTCTGCGTTGTCTGCGCCGAAACTGTAAACCCATTTCATATTATCGCCCATGGTGCTCCCGCCATGTGTTACTAAAAATCAATCGACCAATAGAGACTTATTCCAAAATTTATTCATCAAATCAGTCAGACCATGCCTTAATGCACCGCAACCGTACAGCCAAGCCAGAAATTGCCGCATCTACATATCGCGGATCAATATAACGCCATGAATATTAGTGGTGGATAACTATTCACCATATTTTTTTACGTGATAGGATGGCTCACGAAGGGCTATTCGACCACCAATAGCCGCCTTTCTGTGGGCCAATAGTTGCCTTGAGTTTGAATATGGCCGGCAGAATGCCGCGCAATTGGGGGATTGCATGGGAGAGAAAGCCCATCACGCCAGATCTATGTCGATCGGCGACATTTTATTCAAACGGGCATTCGCACGTTTAGTTTTTTTAATCCCACCGCTATTTTTTTTCGGCAATGCCCTTGCTCAAGACCCCAGTAGCCATGCTCAGGAACCCGGTGAAATACTAAGCAGTTTCCTTGATCCAGCCTCGGTCATCGGTGCTGGCATCGTCGTTGCCATTATCGGCCTTGTTCTGTTCGCCGCCCTCACCTCCAAACGGCTCGAAGGGTCATCGCTCTTTAACCGGCTGTTCGTGGTGGTGGCGGTTACCGCCGGATTTTTCAGCGCTGTCAGCTCCGCCATCGGATTTGGGCTCATTACCTCTCAGGAATCCACCGACTTTTTCCGAAATGCCGTCCTGCCGCCTGCCTTTGGGGTCTTTGTGTTTTGTTTGGCGGTTGCGATTTGGGTCGGCGGCGCAGAATTCGTTCGTCATCGCGATTGGCTACGAGATATCAAAGGCGGTGCGATTGGCGATCTCATCTTTTTTATAGAACGTGCCTTTAAGCTCTTTGTGGTCATTCCGGCGTTGGCGTTGATCCTGTTTTTTGTCTCCACATGGACGACCGTCGTGGGGGTCGGTGGCGTCGATGCGGTCCGTCATACTTATAGTGCAGAAATAGACCGCCTCGCTGCCGAATGCGCCGGAATCACCACCTATCGCCAGCGCGATTTCTTGTTTCGCGAGGATTTGCGCCTGTCGGTACGTGACGTGACGCGGGTTGCCGATGCCGAACGCAGCGGCGGCAGCCAATCTGGAGCCGCAGGTCAAGGCGCGGTGAGCGATTACTACAAAGGGCTGGCGGCGTGGTATCAGGGCCTAGAAGCAAGCGTTACAACCTTGATTGACGCCGATGACCCGTCAGGCATGAATCCGTATGACCCCAATATTTGCGCCAACAAAACTAGCAGCCTGAGCAAGCGCCTTTCCCTCAACGCATTTGAAAATGTCGATAAATGGTCGCGAGAGTTTGAAACCGAATTCAACGATTTCGCCAATGTACTCAACCGTTGGCGACATGACCGCCGGATCGAACGCCTGCTCGATCAGCAGCTCTCGAATTTTGACCGCGCCAATCCACGCCCGGTCGGCGCACGTATTTCTGCGCGCCAACACGAAGCCATTGATAGCTATGCAGATGATGTAGAGCGCGCGCTAAAATCTTTGATCAGCAAACAAAAGCGCCAAAAGCCCCCGGTGCCGCTAAAATCCGAAGCGGAAAAGTCACCCGCGCGTGGCCTCGATATTTTCCGCGAGATGATCTCACCTACGCCGCCACCGCCTGAACCCGAAACCATCTCGCGCCGTCAGGAAATTGTCGATGCGGAATTCGTACCCGGCCTATCGACCATCACGCCGCGCGACGCGGTCTTGAAACACGCAAATATATTTTCTGACGTGTGGGCCCTCGCCCTTAGCTGGGATTATGCGCCCTATCTATTGATGCTCGCATTTTTGTTCTTTCCCAGTGCCGAACGCGCGGAGGGTTATAAGGATTGACACCATACTTTGACACGTCCGCAGTTTCACGCGATTAAGCCTTGATGGAACATCGCGCACTTATTTTCACGGTACATAAAGCGGCCTCGCTTGGCGTATATGACGTAATGCGCCGCATCGCCCGCAAAGAAGGCTGGCCGCTGCATTCCGCCAATATCAGAACGCCCAATCTGCAAGAGCCTGAAAAACCCGGCGACGAAAATTTTTATCACCAACTGGGTGGCAAAACCGGCCTTGTCGGCCCGGTGCGCTATCCGGTTTTAATTCCTGATGATGCCCGCGCGAGCGACAGATTCATTCTTCATTTGCGCGATCCGCGCGATGTTCTCGTCTCTATGTTTTTTTCATATGTCTACAGCCACCCCGGCGTAGACGAGGAATGGCGTCAACGCCAAATTGAGCGCGGTGTCGACGAATTTGTCCGTAGCGAGAGCAAAAGCCTTATAAAACGCTATGACCTCTACGCGAATGAATATTTGTCCCTGCCCAATCTAACATTCCTGCGTTATGAGGAATTTATTGCCGACCGGCCATCATGGCTCGAGAAACTTTTAAACGGGCTTGGGGTGAAAGACGGGCTAAAACGCTATCGTCGCCTCGCCAATGACAACCCTGCGGCAAAGGTAAAAAGAGAAGACAAAACCCGCCATATCCGCAAAGCCACGCCCGGTGATTTCCGCGAGAAACTCAGCCCAGAGACAATCGCAAGACTCAACAGTGATTGGTCGGACATCCTCAAGACCCTGGGGTATGAGGACTAAAGCTTTGCGCTCGGTTTTTACGTAACGCCCGCGCTCGCTCGTTCGCCATTTATTTGCCGCCGCCCCTGCGGGGAGGAATTATACATCTAAAAAGTACGTCCGTAACCGACTAATTTGACTCGCCTTTTAGACATCCAATCCTGCGAACGATTTTCCCTCGTCGGTAATCTCCCAGCAACGTTTTTCGTCAGGCGTTTCTGAGATGTTACGAATATATCCGCGATCGTGAAGCGCTTCGATTGCCTTCGTATTTACGACCCCGCCACTAAACATCGTGATAATCACTTCGCGCAATTCGTCGTCTTTCATTGCCTCTCATCCCTGTACTGCTTAGACGATGTTGAGCCGAGCCGTTCCATGATAGAATCGGCGGGCTCATCGCTTTCCTGATCCACCTCAATCTCTTATGTCTTCTTTATTAACTGGCGTGATTTACCGGAATCAACTCGCTTTCGTGCAGATGGGCGCTTCTTATTATCTTTTTTCTTGGCATCTTTCTTTCGTTTCCGTTTCCGTGTTGCTTTATCCGCATATTCGAACAAAGGGCCATCACCGCACTTTGCGGCCACTTTCGTTTTTTTCTTCTTACTGCGCTCCACAGCTCTGCGCCGTTCAATCTTTAACAGCTTCGGGTCTTTGTTGGGAATGGTCCGGAGTTTTCCGTCCACTGTCCATTTAGCCGGCACAACGAAAAAGGATTTTTTCGCCTTAGTTCGTTTAACTTTCGTTGCGATTTCGGGCCACCAGAGAACCAGGAGTGCACACTTGCGCCAGAACTTCCACTCCGACCATTGCGCCTCAAAGAATATGACAATAAATCCGTGCTCTATTAGAGCGAGCCGTTCGTGGGGCCGGTGTCGCATGTTTACATCACCCGATATTACTACCTTGCCGCCATCGTCAGCAAATCGCTGTAACCAAGGTGTGTCGTCGTTTGGACGATAATCCAAATCACCGGGTTTTGGTGCGTAATCATCCGCCGCTTTAATGTCGAAATGGCCGGAAATTTTGCGAAATTGACGTTCGTTAGCGAAGCCTCTTAGGACTCTCACCATGCCGATAGGAACATTCTGATCAAATACAACTTTCAAGCGGCTTTCTCTAAGCTAGCCTCAAACTTCACAGCTTCTCTGACATATCGTTCAGAAATGTCATAGATATCCGCAACGAACCCAATATTGCCTTCGACCTTTACAGACTTAGCCAAAGTTTCGGTTGGTATTTGACTACGTTTTAATACGGGGTGCCCGAAAGCGATGCACGGATGCACAATTACATTAGGCGCAATGTCCGGCCTCGGAGTCCATTGTATAGCTTCTCCATCCGGATCAAATATAACGTTCTCTTTAAAGGACTTCATTACAACAGATGGCATCTCGTAATTCGTAGACCGCAGATCATAGATCAAATTTAGGCCGTTTTTTCTAGCAAGCTCCGCAACAATTTTTCGACCGTCTGTTTTGAATACTGAACGAGTTGCAAACGGATGCGGATGATCCAATAGTTCCTTTGCTTCATCCATTATGTTCCGAATTTCATTCAAGCGTACTCCTGCGTTAGAAAAGCGCGCAATAAACCTAAGCTCCATCAGATTTGCAAAACTAACCGCAGTTTTCCCGCCAACACGACCAAGCTGATTTGTGATGACGGGGTCTTGTCTGTTTTTTTTACCTTCAACCCATATACGAACATCTTCTTGTGTAGCTTCGACAAGCTCCGCAACATCGGGAATTGTATAGATACCCATTTCTAGCAAATCCAGACGTGACATTTCTAATTGCCTTAGCTGTTGTTTACTGACGAGGCCCGGTAGTTTAGTCGCTTTCCAACGATACCCCGAAAAGGTTGTCACCGCGAGCCTTATCCTCAACGCCGACGGCGGAGCGATTATTGTAACGAAAATCAAATTCTGCAAGATAACGCTGCAGCTATACTTGCGTGTGTTAGCCCTCTAGTTTTGAGAAATCGGAGAGGCTTGAGGTTGCAGCGCGGAAGCGCGCCAATAGCGATAGGCGATTGGCGCGAAGGTCCGCATCGTCCGCATTGACCGTGACCTTTTCAAAGAACGCATCAAGCGGGCCGCGCAGGCCGCTAAGTGCTGTCATCGCGGCTTCAAAGTCCTCTGCGGCGACCGCTTTTTCGGTTTTGGTTTCCGCGTCTTTCAGCGCATTAAAGAGCGCTTTTTCTTCGGCTTCCGCGAGGCGGTTTTCCTCTACACCATTCGGATCGGCGGGTTTTTTGTCTTTCTTTTCTTCCGCCTTCAGAATATTCGCTGCGCGTTTATAGGCGGCTGCGAGGTTCGCCCCATCATCAGTTTTGAGAAATGCTTCCAATGCAGAAAGCTTTGACGCGACCAATACGAAATCATCCGCAAGCACGCCATCGGCGGTGACCAATACGGCATCAATCGCATCGTGCTTGTGGCCTTTGTCCTTTAGATAGACTTTAAGGCGGTCATGGAAGAAAGAAACGAGGTTCTCGCCGAATCCACCTTCCTTTGCGATCGCGCCCAAACCGCTGATTGCCTCTTTCACCAGCAGCATCAACTCTATGCGAACTGTGTTTTCTTCGATCAGCTGGATCACGCCCAATGCGGCGCGGCGCAGTGCGAATGGGTCTTTCGAGCCTGTTGGCTTTTGGTCAATCGCCCAAAAGGCCGTAAGCGTATCAATTTTATCGGCAAGCGCCACGGCCACGGAAACCGGGTTGGTGGGCACGTCATCATCTTGGCCGGCTGGCTTGTAATGATCGCGGATCGCATCAGCGATGTCGGCGCTTTCGCCCTGCTCTATCGCATAATAACGGCCCATCACGCCCTGTAGCTCAGGGAATTCATAGACCATACCCGTGACCAAATCGGCCTTGGCCAGCTTCGCTGCGCGTTCGGCCACATCGGGGTCCGCGCCGACCGTAGGCGCAATCTCGCGCGCGAGGGCCGCAATCCGGCGGGCTTTGTCACCCACAGAGCCAAGCCCTTCAAAGAATGTAACCTTGTCGAGATCGTCGATCCGGTCGGCGAGTTTCGTGCCGAGATCCTGGTTATAAAGATACCAGCCATCGGACAACCGCGCAGTCAAAACCCGCTCATAGCCGGTGCGCATGGCCGCGCCGCCATCGGGCGCTTCGAGATTGGCCACATAGACAAATTTGTTCGCGAGCCGTCCGGTCTTTGGATTGCTGACCGAGAAATATTTCTGATGCCCGCGCATGGATGCGGTCAACACTTCATCGGGCAGCGCGAGGAATTTCTCGTCATAGGTGCCCATCATCACGATCGGCCATTCCGCCAGCCCCGTTACCTCGGCCAACAGTCCCGCATCCTCAACGAGTGCTAATCCTTGCGCGTTGCATAAGGTTTCAGCATCGCGAGCGATTAGCTCTTTCCGCTCTTCGGCATCAAGGATCACCTTGCCGTCGCGCAGCGCACCGGCATATGCCTCAAATGACCGTGCCGTGATCTCGCCTTTGCCCATAAAACGGTGGCCGTCAGATTTGTCGCCGGCGGCAATGCCGTCGATCTCAAACGGTACGACCTCGCCGTCAAACACGCATAGGATCGAATGGATCGGTCGCACCCAGCGTAGATCGCCATCACCCCAACGCATGGACTTTGGCCACGAAAAGCCGCTCACAATTTCAGGGATCAGATCAGCAATAAAACTGGCGGTCTCGCGGCCCTTTTGATCAATCACCGCGACCCAATAGGCACCCTTTTTGTCTTCGCGTTGCTCGCATTCATCAAGCGAGGTTAGGCCCGCAGATTTCAAGAACCCCTCCACCGCGCGATCAGGCGCGCCAACGCGCGGGCCTTTTTTCTCTTCGCGCCGGTCGGGCTGACGCGCCGGCAGACCGGTTGCGACCACCGTCAGGCGGCGCGGGCCAGAGAACGCTTTTACCCCTTCGGGCAGATATCCAGCATCAATGAGCGCCTTGTTGACGGCGCGCTCAAGATCAGCAGCAGCGCGGGGCTGCATTCGGGCGGGGATCTCTTCGGAGAAGATTTCTAAAAGAAGTTCTGGCATGGGGCCGGTTTCTAGTGGGGCTTGGCCCTATGAGCAAGCGGCTTTAGCCGGTCATCCGCCGAACCTGCACCGCATTGATGCGAACGGCCAGTTTGTCCTCTGCATTAAGAAAGTCCGCCTCGACGTGGATCAGGGTCTTGGACGCATTGGTCACCCGCCCCGCAATCTTGGCCAGCGGCATCATGAGGGGGCGGAAAAAGTTGGTCTCAAGCCGGGACGTCCGAAATCGCTCTTTATTGTCGCTCAGAACTGTCATCGCCGTCAGACCCGCCACATGATCGGCCACTGACGCAATATGGCCCCCAAACATCACGCCATCGGGCATGACAAACCGGTCATCAATATCCCACAACAAATTAAGCGCCCCCCACGACCAATCAGTCAGGGTAAAGTCGCCCAGCTTTTCGCGCGACCAATCATTAAAGCGTGATCCACCATCTTTATACCCGTTCAGGATGTCAGTGTGTCGTTCGGAGGTCGTATTCGCCATTTAATGCCCACTCATATTCGAAAACAGATTCATCACCATAATACCGGCGATGATCAAGGCCATGCCCAACCACGCCGCAAGGTCTGGTATCTGACGATAAAGAACAATGCTGATCAGTGCCACTAACACGATGCCAGCGCCAGACCATATCGCATAGGTGATACCAACTGGAATCTCCTTGACGACATTCGCCAAAAGATAAAATGAGATGCCGTAACCGGTAACAACCAAAAGTGACGGAATCAGGTTCGTAAAATTGTCCGACGCTTTAAGGGCACTCGTGCCAATAACTTCAGCAACAATGGCAATCGCTAATTGGATATAAGCGTTGGGCATAAAAACTCCTGTTAACGCAAAACGCAGTGATCGAGCCCGTCGCGGCGCACGTTATTCATTCGTGCGCGAATTGTTCCTGCCCGGCCACGAACATAAGGCCCCGGCGGATCAACGCGCCATTTATGAGGGTTCGGCAAAACGCTAGCAAGCAATGCCGCCTCTTGACGGGTCAGGTCACGTGCGCTTTTGCCGAAGCGCGCACGCGCAGCTGCCTCGGCTCCGAAATGTCCATCACCCCATTCGGCCACGTTCAGATAAACTTCCATAATACGGCGTTTCGGCCATAGGCTTTCGATGACGACGGTCATCCACGCCTCGCCGCCTTTTCTAACCCAACCGCCGCCGTTCCAGAAAAAAGCGTTCTTCGCGGTCTGTTGCGAAATGGTCGATGCACCGCGCAGCTTGCGACCGTTCTTTTTCTCAATCAGCGCTTTATCAATGGCCTCTAGGTCAATGCCATTATGAAGGCAAAACCGCGTGTCTTCAGCAGCGATTACCGCCGTCACCAGATGCGGCGAAATCTCGTCGAGCGGCACCCAAGGATGGATAATTACGTCGCCGCTCATCTTGCGCTGAAGCATCAAGATCGTCCCCGGCGGCGGCGCAACCCGATAAAGCCCCGCCCAAACAACCGACCCAAGCACCAGCCCGAACAGCACAAACCCCGCAAGCCGAAACCCGCGCGCAACTTTGTTTTTCGCAGTCGCTTTTTTCTTGCGCCGCTTGGTTTTTGGTTTGGTTCTTTTTGGCGCAGTCAACGCCATGCAGCACTCCATAAAAAAAAAACGGGCGGCGCAAACGCCGCCCTGTCTCCATCAATGATGGGCGTTCGCCCCTATTTAATCAAGGACAACACCACCGCCGATACAACCCATCCGACGAGTAAATGCGATGCATCAATCAGCAACAAGGTCGTGTTGTGCGCAGGACTATAGAGATATGCATAATTCGCAAAGGGGAGCGCGAGAAAGAACCACAAGATAACGGCCGTCATCACGGCAGCCCCCATGGTGGCGACACCTTTCCACTTCAGCACCAAGCCAATGCCGATAACTTGCATCAGTGTAATGACGAAGCCCCCAAGCATATAAAGACTACCGCCGGCCCCAGCGGTTTCAGCCGTAACGCCGTTTGCCTCCATCCAAATTTCGGCAAACACCAACCCATACCAAACGAACCCAACCATCCAGAACGCAAGCGTTGCGACCAAAACACCAACGAGATTCAAACCTAAAACTCTGGGCATGTTGACCCTCCCTTTTATGTTGAGGGCGGATTATACGGTGTTTCGCGATAAGCGAGCAATGGAGCGTAAATTCGGCTATTTAGCGAATAGGCCAAAGCTCTGGAACCGCGTCATAAAAGGGCTGTAGTCCGTAGGCTGCTCGTCCGACAAAAGATCATCAGCAGCAAACTTGAACCAGTTTTGGGCGCTTTTCACCCAAATATGACCAGCAGGGCGAACCCAGCTAGTGTCATCGAATGTCCCCGCTCGCAGGCTTAAAATACCAATTGATGGACTTTGACCATTGGCAATGCGGCTGCCGCAATCATTGCAGAAATAACCAAAGCGCTTATTTCCCGCATCGGATGTCCATTCGGTTTTTGATGCCGTACCGCGATTAAAAGAAAACGCAGCTTCTGGCACGGTCGCCGATAGAACAAATGCACTACCGGTTTGTTTTTGGCAGTTAGTGCAATGACAGGCGTAAATCATCAGGGGCGCTGCCGCTAATTCATAGCGCAATGCCCCACACTGACATCCGCCTTCAAGCGGCAAACTGACCATTATGCCTCCGCGTAATCGACGATCCCCGCACCGGCACTTCGGCCCTGCGGGCTTTTTAACCACGCCTCGCAACAAGCCTTTGACAAGGTCCGCACACGAAGAATATAGGACTGCCGCTCTGTCGCGGAAATAACGCCGCGCGCGTCAAGCAAATTGAATAAATGGCTTGCGGCAATACAATGATCATAGGCCGGAAGCGCAAAAGACGTCCCAGCCGCCTCACCCGCTTTAATCACACTAAGGCACGCGGCTTCTGCTTCGCGGAACTGATCAAGCAATACATCAGTGTCTGCGAGATCAAAATTATACTTTGAAAACTCAACTTCCTGCTGATGAAACACGTCACCATAGGTAACCGCATCGTCGCCTTCGGCACCGTTAAAGTCGAGGTCGTAACCATTATCGACACCCTGCACATACATCGCAAGGCGCTCCAGCCCATAGGTAATCTCCCCGGTTACGGGCTTGCAATCGACCCCGCCGACTTGCTGAAAATACGTGAACTGGGTGACTTCCATACCGTCGCACCAGACTTCCCACCCAAGGCCCCATGCGCCCAGGGTTGGGCTTTCCCAATCATCCTCAACGAAACGAATGTCGTGTACGGAACGATCAACCCCAATCGCATCAAGCGACGCTAGATATAGCTCCTGTATATTGTCCGGTGACGGCTTAAGCACCACCTGAAACTGGTAATAATGCTGGAAGCGATTTGGGTTCGATCCAAAGCGGCCATCGGTCGGACGGCGGCATGGTTGAACATAGGCTGCCTTCCATGGCTTTGGCCCCAAAGAACGCAATGTCGTCGCCGGGTGAAACGTCCCCGCGCCAACTTCTTTGTCATAGGGTTGCAAAATAACGCAGCCCTGATCCGCCCAATATTGTTGGAGCGTGAGGATTAACCCCTGAAAGGATTGCTTCTTTTTCTGCGTGGTCATTGTTTTCGCGCCAATTCGTCAAAGCCATTTGAAATTTGCGCGGACGCTAAGAGCGCCCCATAGCAACGTCAAGCTTTGGAAGGCTACCCCCGCCTCTAATTTGCAGGAAATACGCCTAAAGTGCGCGCATTGCTTCGACAATACGGGTCGATTCTTCAATTGGGGGCGGCGCATCAAGCGCGTCTTGGAAATAGCGCCGTGCAATGCTTTTCTCGCCAGCCTGTAACGCAATCAACGCGCGGCCCACATGGGCCTCATAATTGTCAGGCGTATACTCCAACAACCGCGACAGCATTGTCTCGGCGAGTTCGGCGTTGCCCGCAGCAGCCTCACACAAACCCACATCAACCATGGATTCGAGCGCCCATGCGTCGCTCTGAAGGCTAGCCTTAGCGGACGCGCAATATCCCTGCGACAGGTTCTTACCCAAAAGGGCTTTGACCCTGTCGGTATAGTTAAAGGGTTGCGCGGGCGCTCGTGGTGTTGTCTGCAGCTGACGGTGAGCGGCTTGCGCCTGTAATGGACGAGAAACTACCTGCTGCTCACGCAGCGCAGGCACCGGCGGCTGTTGAACGGGTTGCACACTCGCGAGACGTGCACCTGTCGGCGGCGTCAGACGCTCTGGCGGGGCCAACGCAGAAAAGCGCGACAACCGCTCGGGCGCACTTTCACGCAAAACCGGCTTTTCAACACTCGGCACCGAAGCATTTAACACCGGCGTCGCTATCTGCGCTGAGCGCGGTTTTGCATCGGCAAAGAATAGATCAATACATGTCGCAGCACGTTCTGAAATAACGCACGGTTTCGCATTTGCGTATTCAATCAATCGCGCAGGATTGACGCTCATGAGGCTGCCCGAGATTTCGGGGATCAGCTCAAAACCGTCAAGGTTTTTGCTACGATCCGTCAGGTCAAGCGACATATCAGAGGAAACACCGCGCAAGAAAAACTGTTGATCGGCACGTTTTTCAATACTGCACGGCCCCTCACAGATAAGCGCGATGCGGGTTTGCAGATCGCGTTCACCAACCTGCACATCCTCAAGCCCGATACCACCAGCAGCAAACGCATTACCCATAACAAATGGCGCTGCGAGTAATGCAGCGGCAAGCAGATGCGACTTGGCCCTGAGTAAAGATTTCATATGACACGCAAAAACTGGCGATTAACGCTTACTTCTCCACAGAGTCGGGTACTTTGGTCAATGGATCTGTTGGCGGAAAGCCGTTTCAAAACAAAAAGAAAGGGTGCCGAGAACGACACCCCTCCGATTGGAACCTGTTGTGGTTACGCTCAATAATCGCGATAAACTCGGCGGCTGCCTGGTTTGATATAGCCATAACCCCAACTATCATAACACAACAGCGCGACTTCTTCGTAGCGGCGGCCACGACGATAGAAGGTTTGAGAAACTACATCGCAATCGCGCACATAAGCGCTGGAATATAAATTCCATCCAAAGCTGGCATAGGCCCAACCAAACGGGTCATAGCCCTTGTAATAGTGGAAGATTGAGTGGCTTGAACACCAATATCCATGCCCACGGCGCGGTCCGTGCCCGTGGCCATAATACCGTCCGCCATAGCGAACTCTGGGATGTTTATAGTGACCAGAGCGATAGCGCCGACCATCGGCCCGGCGGTACCGGCGGTCATGTGCGTAACGATCATTTCTACGGTCGCGATAGTTCCGTCGTTGGTCTCTGCGGCCATCACGATAGGCCTCGCGTCGTTTACCGCGGTCTATCTGGCGCTGATCCCGACGACCGTCACGATAAGCTTCGCGGCGATCTCGACGATCAGCACGGCGATCTTCGCGTCGCGCTTCACGGCGGGCATCTCTGCGGTCAGCACGGCGTTCGGCCCTACGGGTTTCCCGACGTTGGTCAGCCCCCTGTGCCCGACGTTCCCGTCGATCATTTTGCTGGGCTTTACGACGGTTCTGACCGTCATTTTGTGCGTTGCGACGACGCTCGTTATTGTTTCGCGCATCGCGCCGTTGTTCGCGGTTTTGCGCATTTCGGCGTTCTTGATTGCGTGGACGATCCGCGCGACGTGACTCGCGATTTCGCTGGCGTGCGCCGTCCCGTGCGTTATTACTCCGCCGTGCACCGCGATCATCCCGACGATTATTCGACCGATCCGCCTTGCGATCGCCGCCCCCACGACGCCCAGAGCGATCCTGAGCATCAGCAAGCGTCACAATCATATCTGACGGTGCCGCTAAAACAGCCATAGAACTAACAAAGGTTCCTGCAGCATTGGCAGGAGCAACGAACGAAACAGAACTAAATGCGGCTGTAACGGCTATCGCCGCCAATTTAGAAACTAGCTTAACCCGCCTTCGCGGGAAATCCGCCAGTATTGTTATTGTTTCCATCAAGGGCATTCGCCTCTCCTATAGAATGATGCGAGGCCCCCTTAGCGCCCACCCCAATGTGCGGCAGGTTTAACATTAGGTCAATGTAAACGGGACTACACAAATGCGAGAAATCGCTTGAATTACGGCGGAAACACGGCAATCGTGACGCAAATATGGCGAACCCCATGCGTATGCGGATGATTATGGCTAGATTGCGGCAATATCCTCAACAAGCATTGCCGCTGTTATGAAATCACTATGTGGTTATTGGCTGAAAGCGAACTGAACGGAATCAATTTTGGCCATGAATAGCCAACGAACATTTCTCGAATTTTTTGCCGGCGGCGGCATGGCACGCATCGGCCTTGGCGATCAGTGGCGTTGCCTTTTTGCAAATGATATCGATACGCAAAAATGCGCGGCCTATCGCGAGAATTTTGGAAACAAAGATCTAATTGAAGGCGACATCAACGATCTTTCCACTCGTGATTTACCCGCTGATCCGGTTGATTTGATTTGGGCGTCTTTTCCGTGTCAGGATTTATCATTGGCCGGCGAGCGTGGCGGTATTCATGCGGCACGTAGCGGCATGTTCTTTCCGTTCTGGTCACGTATCGAAGAATTAATTGCCAGTGCCCGCGCCCCAAAAATCATCGCAATCGAAAATGTTACCGGCTTACTGACCTCAAATAATGGCCATGACTTTGCGACAGTCATCGAATGTATGACCCAGAACGGATATCGCACGACGGCCTGTGTGCTCGACGCAAAATCTTTTACCCCACAATCACGCCCACGTTTATTTATTCTTGGCTTTGCCG
Organism: Hyphococcus lacteus; assembly: GCF_041058985.1. Classification (NCBI taxonomy): domain Bacteria; kingdom Pseudomonadati; phylum Pseudomonadota; class Alphaproteobacteria; order Parvularculales; family Parvularculaceae; genus Hyphococcus; species Hyphococcus lacteus. The sequence continues at coordinate 1,645,757 of NZ_JBEHZE010000001.1, read as the reverse complement.
ACGAGGTGACACCACCATTAAGTGACACGCCCCCATCGCAAGCACTCGCGCCTCCCGCAATGATCAGCGCGCTTGAATATCTATCGCCACAGGCACGCATGCAGTGGGTATGGCTCGCGAAAACGCCGACGCCTTTGCGCCAACAGCGTCTTTCCGATCTTGTCGATTGGGACGCCGACAATTGGCACTCACAAGCCCAGACAGAACATCTTCTCAATATGATGAGCGCATCTCAGCGTGAACGCGTCAACGCGCTAATAAGAAATGGTGCACGTCGAGCCGGAACGGCCTTTCGGCGCACCCGCACCGAAAATGGACGATCTGTTCAGCGTGTTGAAGCCCGGTTTGATGGCCTTGCCGGGTGTTTAAGAACACCTGCAGGTGGGTCTTCGCGACAGCTAATATTTGCCGTTGAAAACGGCACTGTCCGCTCACGTCTTATGTCGCCAATAGAATCCGCACGGCTCATGGGTTTGCCAGAGGAATACCGCCTTCCTGCGAACAACACCGCCGCACTTAAACTCATCGGCGACGGTGTTTGTGTTCCTGTGGTGCAATGGCTAGCAGAAGAGATATTTGAGCCATCCCTAGCTAGCAAGCGCGCAAGAAACGCCGCCTGATTAAGTACGATAAGCGGAATGCACCTGATGGCCGCGACGCTCATATCCATAGACGGCCGCCGCATGTGGCGTAGACGTCAGCAGGCCTTGAGTCCGTTCATGAGCGGCAATACCATCACAACGCTGTGAACACCGGCGCAATGTTTTGCCTTTAGTGTCTAATGCTACAAACAGGTAAGTAGACTTACGCATTTTCGTCTCCGTTTTTGCTACATCTAAGAAATCGGAAACAGCGAAGATCATATTGCGTTCCATGAAAAATCTAAATTACCATTTATTTTCATGGCCTTACAGGAAACTCGACAATAGACTTCACCATCCGCGGCAACTATATTGGTGCCGTATTGTTTCCCGCCTGCACGCTAAATTCTGTGCACAAGTTACTAATCAACGGTTAATCGGAGGTCGGATCATGAGTGAACATTTGGACATCAAACACGAGGAACACGACCGGGGCGGACGATATTTTGTAACGGTTAAAGGCGGTACAGCGGAACTGACCTATGACAAAGTCCGGAAGAATATAATCAACGTTCACCACACCTTTGTGCCGCCCGAAGCGCGCGGTGGTACCATTGCTCAGAAATTAGTGGAAAAGACAGTGGAAGATGCGCTGTTGCACGACACAACGATCATTCCACAATGTCCGTATGTAGACAAATTATTTCAGCGCCGCCCGGACCTCGATAAAGCTCGAGCCATTTGACGGCGCTGAATTTAGCTCTTGGTGCTACGACGCTTTTTGGTCTTCGACCCAGCGGTCAACACGGCGCTCAAGAACGGATAGCGGTAACGCACCACCACCCAGCACTGTATCGTGGAAACCCTTGATATCGAAATCATCGCCAAGGGCTTCTTTCGCCTCCGCCCGTAGCTCTAGGATTTTCAACATACCAATTTTATAGGCCGTCGCTTGTCCTGGCATCACAATATAACGCATTACCTCAGAGCGGATTTGCCCCTCAGCCGCAGGCGAATTTTCGATGAAATAATCGACAGCTTGCTCCTGCGTCCAGCCTTTAGCGTGAATACCCGTATCAAGAACCAATCGGATGGCTCGCCAAATTTCAGTAGTCAAGCGGCCAAAGTCTGAATACGGATCATCATAGGCACCCATTTCCTTAGCAAGAAGCTCTGAGTAGAGCCCCCATCCTTCGGAATACGCCGTAAAGCCAGCCTGCGTCCGAAACTCAGGAACACCGGTCAGCTCTTGCGCGATGGAAAGTTGCATGTGGTGACCCGGAAGCCCCTCATGATAAGCAATCACTTCGAGCTGTGGGATCGGCATCGCACCCATATCGGATAAATGCGCATAATAAATACCGGGACGAGAACCATCAGGCGTACCGGGATAATAGTGCTGCGCACCGCCATCACGTTCACGGAATGCCTCAACGCGCTTCACGACCAAATCCGCTTTCGGCAGGATACCGAAATAATCCGGCAGCAAATCCTTGATATAAGCGAGCTTTGCATCGGCCGCATCAATATAGGCCTGACGCCCTTCATCCGTATTTGGATAATAGAACTGTTCGTCTTCACGAACGAAATCAAAGAACTCCTGAAGCGTTCCCTCAAAGCCGACTTTTTCTTTAATCGCTTCCATTTCGGTTCTGATGCGCGCAACCTCATCAAGACCAAGCTGATGTACTTCGTCAGCGGTCATGTCTGTGGTTGTTGAGTGCGCCAAACGCTCTTCGTAGAACGCTTTCCCTTGCGGAAGGCTGCCAACACCTTTTGCATTCTCGTCGCTGTTTTCGATATCACTTTCAAACCACGCAATAACAGCGTCATAGGTCGGTTTATAAACAGAGACCAACGCTTCACGAGCTTCACCGCGCATGGTTTCCGCCTGCTCTTCGTCGATGGCACCCGCAGCGAGCAAGGTATCAATTTTTCTTTTGGCGTCGGCCCATAATGGCGCATCGCCCTCGCCTTCGAATGGCGCACCATCAATCAACGCACGCGATTGTTTGATCACGCCATCATACGCGAAACGTGGCGGACGAACCCCTTCGGATGCCGCAATTTTGGCGCGTTCAAGTGACTGCTCCAGCGCAACCGAAATTCCGCCAATACGCGTGATATAGGCATCCATATCTTCAGCTGTTTCGACACTATGGAAATTGATCAGGAAGTTTGAAAGATCCGCATGCGGTCCATACATCTGATGAAAGACATAATGCCGACGACGGAACTCATGTTCAGCTTCGGCTTCGTCCAGCTGGTAAGCAAAAATGTCATACGATGTCTGCGCTTCCGGTGTCAGCGAATCGTAATCAAAACTCGACTTCATCTTAGCGACAGCATCACGGCGCCACTCTAATTGGCGATCTTCTGCGGCTTCACTTACGTCATCGACCAATTCTTGATCGTCTTTGCGGCCAAGATAGGTTTTAAACATGGGCGAGAAATCAAGTTCCTCTTCCCAACGCTCAGCAAACCACTGATTTAGACGTTCGCTTTCAGCCGCCACCGCATCAGCATTAACCTCAGTCGTTGCTGCCTCTGTGTTTTCTACCGGTGCGGTCTTTGTCGTCGCTTCATCAGCCCCTTGCCCACAAGCGGCAAGAGAAACTGACCCTAAAAGTGCTAGGGTCAAATGGCGCATATCCATAAATAGTCCTTCCTAGTGAATTTCTGCTTCGATCCGCCCCTACGGATCTGTTGCCCAATCATTCTCGTAGTCTGGCGTCTATAACTTGGCGTCTTTAGTCTTGAAAATACAGGGGATCAGGGAATACCCCGCTGTGGTGTAACCTTTTTTTAAGCATGAACCGGTCTCTTGCTCAAACTGATTTCACTGTAGTTTTGCGTTGTTACGACATATTCACCAATAAAAAGCGTATCTTAGTCATGGGCCTACTGTCGAAACACCTGTCAGAAGCAAGACTGTCCCGAATAAAACCGTTCATACGCGGTGAATTATTGGACATAGGGTGCCAGCGCGGCCAGTTGGGCCACCTGGTTGCCGACAAAATCACAAGCTATACCGGTGTTGATATCAGCGCCGATGCAATAGCCGATGCACGTATTCAAAAACCCCATGCACAATTTGTAGCACTCAACATCGACCAAGATCCGCTGCCATTTGAAAATCAATTCGACACGATCGTCATGTCGGCATTGATCGAACATATTTTTAATTTGCGACTTCTCGGTGACGGCCTATCGCGCGCATTGAAGCCCGGTGGCCGGATCGTGCTTACGACCCCAACCCCCTTTGGCAATGACGTCGTTCACCGTATCGGTGCGATGCTTGGGCTTTTTAGCAAAGCCGCCGCAGATGATCACATCGTAATTTTCAATCGCAAACGATGTGAAATTTTTGCGAGCGAATTCGGTCTTAAACTCTCGCATTACCAATCGTTTCAAATGGGCTGCAATCAGCTTGCGGTATTAGAGAAATAAAAAGGCGCGAGAGTTTCCCCTCGCGCCACTTTGTTTGGATAAAACGAAATTTAAAACGCTTCTTCTGGCAATGCCATCATCGCATCTGCGCCTGTCTTTATTTTTTCAAGGTGCATACCGGTTTCAGGCAACACGCGTTCGACAAAATAGCGGCCAGTGATGAGTTTATTCTTATAGAAATCATCGCCAGAATCTTTTTTCTCAATCGCAACTTTGGCCATCATCGCCCATGAGTAAGCAAGACAGGTCAAAGCAAATAGTGACAGATAATCCATGGAACTTGCACCAGCATTATTAAAGTTGGTCATCGCATTCGCGCCAAACCACTGGGTACCTTCCAATGTCTGTGTTTTCGCTTTTTCCAACCCATCAAGGAATGGCTTTAATTCGTCATTACCCTGATTGTCGGAAATGAACTGATCAATTTCCGCAAAATAGGTCTGCCATGCACGCCCACCATCTTTCATGAGTTTCCGGCCAACCAAATCAAGTGCTTGAATGCCGTTCGCACCCTCATAAATCATGGCAATCCGCGCATCGCGCACAAATTGCTCCATGCCCCACTCGGCGATATAGCCATGTCCACCCAATATCTGTTGGGCGTTGGTGGCGTGCCAATACCCTTTTTCCGTCAGATATGACTTAAGGATTGGCGTCATCAGCCCCATATAATCATCGGCTTTTTGGCGGGTGGCTTCATCTTCCGAATGCTTATGAAGGTCACCATAAAGCGCCGACCAATACATCCATGCGCGCGCGCCCTCCGTGAATGCTCGCTGGTCCATCAGCATACGTCGCACATCGGGGTGAACAATAATCGGGTCGGCTGGCTTTTCTGGTTCCGCTGGGCCGGTTAGCGCACGACCTTGAAGCCGGTCTTTGGCGTAGGCAGCGCCGTTTTGATACGCCACCTCAGAAATCGCCATGCCTTGCATACCGACGCCTAGGCGCGCTTCGTTCATCATGGTGAACATGGCGCGCAGGCCTTTGTTTTCCTCACCAAGTAAATAACCGGTCGCATCATCATAATTGAGCACGCAGGTCGCATTGCCGTGGATACCCATTTTTTCTTCGATAGAGCCGCAGGTCACGCCATTGCGGTCGCCATTCGAGCCATCTTCATTGAGAATGAATTTTGGCACGATAAAGAGTGAAATTCCTTTGACGCCATCTGGTGCGCCTTCGATCCGCGCAAGCACGAGGTGAATGATATTGTCGGTCAAATCGTGTTCACCGGCGGAGATGAAAATTTTGGTGCCTGAGATTTTATAGCTGCCATCGCCATTTGGAACGGCTTTCGTCCGCAATAACCCCAAATCGGTGCCGCAATGCGGCTCGGTCAGGTTCATGGTGCCGCCCCACTCACCGGAAATCATGTTCGGCAAATAGGTTTGTTTTTGCTCGTCGGTGCCGTGGGCGTGGATCGCATCAGCCGCGCCGCGCGCCAGACCGCCATACATACCGAACGCCATGTTGGACGCAGATACCATTTCACTGACAGCCACCGCCAATACATAAGGCAACCCTTGCCCGCCATACTCCGGATCAAACGATAGGCCCTGCCATCCGCCTTGTTTATAAATCTCGTAGGCTTCTTTAAAGCCCTTCGGCGTGGTCACTGAACCGTCCTCGTGTCGGGTACACCCCTCCTGATCGCCGCTCAAATTGATCGGATGCAGCACATTCGATGTCATCTTGGCTCCTTCCTCAAGGATCGCCTCGATCACATCCTCAGAGGCCTCGGAGAAACTGGGAAGGTTAGAATATTTAGACAGTTGCAGGACGTCGTTGAGAACAAACTGCATATCTTTCAAGGGGGCATTATAGGTCGTCATAGTCGGATACTCCGTCAGTGGGGTCTTGATTTGATCAGTAATGTAGACATCCCCGCGATCAGGTTAAAGCACAGATGACAGTGGGGATGTTTATGACCTGCAATCGGCTCCGAATCAGCGTTAAGCTTTCATTAATCAATAGGGCTTTTTCCTTGCTCATTAAGGGTTTGCGCCTTTTGCGAAGCAGCTTACCAGTGAAATGTTCGCCTTGGTGCTTTACGCGCCGATTTTGGACGAAATACGGGGAATTCGCCCCAGCGAATTACGGTGATACGACATGAAATCCAACGCGCCCTGGAGCGTCAAAGGCATAGAACGCGATGCGCGGGAGACCGCCAAAGAAGCGGCGCGGCGCGAAGGCATGACCGTTGGCGAATGGCTAAACCGAAGAATCTATAGCCACGGCCAAGATGATAGTGAAATTTCTGACGGTGAAGTCGAGGGGCTGAAACTGCGCGATTTGGTCACCGCGATTGAACATCTGCGCAATCGGGTTGTCGAAGCGGAAAACCGCAACACCAAAATGGTCACCGACCTGTCGCGCAATGTTGGCGGCTTTGTTGACCGCGTCCAACGACTCGAACGCGTAAAACCCGCCGAAGGATCTTACGAAGATGTCCTAACCCGCATTGAACGCGTTGAGCGCGCCACGGGCGACCGCAACCGCATTGATGCCCTGAAAGCGCTTGAAAAAGCCGTCGCTCAGGTTGCCGTCCAGTTCAGCAATGCACACAAGACAACCCTCACCCGTTTGGATTCCGCCGAACAGCAACTACAAGAATTTGCGGCGCGCGTTGATAAAGTCGGCGAGCCAACCGAGCAAAACGATGTCGGTTCACTGAAATCGGCAATCGAAGACCTCGCCGGGCGCGTCGCGAATGCTGAGCGAATTGCCACCGAAGCGACGCAGCTCAAAGATGCAGCTGCCGATTCTACAGATCCGGAATTTGTTGAACGCACTGGCGCGCGCTTGCGGGTTCTGGGTGACGAGATCAAACGCGGCGGCGATCAAATTCGCTCGCTCGAAAACACAATCGTTAAACTATCGAGCCAGATTGAAGCCGCAGAAAAGCGCAGTTCAGACGGCGTACAAAAAGTTGCCGAGACGATTGCCGAAGTTCGTACTCAACTATTGGCCGAAGACGATAACGACGCTGACAACGCCGACGTCGAAGCGTTGTTGGAAAATGCGCGCAAAGAAACTGAAGCCCGCATCGAAGAGTTACAACGCTCTCTCGAAGATATGAATGCGCGATTCGAAGAGATTGATCGCACCGCGGTCGAAACCGACGACGCCACGTCAATCGACGACTTCGAAGAAACAGTCGCATCCTTTGATGACGACTTTGAACTCGAATCCGATGTTTCCGATGATATCGCTTCTGCACTCGCTGAGCCGGAACCCGAAGCCGAAAGCGACGCTGCTGAAAGCGGCGAAGAAACAACATCTGAACTCAGTGACGATGACGTTGATGGGGCGATTGACGACATAGAAGAAGCCGTGGCCGCGCTCGACCTCGATGACGAACCGGAAGATGATCCGTTTGCGTTCTCCGACACACCGGATGTGGAGGCTGAGGCTGGACCGGCGAATGCAGACGAAAACGCACCTGAAGCAGCACATGATTCAATTGATGAAGACGACGAAGCCACTGCAATAGAAGATATCAGCTTCGAACTGGATGATGAAACCGAGGCGGCCGCCGAGACCAACGATGACATCACCATCGAAGATGATGTCGCCGACGCTGATCTTGAAACTGAACCCGAGGAAGCCGGCAGCGCTCGTGCCTTGCTCGCCGAAGTCCGCGACGCCCTCACCGGAGATGGCTTTGGCAACAAAGACACGGACGACGAAATCGAAGACATCGTAGGCGACGACCCCGACGATAGCGACACAACAGAAGCGTCCACGACCGATGATGATGACGATGAGCAAGCGCCCAACACTGCCTCCCTCGATGCTGGAATCGTAGGCAAACCCGCCACGACCGATGAGAGCGCTGGACCACCAAAGAACAAAGACGACTATTTGAAAGCCGCACGACTTCGGGCAAAAGAAGCCAACGCGGCAAGGGCAACCGCCACAGATAAACGTCCGTCCCTAGCCCACCTAACCGCAAAGCAGCGCGCCATTCTCGCGGCGCGCGCACGCCAAAAACGCGCCCAGCAAGAGGGAAAAACCGAGGAACGCGCCGAAGCAGCAGCAGATGTTTTTGAAGGTGCGGCAGCCGTCGAAGCCGCATTTGAAGCGCGCGAGCGAAAAGCACGTGACCGCCGTGCCGCTCAGGAAACTGTAGCTTCAGACGAAACCGAAAATGCATCAGGCGGGCGTTTTTCAAAACTGACAGCCGCGCTCTCTTCTGCCCGCAGCCGCCTTTCGCGCAAAAAAGGTGAGGCTGAAGACAACGCAGTCGAGACAGAACCGCAACCGCTCGCCGCAACCGCTGAAACACCCGACAGCACTGAAGCTGAACAGGAAAGCCGGAATAACGACCGTGCAGCGCTCGAATCTTTGCAAGCCAATGCTTCGTCAAAACCCGTGACCATTGCCCTGGGTGTCGCAATCGTTTTGGCCGTCGCGGCCCTCATCTTTTTGATGAAAGACTTCATCCTTAAACCGAATACTGACCCGCAAACGGCAACCATTTCGACGCCCGCGGCCACACCTTCGACTGCTGGCGAGAACACTGGCACTGACGAGCTTGTTTCCGTGCCTGCCGCACCGGCTATTGATCCGCAGTCTGTTTATCTTGAGGCGATGTCAGCCCTTAGTGCCGCAGAAGACGAAACCAGCGCGGCGACCGCAATTTCGCTTCTTCAAGACGCGGCTGCACTCGGCTTTCCACCTGCGCAACTACAGCTTGGCGAGTTGTTCAAAAGTGGCCAAGGGATCGATCAAGACCTCGGTCAAGCGCGCGTATGGTTCCGCCGCGCTGCCAATGGCGGCAATGTTTTGGCGATGCACCGCATTGGTGTCATGACCGCTCGCGGCGACGGTGGCCCGGCTGACAGCCAAGAAGCTATTGCGTGGTTCGAGCGCGCCGCCAATTACGGTCTGGTCGATTCGCAATACAATCTCGGCGCGATCTACCACCCCACTGGCGACGCGACATCGGCCATTCAGGACGCTAGCAAAGCCTATTACTGGTATGCGCTTGCGGCGCGAAACGGTGATGCCGCTGCCGAACCTCTGGCCGCGGGTGTTGCCGCATCACTTTCTGCGGATGAGAAATCATCGATTGATCAGCGCATTGCTGCTTGGTCAGCTAACGAGACCAATCCAAATGCGAACCTAAACACAACAACGGGCTAAAACCTTTCGCGGATTGCCCCTTGACCTTGCGATAACGACCTTGTCGCAACGTCCATTGCTTGCGCCAGTGCGTCGGGCGAGCCTATAACACCTGTAACTATTTGCGTTCCTAAACCTTCGGCGCTTCACTCATGCAATTTTATCTCCCCATCGCGGAGATGCCCGTCGATCCTTTTGTGATTATGACGATGGGCGCAGCAGTCGGATTTTTGTCCGGCATGTTTGGCGTCGGCGGCGGTTTCTTAATGACTCCGCTTCTCATTTTTTACGGTATTCCACCCGCCATCGCCGTCGGCACTGAAACCACGCAAATCGTTGCGTCATCGGTATCCGGTGTCACCGCTCACTTAAAACGCAAAACCGTCGATTTCCAAATGGGCGGTTTTCTTGTGCTTGGCGGGTCGGTTGGCTCTTTCATTGGGGTGATGATTTTCCGCGCCTTAAGTGCGACGGGCCAGATCGATCTTATGATCTCGCTTTCCTACGTCATATTTCTGGGTGCGATTGGCGGATTGATGCTGCTGGAAAGTACCCGCGCCCTGATCCGGGCTCGTGACACGCGCCCAAGACCGCGAAAAAGACGTAGCCCGACATGGCTGGCTGCAATGCCGTTTGCTATGCGTTTTCGTTCTTCCCAACTTTATATAAGCCCGCTTGCACCAATTATGTTTGGCTTTTTTGGCGGCCTGATGGCGGCAATCATGGGGGTCGGTGGCGGGTTCATCATGGTCCCGGTGATGCTTTATATCCTCAACATGCCAACCAATGTGGTTGTGGGCACATCGCTATTCCAAATCGTTTTTGTCACCGCACTAACGACCATTCTTCATGCAGCCGCAAACCAAACCGTTGATATCGCACTCGGTCTATTGTTGATGGTCGGCGGCGTTATTGGCGCACAACTTGGCGCACGGGCCGGCATCAAACTACGGGCCGAACATCTGCGGGCGCTATTAGCACTCATTGTACTTGCAGTTTGCGCGCGTCTTTTGATCGGATTGGCGCTACCGCCATCGTCCCCATTCACCGTCCACGGTGTATCATGAGGGCGTTGGTCGTAATTCTTGCGGTGATTGCCCTCTCACCCGCAAAAGCCGCGAACATTGAATTGGGCCTCGCGGACGATCGGGTCGAGGTTGATACAGGCTTTGCAGGTGCAAAGCTAACCTTGTTCGGTGCAATCACCGGCATTGATGACCCGGCGGGCAATGTCGATATTGTTTCGGTCATTCGTGGGCCAGATGCGCGTTTTCAAATTCGCGAAATCGAAAAAGCAAATTTGATATGGGTTCCGGGCAAGACCCATCTCGTCGAGGGTGCGCCAGGTCTTTATCTAACTAACTCAACAAAACCCGTAACCGACATCGCCCCGCTCCCTCTCCAAGATCAATATCGTCTTGGTGCAGATTTTCTTGATATCGAAATTCATACCCAGTCAGATCACAAAGATGAAATTGACAAAACCGTACTTTATCGCGAAGCGTTTTTAACCGAAGCCAAAGCCCTTGGCCTCTACGAAGCCCGCATTGACGGCATCGCATTCTCTAAAGGTGCCCTATTCACAATCAATGCACGCCTTCCGGCGAACACGCCCGTGGGTGAATATACGGTTTCGGTTTATCTCTTTCGCAATGGCGAATTGCTTTCGTCCGATCAAGCCGAGCTAGGGGTAAATCGCGTCGGGCTTGAACGCCGGATCTATGATTTCGCGTTTGAGCGCCCGATCTCCTACGGCATTTTTTGCGTCATAATATCTTTGCTGGCGGGTTGGTTGGCTAGCGTCGCATTCCGTAAATGACATTTTTCGGTTAGCATGCCTGAGCGATATGGCGGGGGCATAAATGGCGCGAAATAAACAAGCACACGAACTCAACCGGTTTGGCCTTTTTGGGCTAATCCCATTGGCTGTTGCCGCCGCAGCGCTGTGGCTTAGCCCGGCCCTTTTACCCCAATATATTGCGCTCGATTTCCATCAAATCGCGCTGGCCGCCGGTGCTGTTTTTGTTATCTTTTTTGCTGGTGCCGGAATGGGTATAACTCTGGGGGCAAACAAAAGCGGCTCGATCATTCCAAACTTGTTGATTACGCTCGTCGCATTCTTCGCCATTATTCCCAATGGGGTTTTCTTTCTAACCCTTGGTGCCGCTCAGCGGCATTTCATCATCTTGGTGTTGATGGTCTATTTACTCGTCCGCGATCTAGCGTGGGTATCGAACGGCGGCGCGCCGAAATGGTATGGCACACTGCGCATCAGACTTACCTTCTGGGCAGGAGTTTCTATAATCCTGATTATCAGTCGTCTCTTGCTCTGGGGCTACTACTAAAAACATTGCGCCAATGAATGCGCGGATTGTGGTTTGATTTCCCTAAATGGATGAAAATGCCCTTGATCAGCTGACCATCGCGCTAGACCCCACGGCACAGGCCCTTTTGGCAGCGGCGATTATTCTGATGATTTTTGCAATCGCCCTTGGCCTGAGAACCGAACATTTCTCATTTCTACGCAGCGATCCCAAGCTATTCTGGGGTGGGCTTGCGGCGCAGATTATTGGGCTGCCGCTTTTAACATTGCTATTGGTCACCATCCTTGCGCCACACCCGTCGATTGCGCTCGGGATGATTGTCGTCGCGGCATGTCCGGGGGGAAATGTTTCTAATTTCATGACATGGGGTGCCCGGGGCGATATTGCCTATTCGGTCTCGCTCACCGCCGGGTCTAGTGTCATCGCGACCTTATGGACCCCCGCGGCCATTTTGTTGTGGTCCGGCCTTTACGGCCCGACATCCGTTCTGCTCGACTCTGTTGCCTTTGATCGCACCCAATTTGTCATCCAGACCACATTGATGCTCGCTGTGCCTCTTGGGCTAGGCATGTCTGGCGCAAGATACCTTCCCGCTCTTGCCCAAAAAATTCGCAAGCCACTAGCGATGCTGGGCGGGGCCGTGCTCGGATATGTGATTGTCACCGGCGTCATCAGTTTTTGGCCAATGCTTGTCGCGGGCTGGATGTTGATTTTGCTTCCTGTGGCACTGCACAATGCCGCTGCCTTTGGACTTGGCTGGTCATCAGGCCGACTTTTGGGCGCTACGCCCGCACGACGCAGAACCCTGACCTTTGAGGTCGGCATTCAAAATGCGGGACTCGCAGTTGTTCTGCTGCTGGCACAACTAAAAGGTTTAGGCGGTGCGGCCGCTATCGCAGCTGCATGGGGCGTTTGGCACTTCATCTCTGGCGGCGTTATGATCTCTTTGTTCCGTTATCTTGATTGGCGAAAGGCAAAAGCGACATGAGCTTCGATCTGAAAATCATTGATGGTTTGATTTACGATGGCAACGGCGGCGAAGCCATACGTACAAATATTGGGATTAAAGACGGCGTAATCACCGAGATTGGCGAATGTGCTGACACCGCCAAAGAAACCGTGGATGCCGCTGGCGCTATCGTCACCCCTGGATTTGTCGATGTTCACACCCACTATGACGGGCAGGTTTCTTGGGACGAAGAGTTACGCCCGTCGGTCAACCACGGCGTCACGACCGTTATCATGGGTAATTGTGGTGTCGGTTTTGCGCCCGTGAAGCCACAGGATCAAGACCGTTTGATCCGCCTGATGGAAGGCGTCGAAGATATTCCGGGTACGGCACTTCACGAAGGCTTGTCGTGGAATTGGGAAACCTTCCCCGAATATATGGACGCTATCGATGCAATGCCGCACACAATCGATTTTGGGGTGATGATTGGTCATGATCCTGTTCGGGTTTACGCCATGGGCGAACGTGCGAGTACCTTTGAAAAAGCCACCGACGACGATCTAAAACAAATGCAGAGCATCGTATCGGACGCCATGAAGGCCGGTGCCGCAGGGTTTTCTATTGGTCGCACCGATGTGCACCGCACCGCCGATGGTGATTGGACCCCCAGCGCCGAAGCGGGCTTGCGTGAATTAACGGCCCTATCAAGCACGTTGGCAGATCTCGATCATGGCGTTCTTCAGATTGTCAATGATTTCAATCTCGAACGCGAGGGCGACCAATTTGACGAAGAATTCGAGATCGTGGAAAAATTCGTCCGTGCCGGCGGCGGCAAACCCGCATCAATTTCCCTAATGCAACGCGATATGGCCCCCAATGACTGGCGGCGTATTCTTGATGAAACAGAGCGCCTCAATAAAGACGGCATCGATTTTCATGTTCAGGTCGCACCGCGTGCGATTGGCGTTTTCCAAGGGCTTCAGTGCACCTTCCACCCGATGATGGCGCAGCCGAGTTATATCGAAATTAAAGACAAGCCACTGGCTGAGCGTGTAGCTATCATGCGCGACCCGGCGTTCAAGAAAAAATGCCTTGCTGAAGAACCAGTCAAGCTTGCGGGCGAAGGATCATCCGTTCCGCCGATTGCAGACACGATGATTGCGGCACTCGAACTCGTAGCCAATAAGTTTTTCCGACTTGGTGAAAACCCCGATTACGAGCAATCTGCCGAACAGTCATTAGGGGCCGAAGCCCGGCGCGACAGCGTCACCGCCAAAGAAAAACTCTACGACACGTTGTTAGAACTAGATGGAAAACAGCTCATCTATTTCCCGATCTATAATTACACCGAATTTAACTATGATAATGTCCATAAGATGCTCACCCATCCGGCGGCCCTGCCCGGCTTGTCTGATGGCGGTGCCCACGTGGGCACGATCTGTGACGCCAGCTTCCCCACATATTTATTGACCCATTGGTGCCGTGATCGCGACCATGACCGGCTTGACCTTTCCCGCGCCATCAAATTTCTGACAGCAGATGGGGCCGATTACCTCAGGCTAAAAGACCGTGGACGGATCAAAGTTGGTTTGCGTGCAGACATAAACATCATTGAACATGACAAGTTACGGCTTGGCCCGCCCAAAATGGTTCAGGACCTGCCCGCTGGCGGTCAACGCCTCTTGCAACCTGTCTCCGGTTATCGCGCGACATTTGTTGCGGGCCAACGGGTTATCGCCAATGACGAAGTAACCAATGCTCGCCCTGGCCGATTGGTTCGGTTTGGATAAATCAGGAAAAACCGATGAATTTCACCTTTGATACGGTCGCAAATTTAATTTTCGAAACCGGCGCGGCCAATCGCCTTGGTGATATCATCAAAAACCGGATGCAGCGGCCATGCATCGTCACTGACAAGGGGGTTATCGGCGCAGGGTTGATTGGCGATGCACTCGCGAGTTTGAAAAAAGCCGGTTTGGACTATTTCCTTTTTGATGGTGTCGAAGCCGACCCCCCCGCGAAAGTCGTGCGCAACGCGGTCACCGCGGCAAAAGACCATGGCAGCGATGGCGTCATCGGTTTTGGTGGCGGTTCATCCATGGACACCGCAAAAGTCATTGCGGTTCTTTTGAACTCTGCTCAATCGCTCGACGAAATATATGGCACGAACATGGTGCGCGGTGATCGTGCGCCTTTGGTGTTGCTGCCGACAACCGCAGGCACCGGTTCGGAAGTCACGAACATCTCTATTATTACAAGCGATGATGATCTGAAAATGGGTATTGTCGCGCCACAGCTCTATGCTGATGTCGCAATCCTTGATGCCGCGCTAACGCTTTCTATGCCGCGCCATGTGACCTCTGCCACCGGCATTGACGCGATGGTCCATGCAATCGAAGCATTCACCAATAAGCTTTATAAAAACCCGATCTCGGATGCGCTTGCCACTAAGGCTCTGGCCTTATTGTCTCGCAATATACAACATGCATGTGACGAACCGGGCGACACCAAGGCGCGCGAAGCAATGTTGCTTGGTGCGCTTTTGGCCGGACAAGCATTTTCGAATTCGCCCTGTGCCGCAGTACATGCCATGGCCTATCCGCTCGGTGTGCATTTCCATGTGCCACATGGGCTTGCTAACTCGCTGATGCTCGCGCCCGTATTGCGTCATAATATGCCCGTGGCAGAAAGGCTTTACGCCGAACTCGGACCAGTAATTGGTACGGCCCAAAACGCCAATGCATTTCTTGAAAAAATGCTCTCTATCTGTGCTGCAACTGGTGTGACGAACCGTCTGTCAGATGTCGGCGTATCTCATAATGTCCTGCCGAAACTCGCCGAAGATGCCATAAAGGTTGAGCGCTTGATGAAGTGTAATCCGCGCGAGGTCACTTATGATGACGCACTTCGACTGTACACTGAGGTTCTTTGATGTCCGGTCGAGGGGATTACAAACATTTCCTACCGCTACAAACGCGCTGGGCCGATAATGACATATACGGCCATGTGAACAATGTCGCCTATTACGGTTATTTCGACACCATTGTGAACGAGTATTTGATTAGCGCTAATGCCCTCGACATCCATAATGGTGATGTTATCGGACTTGTTATAGAAACGGGATGCAAATATTTCGCACCGCTTGAGTTTCCACAAAAGCTCGAAGGTGCACTACGTGTCGCCCATATCGGCAATTCATCGGTTCGTTATGAATTGGCGATCTTCAAACTCGGGGACACAGCACCCGCTGCCGAAGGGCATTTCGTCCACGTTTATGTAGACCGGACTAGCCGCCGCCCTGTGCCCCTTCCCGACGAATTCCGCATTGCGCTAAACGCAATTCGCGCCTAGTGGCCGTCCCATGCCGCGATGGTTGTTCGATGTAGCTTTCGGGCAAAACCGTCATAACCGCCTGTCGCCATATGCAATACCGAACGATTATCCCACATCACCAACATGTTTTCCTGCCATTTGTGCCTATACTGAAATTCTTCGCGGGTTTGCCAGGCATATAACTCAGCAAGTAGTGCCATGCCCGTAGCCTGGTCCATATCTGCGATACCGGTAACATATCCAATACAGCCATAAATGGCATCACGTCCGGTTTCGGGGTGTGCCCGAATAATCGGATGGCGTTGTTCAACCATTGCGTCATTGGATGCACGAATATCCATCGAACGGTGCTTAGCATCTTGTTCACCATAAACACCGCCGGGCGCATATGGCACACGCGCTGAATGAATCGCATCAACGCCTTCAAGTTTTTGGCGCAATTCATCCGGCATTCTTTCCAATGCCCAATGTTGATTCGCAAAAAGTGTGTCACCGCCATGAGGCGGAATTGTAACGCCAAACAAACAGGTCCCGGCTGGCGGTTTTTCTTGAAAACTCCAATCAGTGTGCCAGTTTTCGGCAAAAATCGGGGCAGTTTCATCGGCAGCCCGTTGAACAGCGATAATATGGTCACGCCCTTTTATCGGTGCGATGAAAGGATCGTCTCCAAACCCTGCGAAATAAAGCGTAAACCGCTCAAGATCATCGTCGCTCATAGCATGATCAGGAAATATCAAGACTTGATGTTCCAGCCATACAGCCCGCAAATCGGAAACCTGTTGATTGGTTAAAGGACGTGTAAGGTCAATACCGGTAACAACCGCGCCGAATCCACCAGATTTTGGGATCACTTTCATCGGTTATGCTCCTATTCCCTTCATTGCATAGCTTTGATAGACCGTTCAAAACAAAAGGGAAACGCCACAGATCATGTCCGTCATCCAATCCAAGATTGACCCGCGTTCAGAAAGCTTCATCGCCAACACACATGCGATGCGTAAGGCCGTTGATGCCCTACGCACGAATATGGACCAAGTGGCAGAAGGTGGCGGCGCAGAACGCAACGAGCGACACAAAAAGCGTGGCAAACTATTGGCGCGAGAGCGTATTACCCGGCTTCTTGATCAGGGTGCACCATTTTTAGAAATTGGTCAGTTTGCGGCATGGGAAATGTATAGCGGCGATGTGATGTCCGCAGGGGTCGTCGCCGGTATTGGCCGTATCAATGGCACAGAATGCATGATCGTCGCCAATGACCCTACGGTCAAAGGTGGTACCTATCATCCCTTGACCGTAAAAAAACACCTTCGCGCCCAAGAAATTGCACAAGAAAACCGCTTGCCATGTATTTACCTCGTTGAAAGTGGTGGCGCGTTCTTGCCGATGCAAGATGAAGTTTTTCCGGACAAGGATGATTTTGGCAGAATTTTTTATAATCAGGCGCAAATGTCATCAAAGGGAATTCCGCAAATTGCGGTCGTACATGGCTCTTGTACGGCGGGCGGAGCCTATGTGCCGGCCATGTCTGACGAAGCAATCATCGTCAAAAAACAAGGCACAATTTTTCTCGGAGGGCCGCCTCTCGTGAAAGCCGCCACTGGCGAGGTAGTTTCAGCAGAAGACCTAGGCGGAGGCGATACGCATACGCGCATCTCTGGCGTTGCGGACCATCTCGCCGAAGATGATGACCACGCTCTCGGCCTTGCCCGCCAAATTGTCTCACGCCTCAACTGGGTAAAGCTCGGCAAGGTAACCATGGCCGAACCCGCTCGGCCTATCTATGATGCCGAAGAACTTTATGGTGTTGTCGAAGCTGATGCTCGGAAACCTTATGATGCACGCGAGATCATCGCACGAATTGTTGACGGGTCCGACTTTGATGAATTTAAGCCACTATACGGCTCGACACTGGTAACCGGATTTGCGCGCCTTCATGGCGTCCCCGTCGGGATCATCGCCAATAACGGTATCTTGTTTTCAGAAAGCGCAAAAAAGGGTGCACATTTCATTGAGCTGTGCTGCCAACGCAAAATCCCATTGATCTTTTTACAGAATATTACCGGCTTTATGGTCGGTCGCGCGGCCGAAGAAGGTGGTATCGCAAAAGATGGCGCAAAACTCGTCACCGCTGTCGCGACTGCGAACGTCCCCAAATTCACCGTAGTGGTTGGCGGTTCTTACGGGGCGGGTAATTACGGCATGTGTGGCCGCGCGTATGGTCCGCGCTTTATGTTCATGTGGCCAAACGCCCGTATTTCGGTCATGGGCGGCGAACAAGCCGCAAGTGTTCTCGCGACCGTTAAACGCGACGGTTTACGCGACGGCGAAACGTGGTCAGAAGAAGACGAAGAAAGCTTTAAAGCGAAGATCCGTTCTGGTTACGATACCCAAGGTTCACCATATTATTCTTCAGCGAGGTTGTGGGATGACGGCATAATCGACCCGGCCCAAACACGCGATGTTCTGGGCTTGTGTCTTTCCGCTTCGCTCAATGCCCCTATCGAAGAAACTAAGTTCGGTGTTTTCCGGATGTGATGCTTAAACAGCCCCGGTACGGGCATCACAATGAATATTGTTCTGTTCAAGCCCGCTTACCAGATATTCCGCAGACGCAGGGTCGTCCTGGATTAAATCAATGATTGGTTTTGTTATTTGCATTGACGCAGCTTTCGCCGCTTCGAGATTTTCATAGGTCTCGCTGTCTCGACCTAGGAGAAACACCCCTGTTAATTCTTGCAACTGCTCTGACTCTAACCCCTCTAATAGACCCACAATCTCTGCGATGTTACCCGTATCCTGACCTTCAACGAGAGCATCATCCATTCTATTGTGACCAGGCTCTTCTTCGTCAATGCTGTTCGACACAAGGACATCCTGCCCGGCCACTTCTTTCCCGTGTAAACGCCTAATCTTATATATGAGGGAACATACTGTATCTGGATCGAGGATCATGGGACCTCCTTTATGAGTGGTATATTTAGCGGGCTAACAACGAGGCTGGCAAAATAGTTCGCATGGTGGCGGAGCGTCTTGTTTTGCCTTATGAAATAAAAAAGACTGGGAGGCATACTGAAATGAACGACAAGGTATTAATTACCACGATAGATAGCCGTGGCGTCGCGCGATTAACGCTAAATCGTCCTGAAATTCGCAATGCCTTTAACGAAGAATTGATTAGCGAAATTTGCGATTCGATTGGTCGGCTCAACACCGATCCAAATGTTCGCGTTATCGTGTTGACGGGTAATGGTAAAGCATTTTCTGCCGGTGCCGACCTTAATATGATGAAACGCGCCGCAGGATATTCAGCAGCCGAGAACAAAGACGACGCGCGCCGCCTCGCTCATATGTTGACGTCGATTTATCACTCCCCAAAGCCAACGATCGCACTGGTCAACGGTCCCGCCATGGGTGGCGGCCTTGGCTTGATTGCCGCTTGTGATATTGCCATTGGTGCGGATACGTCGTTTTTTGCGCTAACCGAGGTTCGAGTAGGATTGGTGCCCGCGGTTATTTCACCATTCGTCATTCAGGCCATTACGGTGCGGCAAGCACGGCGATTGTTTGTAACGGGCGAGCGGTTTGATGCGGCGCACGCAGAACGTATCGGGCTGCTCCACAAATGCGTCCCTGCGGACCAGCTCAATGACGAACTCGAAGAGACGCTCAAAAACCTATTACTATGCAGCCCCAACGCACAAGAAACCGCAAAAGAGCTGATCCGTCGCGTTTCCTATCGCACACCGCAAGACAACGTGATGGAAGAAACTGCCGGGATCATCGCCAAAGCCCGCACCAGTCCCGACGGCAAAGAAGGCATCACCGCATTTCTCGAAAAACGCAAACCGAATTGGCAGGTTGAGTAATGTCCGGTCTAGGTCATCTCATTCGCAAGATCACCACCGACGACTATGAAGCCGTGGCTGCTTTGGTTGCGAGTGCGTTTGAACGCCAGGATGAGGCCAATCTCGTTCGAAAATTGTGGGCACAACACGCAACCAAGTTTGAGCGCGTAACCGAGATTAGCGGTGTTATTGTGGGTTATTGTGCATTTAGTCCGGTAACATCGAAACCTGACCTCGACGGATTGTTATTGGGGCTTGGTCCGCTTGCTGTTGCCCCCGAACATCAAAATCAGGGCATCGGCACTAAATTAGTCCGTACCGGCCTTAAAACATGCGAGGATAACAATGCACGCCTGATCGCTGTGCTTGGGGATCCCAACTATTACGCCCGCTTTGGTTTCGAACCCGCGTCCAAACGCAAAATGAGTTGGGCCGGGTTTGATGCTGGTGATGCTTTTCGCGTAATTTCACATGATGATGTAGGTGTCGAAGCCGACGACATCAGAACCATTCACTATCACCCCGCTTTTGATATCGTTTCATAAGGTCAAATATGTTCAAGAAAATTTTGATTGCTAATCGCGGTGAAATCGCTGTGCGTGTTGCCAAAACGGCTAAGGCCATGGGAGTATCAACAGTCGCGGTTTATTCGGACGCAGATCGCGGTGCCCCCCATATGCGCATATGCGACGAAGCCGTCTATATTGGGCCGTCACCCGCCGCAGAAAGCTATCTGCGTAGCGATACAATTCTTGAAGCAATTAAAAAAACCGGTGCTGAAGCTGTTCATCCTGGATATGGATTTTTGTCTGAGAATGCAGAGTTTGCCGATGCGCTAGAAAAGGCCGGTATTGTTTTTATCGGTCCGACTGCGGAGACGATCCGCGCTATGGGGTCAAAATCGGCAGCAAAAGATTTGATGGAAGCCGCAAATGTTCCCATCACACCCGGCTATCAGGGAACGGATCAGTCCGTTTCTGTATTCAAGCGTGAAGCATCAAAAATCGGCTATCCGGTACTGCTAAAAGCGACAGCTGGCGGCGGCGGCAAAGGCATGCGCATGGTCGAACGTGAATCCGACCTAGAAGAAGCGCTTAAATCAGCACAACGTGAAGCAAAATCAGCGTTTGGTGATGATCGCTTTTTGATCGAGAAATATATTGCACGTGCGCGCCATGTAGAAGTTCAGATTTTCGGCGACGGCACGGGTAATGTTGTTCATATGTTTGAACGTGATTGTTCAGTCCAACGCCGCCACCAAAAAGTTATCGAAGAAGCCCCCGCCCCCGGCCTATCGGCATCATTGCGTGCCGCGCTATTAAAAGCAGGTGTGGATGCCGGCAAAGCCGTCAATTACCGCGGCGCGGGCACTGTTGAATTTCTATATGATCCGCAAAGCGAAAATGTCTATTTCATGGAAATGAATACTCGACTTCAAGTCGAGCACCCCGTTTCTGAAGCGATCACAGGATTGGATTTCGTCGAATGGCAATTACGGATCGCGGCTGGCGAAGGTCTGCCGCTTTCGCAAGGCGAGATAAAGGAAAACGGGCACGCATTCGAAGCCCGCCTTTACGCGGAAAACCCAGTCAGCAATTTTGCACCGTCCATCGGTACACTAACAACCCTGCGCCTTCCAAATGATATAGCGCGGATCGATTCCGGTGTTGAACAAGGTCAAGCGATCACGCCCTATTACGACCCGATGATCGCAAAAATTATCACTTACGGCAAAACCAGAGACGAAGCGTTAGGGTGCCTTCGATCGGCGCTATGCGAAACACGCGTCGCGGGCCTTGAAACAAATGCGCAGTTCCTGCATGAACTTGCCGCCGCGCCTGACTTTATTGCTGGCGATGTTTCAACTCGGTTTATCGAAGAGCACGAAGACGCATTGTTTCATCGCGCTGATGCGGACGCCCGCATTTGGGCAACAGCGGCGATTTGGAAGCATGCCCAATCGAAGCCCGCAAATGATGACCCATGGGCAATATTAAACGGGTTCCGACTCAACCGCCCCACCCACGAAGTCATGTGGATTGATTACGAAAACACACCGTCAATTCTACGGCTTTCACAATCGGGCAAACATTTTTCTGCAACCCTTGAACCCGACGCCTCGGCCGCGACACGACGCGAGGGCGACGGTGGAGCAAAACCGATAGGCTTTTCTTTTTCCGGCTCAAAAAGTGACGACGGTAACGTTAGGTTAGAAGTGGATGGAAAAAATGTCGTTGCTTTTGCAGTCCCTCATCTGGACACGTTGAGAGTGTGGATCGGCGCAAACTATTGGGACGTTTCAATGCCCAATCCGATTGCGGGTATTTCTGCGCACCAATCTAGCGAAGGTTCATTGATTGCCCCGATGCCCGGCGTCATTACATTGTTATCTGCGAAGGTTGGCGACAAAATCGCAGCTGGCGCACCGTTATTAATGATGGAAGCCATGAAAATGGAACATGCCATTAAGGCCCCCTTTGACGGCACGATTAAGGCCTATCGTTTTTCTGCTGGTGATCAGGTTAAAGACGGCGACCTTTTGGTCGAGTTTGAAGAGAGTGATTAAATGACCCAACATGTCACTATCGTTGAAGTCGGCCCGCGTGACGGATTACAGAACGAAAAACAATCTGTAGACGTATCAACCAAAGTCGAATTGATCGAGCGCCTCGCACATGCGGGCATGAAATCAGTTGAAGGCGGTGCATTTGTGTCTCCCAAATGGGTGCCTCAAATGGCGGCGAGCGACGAGGTCATGTCCAAAGTAAAACGAGAAAAAGGAGTGTCCTACCCGGTTCTTACACCGAATATGAAGGGCTTTGAGGGCGCACGTGCCGTTAATGCTGATACTGTTGCGGTTTTTGGCGCAGCATCAGAAAGCTTTAGCCAGAAGAACATCAACTGCTCCATAGAAGAGAGTATTGAGCGATTCAAACCTGTTATAGAAGCGGCGAAATCTGACGGCATTCGCGTTCGCGGATATGTATCATGTGTTCTGGGCTGCCCCTATGAGGGGAATGTTTCACCCGCTGCCGTTGTTCCTGTCGCCAAAGCATTATTCGACATGGGCTGCTATGAAATATCATTGGGTGACACTATTGGCGTTGGCACCCCGGAAGAAACGCGCGCGCTGATCCGCGCCGTCGCTGGCGCTGTGCCAGTACGCGCATTGGCTGGTCATTTTCACGACACCTATGGACAGGCCCTCGCGAATATTTGGGCCGCTGTTGACGAAGGTGTTCGTGTATTCGACTCATCCGTATCCGGATTAGGTGGATGCCCTTACGCCAAAGGCGCGTCTGGCAATGTC
This sequence comes from Hyphococcus lacteus, assembly GCF_041058985.1. Taxonomy (NCBI): domain Bacteria; kingdom Pseudomonadati; phylum Pseudomonadota; class Alphaproteobacteria; order Parvularculales; family Parvularculaceae; genus Hyphococcus; species Hyphococcus lacteus. The sequence continues at coordinate 1,622,835 of NZ_JBEHZE010000001.1, read as the reverse complement.
GCCAGCGAAGATGTGGCCTATTCACTTGAACGTTCTGGGTTTGCCACAGGTGTTGATCTTGATGCACTCATCAAAACCAGTATTTGGATTTCAGAAATTCTCGGCCGCAAGCCCGGATCTAAAGTTACCCTTGCCCGTCAAAGCGCGGGGTGAAGCCCGGTATTTTTCCGGGCCCACGCTTTTTCGTGAAATGTATAGGCGATGGTTTGGATCGCAGGTTCGATCATCCCGACACCCAATGCCGCTACCCAGCTTCTGGTCACAGCGAAAGCAACGATAATCGCCACGCAAAAATGCATGACGGCATAGGTCATTGTTTTCAAAGCGCTTTGTTCCATTTTCCAATCCACTTTATTGAGTGGATTAGATTTAGTATTTTTGCGAATCATTCGCAACTAGTAAAGCATCTCATAGAGCTCACATATTCGCGATCACGGAAATTTAGTGCTCCAACACTTTAAGGGTGTCAGCGGTAAATTGAGCAATATCAAACCCGCCACCATCGTCGAACCCGCGACGCACCACTAAAATATTCCGTGAAGGAATGATCACGAGTGATTGTCCACGGTTACCGAAAGCCGCATAGGTCCCTTCTGGCAATCCAAATCTTTCACCCAAAAGCCAGAACTGCGCCCCATAACCGGGTCGCATTGACCCGTCTTCGCGGTCGGTTGGCTGATCCGGGGCCGGTGTCGCCACATAATTGGCCCATCCTTCCGGCAAAATACGGTCACCTTCCCACGTACCATCATTTAGATACAACAAACCGAGCCGTGCGAGATCCCGTGCGGTCGTCCAGACCTGTGATGACATTACGAAATCACCATTCCAATCTGTTTCCAGAAAAGTGTGATCCATGCCCAAAGGCTCCAAAATGGCGCTAAATGGAAAGCTTAAATAAGCTTTATCATCATCCATCTGCTCACGGAGCGTGCGCATCGCGGTCATAGTGTCGTTATTGGCATAGCGCCAACGCGTTCCCGGCGTCGCCACCAACCTATTGGTAATCGCATGGTCGACCACTCGGCCGCCACCAAAGTATATGTCATCAGTACGGTTGCCTGCGGTTGGCGAAGTCAGCCCGCTCGACATATGCAATAAATTTTCGAGTGTAATCGCGCCGCGCGGATCGTTTGGTGACGACCATGCTGCCAGCCCTGTTGGCGCATCAACCACAATAAGATCCTGCTCGACGGCTGCGCCAATAACGCTTGCCGCTATTGATTTTGCGACTGACCAGGTTCGTTGGGGCGTGAAGGCGTCAAATCCCTCGCGGTATTTCTCCGCCATGATCCGGCCATTTTCAACCACCAATACCGCAGTCGTTTCGGTACCTTCGCCATAGGTTTCGCGGTCAAATGCATCAGCAACCACGCCCGCAAGGCTATACCCCTGCGGCTGATCGGCGAGAATTTCATCCGAAATTTTATCGCCGAGCGGCCACGAAATTTGCGACTTGTCGCGAAGTTTTTCGAACCTCACCTCAGGCAGGTCTATTTCGTCAGCACCCGTTGGATATTGAACACACCCCAGTCTGGGCCGCCATGCCGCTATACGCACAGCGTCATCGGCATAGGCGACCGAAACGGTTTTCGCTACTTCATCAATCACCGCATCTGGCAGCGTTGCCATTGCGTCACGATAGTCTGGGTAAATTCGGTTCAGTTCGTCACCGGCGATTTGCTCCGGCGAGCGCCCAGCGTTGAAATGCCCAGAGCACGTAAATGCCGCTTTATACCCCGCGACCAGTGATAAATGCGCGAGATCGACATCTTGCGCATTGGCATTCCCGATCACAACACCAATAGCTGCAATCGAACCAATAATTGAATTACGCATCAAAAATTCCTCTCAGAAAACTAAAGCGCGTCGTCGTATATTGGCTGAATATCAACCGGTAGATGAGTTAGCGAAGCGATCACGTTCTCAGCGTCAGTATCAAGCTGAGCGTATTCATCGAGAAACGCCTTGGCCGCGCTATAATCACCGTTACCTTGTAAAACTACGATGTCGCGGGTCAGGTCCGTGACGGCCTGTTCGAGTTTTGGAAAATCAAGCTTGAACTTGCCATCTTCAACAGTAAACGCACCAGCTTCGCGGAAGTACGAGTATTGAAATGCTGCGCCGGCTCCGTGTGCCTCGTTGATCCCGAAACGCATAGCCCGGAACAAACCGACAAAATACGTCGCAAGAAAGTTATCTTTCTCAGCGATCGGCAGCTCGCCCTGCTCCATCATATAAAGAACATTATAAGCGCCCATGACATCGGCCTTTCCCTCCTCCGTCTGCGTATAAAGTTCCTTTAGTTCGGCACCTACAGATGTTTCAACACCATCCTTGATGATTGAACCCGGGCCAAGGCTATGGGAGAGCTCATGAAAAAGAACCTCTCCTGACATGTATGTTTTCATCAACATGTCTGCCTGTTCCGGCACCAGAACATCTTTTGCCATTGGCGCAAGAATGAGATCGAATTTCGCACCCAGTACATTATTCAACAAAACCTTTTTCGCGCCCTTGGCTTCGCGCACGCGCTCGTCATTCGGCAGGTTGAACGCTACAGTCTGAACGCCCGGCACACTATCACCGCCGCCATGAACCTGATAGGTCACGGCGATCGGTGATTCAAAACCGCGCTTAAAGTTTTTATAGGACTCATCAACCGGAAGGTTAGCTTCCATATCGCGAAGGAAATTTTTGTACTTCGCAAGGGCCGCGCTTTCCTCGGGGTTTTTAATTGTAACGAACGCTTCGAACGCCGTTTTATAACCGTACAATTTGTCCGTATAAACCTCATAGGGACCAATGGCGACTTCAATTGGCCCATCAAGGTCCATCCATGCCATTTCAGATTCAAAATAGTCGTCAGTCAAGAACGACTCGGCGCGCAAATTTAGAAACCGCTTAAGACTTGCATTCGAAGTCATATCCGCCGCCTCACGCATGAGCTCAGCCGCAGGCTCCAACCACTCTCGATAATGCTCTGAATACGGAATAGATTTCAGGCCGCCATTTCCATCTCGACGGATCAGTGTGTATCCGCTCGTGAACGCCTCCTCGTCCTCGGGGTGTTCATTGATCCAATTTTCGAATTCTTCCTTGGTCATATCTTCCGGGTAAAATGCTGCGCCAGCAGGCATCGGCGTGCTGCCATAAAAAGGCTTGTTGTGATCGAGCGTATCCCAAGGGCCAAAATGGAGGTCAAACAAGTCAAGAACGAGATCTTTATTCGCTATTTCGCTCGCAACAATTTTTTCGCGCCATTCCGGGTTTTGCTCGCTCCGTTGACGGAAATAAATCTCATTCAACAACACAGCCGCTTGGTTGAGTTTGTTGACGACGGCTTTTTCTTCGTCCGTCAAAAATGACGTGTCGGCTTCCATATCGACAACGGCAAATTGGTCTCGCATCGTTTCCAGCGCTTCTTTGGATGCAACCGCAATCTGCTTTGCGTCTTTGTCATGAGATTCGGCTTTTGGTTCGGTAACCTTTGGCGGTTCTTGCTGCGAGCACGCGGCGCTCAATGCAAACAAAGAAACAACAAGCATGGAACGAGCAAAAGAATTATTCATAATGATCCCTCAAATGACCCGAGCAACCGTCCTGACCGCTCGATTTGGGGTCAATCTAGCGCCTTGTGCTGGTTCTACAAACCCCGCCATAATCCGGCCTTGCGGGCGCGATAGGGTTTGAATATTGCTAATTTATGCGCGCTTTTAGCCGATCTAGTGATTCGCAAAATAAATGAGGAATTCAGCATGAAGAAACGACTGGGCACCATTGCCGCTGCCGCAATTCTGTCCTTGGCCAATATTGCCCATGCTGAACCAGCGGATTTTGAGCAATGGGTTGCAGGCTTCCGTGCCGAGGCTTCGGCCGCTGGCATTTCCCAATCCGTGCTTGATGATGCGCTCAATAACCTAAGCATCAACACCCGTGTCTATGAGCTGAACGATAACCAGCCAGAATTCTCACGTGGCATTTGGGACTACCTCGATAGCGCTGTGTCAGCGACGCGTGTTGCGAATGGACGCACAAAATATCAGGAAAACCGCGCGCTTTTGACCCTCATTGATCAAGCTTATGGTGTTGATGCTGAAATCATCATGGCAATCTGGGGGCTTGAGTCCTCTTATGGCGCGATCATGGGCAATTATGATGCGATCCAGGCGCTAGCCACCCTCGCCTTTGAAGGGCGCCGGACCGGCTATGGCCGCAGCCAGCTCATCGGCGCGCTCAAAATTATCCAGCACGGATATGCAAATCGTGGTGACCTAAAAGGCTCTTGGGCGGGTGCCATGGGGCACACGCAATTTATCCCAACCACTTACCTCGCTTATGCGATTGATCATGATGGCGACGGTAAGCGCGATATTTGGAACAATCTCGGCGATGTTTTCGCCTCTACGGCAAATTACCTGAGCGTTTCCGGTTTTCGCGGTAACGAAGCGTGGGGCATAGAAGTTCGCTTACCCACAGATTTCGATTATGCCTTAGCCGATACAAGTATCAAAAAAGCCGTCGTCGAATGGGCCGCCACCGGGCTTTCATCAATCAGGGGACCAAGCTTAGTGGATGGTTTCGATCCGAATATTCGCGGTCGGCTGATTATCCCCGCGGGCGCAAGCGGACCTGCATTTTTGGTATTCGAAAATTTCGAAGCGATCTTAAAATATAACCGCTCGACGGCTTATGCACTCGCGGTCTCGCTCCTCTCAGAAGAAATTGCGGGGCGCAGCGGGGCTGTCGTGGCTGCTTGGCCGCGCGATGACCGGCCCCTCTCGCTATCTGAACGTAAAGACCTGCAACAGGCGCTAAAAGACCGTGGATACAATCCCGGCCCCGTTGACGGGATTATCGGCGCCGGCACCAAAAAGGCGTTACGGTCTTTTCAACAATCAGTCGGCATTCCTGCCGATGGATATGCGTCCGCAAAGGTGCTGGAAGCCTTAAAGTAAGCCATTTTTTGACGTCATAAAAAATTTTCAAGATAGCCCTTGTTGCGCTGCACAAAAACCACTAAGTGAAGGCCAATGCTGCACCGCACAAATGCCGGGCAGCAACCACTTTGTAAAGGAGGCCCTCATGGCAACCACGAAGACCGCAGCGAAGAAAACAACAACAAAATCTTCAGCCTCTAAAGCTGAAGCTTCGAACCCTATGGCCGACATCATGTCATTTTCAAATGGCGCTGAATGGACCGCCAAGGCAAAAGAACAGTTCGAAACGATGATGGAATCATTTGGCGAGAACATCGAAGAAGCACGTGCGAAAAACGAAGAATTGGCCGAAGAACTTCAGGCTCGTTTCAAAACCACCCAAGAACGCGCGACCGAAACAAACACGCGTTTAATGGAAGCGGCTCAGGAAGAAGTTTCTGAAACTGTGCAGTTTGCCAACGACCTGACAAATGCAAAAAGCTTTGCTGACGCGCTGACCATTCAGCAATCATACTGGAAAAAGCTATTCGAAACGCGCATCGAGCGCGCGCGCGAACTTACTGAAACATCAGTAGAAACGGCTCGCGAAACGATGAAGCCAGTTGAAGTTCCTTTCGCGAACCTCAAATCTTTCGAAAAATTCTTTGCGTTTCCTGCGAAAGCTTAACGCAGACAAGACGACGGTCATCCGTTATGTCTGTCGCCCATGAGCGGCGAGAGAACAACGATCGTAATTGACCACGCAGTTGTGGAATGGGGTGCAAGCGCCGAGCTTGCGCCCCATTCGTCTATGGATACGACGCTTTCACCGCGCTCCCCCATTTTTGACGATGTTTATTTTTCCGGTGACGGTCCCGCTGAAACCGATTTCGTCTTTCTACGCGGCAATAATCTGCCCGAACGATTTGAACATGCTGAGCGTTTTCATATTGGCGAGCTAGGCTTTGGTACTGGTCTCAATTTTCTTGTCACGTGGGACCGGTGGCTGAAAACGAAAAAGCCGACCGGTGCAAAGCTGCACTTTATGTCCGTAGAGGGGTTCCCGCTTTCGCCGGATGATTTGGAAAAAGCCCATAAGGCATGGCCCGAACTAAGCGAGTTGACGCTTGCACTCAGGCAACAACTACCACCCGCCCTGCCCGGATATCATCAGTTAAGCTTTGGCGACGACGTAACCCTCACGCTTTTTTATGGCAACGGACTGGACGGGCTTCGACGCGCCAGCGGGCAGATCGATGCTTGGTTTCTTGACGGTTTTGCGCCTTCGAAAAACCCTGACATGTGGTCGGAAGAAATTTTCACCGAACTTGCACGTCTGTCAGCAAAAGGCGCAAGTTTTGCGACATTCACTGTCGCCGGAATGGTCCGCCGTAACCTAGAAAGTGCAGGTTTCGCGTGGAAAAAAATTCCCGGCCATGGCCGCAAAAAACACATGTTGGTTGGTACACTAACGAACCATGAACCGTCGCCCCAACGTGCATCTTGGTACACGCCAGCTTCGCCCCTTAAATCAGGCGCAAATGTCGCAATAATTGGCGGCGGTATCGCCGGCGCAAGCCTCGCCTATGAATTGCGTCGCACAGGATTTTCACCGACCGTGTTTGAATCGGTATCGCCTGCAAATGGTGCGTCGGGAAATATCGCAGGCTTAATCATGCCTCGGCTTGATGTGGGTGATTTCCCCGCCGGACGCTTTCATATCAGTGCCTATGTTCATACGCTTCGATTGCTCGACGGGCTTTCATATCCGACACTTTTCATGCCTTGCGGCGCGAAACTCTATGCGGCGACTGAACGCGAAGCTGAGCGTCATCAAAAGCTCGTCGATCAAAAGATTCTACCCGAAGGGTGGATTGAACAGCATGCGGATGGGTTATACTTCCCACAAGCGGGCGTGGTTACCCCGCCGCATTTTGTGTCCTGCCTGCTTGGCGATACGCCTGTTGTAAATGAACGCGTTACCCGACTTGATCACAGCGCCGATGGCTGGTCGCTTGAGACAGATCAAAACGCACATCGTTATGATGCGGTGATTATCGCCAATGGTCTTGATGCCTTGCGATTCACACAAATTCGAGGGCTGCCACTTACGGGATCAGCAGGACAAATCGAGCATTTCACATCAGGGCCAATGCCGAACCACATCCATGTGACGGGCCCCTATGCCGCACCGTCTCCCGGTGGCGGACTTGTGATCGGGGCGACCTATGAACCAATAGCTCTGGGCGCGCAGCCAATATCAACCAATGACAATACCCAAGCCAATATAGAATCGGTCGGACATTATTTGCCCCATCTCGTGCGTGACCTGGGCGACGCCAAATCTCGCGCAAGCGTGCGCTGCACAACGCCAGACCAACTGCCGGTGGCGGGGCCATTGCCCGATTGGGGGTTTTACGCTGGGGCGTATGACGGATTACGCCATGGACGACGAGAGAACTTACCCGCAGGGAGTATGTTGCCAAACCTATTCGTCCTCACGGCGCTTGGCTCTCGAGGGCTGGTCACCGCGCCCTATGTAGCCGCAATGATGGTCGCAGAGATGGCCAATAGCCCCGCCCCCGCCGATCACGAGATTTATGAGGCCATCCACCCGGCTCGTTTTTTTATCCGCGATCTTAAACGTGGTTCGGGCCGAACTGCGGCCAGTTAACTTGCGGATCAAGGCGGCTTTGGGTTAAGTCGCCGCAACACCAGTTAAGGATTTCTCCATGAAAGAAACGCCATTCGGTCCGGTCTACGATAATGTTCTTGAGGGGGTCGGCAGGACACCCATGGTCAAGATTTCAAATATCGACACCGGCCCTTGCGAACTGTTTTTGAAACTCGAAGCTTCCAACCCCGGCGGGTCAATCAAAGACCGCATTGGGATTGCCATGATCGAAGCCGCTGAGCGCGAAGGCAAACTGAAGCCCGGCGGCACAATCATCGAAGCGACCGCCGGTAACACGGGCCTTGCATTGGCGCTTGTGGCGGCACAAAAAGGCTATAAAACAATAATTGTTGTGCCAGATAAAATGGCACAGGAAAAAATCTTCCACCTAAAGGCTCTGGGCGCAGACGTTCGCCTTACGCGGTCTGATGTGGGCAAAGGCCATCCGGATTATTACCAAGACATGGCAGAACGCATCGCCAACGAAACCGGCGCGTTCTATGTTAATCAGTTCGGCAATACCGCCAATCCATTGGCCCACGAAACCGGCACGGGCCCCGAAATCTGGGGCCAGATGGAAGGCGATATGGACGCCATCGTTGCCGGCGTCGGTTCAGGCGGTACGATCACCGGACTATCAAATTTCTTCAATGAAGCCGCACCAGATGTAGAGATCATTCTTGCCGATCCACAAGGCTCGATCCTCACCGAATATGTGAACACAGGTGCCATTCCGAACGAAGTCGGCTCGTGGCTGGTCGAGGGCATCGGCGAAGATTTCATTCCAGATATCGCCGACCTTTCGCGGGTCAAGGCTGCATATGGCATCACCGACAGAGAAAGCTTTGAGGCAGCGCGAGATCTTCTGCGTAAAGAAGGAATTCTTGCCGGATCATCTTCGGGTACAATTCTTGCCGCCGCACTCAAACATTGCCGCAAACAAAAAGAGAAAAAACGCGTGGTCGCCTTTGTTTGTGATCGCGGTGACAAATATCTTTCAAAGATGTTCAATGATTATTGGATGTATGATCAAGGCTTCCTAAAGCGTGCGCCAAAAGATGATTTGACCGATTTGATTACCCGTCATCACTCAGAACAACAAACCGTTACCGTTCAGCCAGACGATACGTTGATGTCGGCTTACGGAAAAATGAAACTCTATGACATTTCGCAATTACCGGTACTCGACGAAGATGGCAACGTGGCTGGTCTCCTCGACGAAGAAGATCTGTTGTTCGCAGTCGTTAGAAATCGCGACAAATTCAAAGACCCGGTAAAATCTGCGATGACCTATCGCGTCGAAACGCTCGACGCGAAACAAGACATGCAATCGCTGTTGCCGATTTTTGCAAAAGGTCATGTTGCGGTTGTGACCAAAGGCGGCAAGTTCGAAGGCTTGATCACTCGTACAGATCTACTGAACTATCTTCGTCTACAGGTGGCATAAATGGACGTATACGGCCTTAAAAATTGTGACACCTGCCGCAAGGCTAAAAAAGCACTTGATGGTGCTAGTGTTTCCTATGCATTTCATGACGTACGCGAAGAACCTGTCAGTGCGGCGCAAATTGGCCGTTGGGCTGCCGCCGTCGGTACAGACAAGTTGCTGAACAAGGCTTCAACAACATGGCGCAATTTACCGCCTACAGACAAAGAGAACCTCAGCGATAAAGGCGCTGTCAAATTAATGCATGACAACCCCGCGTTGATGAAACGCCCAATCATCGTCAATGGGCCCACTGAGGTCTATGTAGGTTGGTCAAAAGACACCCAAGAAACTGTGTTGGGCTAAAAGCGCCGAACCGACTTTGTTATGGATCCTGACTTTCGTCGGATGACAACTGGTGCACACCGTCATCCCGGGCTTGATCCGGGATCCATCGCCATGATGAAGCGCTTTCCCACCTGTTCATTTCCACCGAATTGTTTAAACAAAACAGATGAGCAAACCACTTCAGATTTTCATTGATGCAGACGCCTGCCCTGTAAAAGAAGAAACCTATAAGGTCGCTTTTCGGCACGAAATTCCGGTGACCGTAGTCGCCAATATGCCGATCCGTATCCCGCGCCACCCATTGATTGATCGCGTCACCGTCAATGACCATTACGACGCCGCCGATGATTACGTGGCCGAACACGCGCATGTGAATTCTATTGTAATCACTGCCGACATCCTATTGGCAGAGCGCTGCCTCAAGGCGGATGCGACTGTCATCGGCCCGAAAGGCACGCCGTTCACCAAGGACTCGATCGGCTCAGCCATTGCCGCACGGGCCATTATGTCGGACCTGCGGGCCGGTGGTGACGCCGTTGGCGGCCCTGCCCCGTTTCAAAAATCTGATCGGTCGCGCTTCCTTTCGACCCTTGATGAAGCGGTTGTACGCTTAAAGCGACAGGGTTGACGTCTGGGCCATCGCACGCCAAGTCCATTTCCAGAATCGCGCCCATCGCGCGAAAAATAATTGAGGCAATGATTTATGTCTGACCAAAGCAAAAACCGACCTGCCTTTGCAACCCGCGTCATCCATGCGGGTCAGGAACATGACCCAACGACCGGTGCCGTCATGCAACCTATTTATCAAACGTCGACCTATGCCCAGGAAAGCCCCGGCGTTCATAAAGGCTTTGTCTATGCGCGCGGTGCCAACCCCACCCGTCACGCCTATGAGCGTTGTATTGCAGATTTGGAAAATGGCTCACGCGGTTTTGCATTTGCCTCGGGCATGGCCGCAATTTCAACCATGCTTGAATTATTCCCCGCAGGTAGCAATGTGATCGCGATGGATGATGTCTATGGCGGCACATTCCGGCTTTTTGAACGTGTACGGAAAAGCTCTGCCAATATGTCGTTTTCCTACGTAGACCTGACAAAACCCGAAAACCTAGAAGCGGCAATCACGCCTGAGACAAAGCTTGTTTGGCTTGAAACCCCGACCAATCCATTATTAAAGGTCGTTGATATCGAAGCCATTTCAAAAATTGCACACAAACATGGTCTCATCGTTGGTTGTGACAATACTTTCGCCTCGCCCTATTGTCAGCGCCCGCTGGACTTTGGCGCAGATATCGTCATGCACTCAGCCACGAAATACCTTGGTGGGCACTCAGACGTTATCGGTGGGGTTTTGGTCGTCAACGATAAAGAGCTTGGGGAACAACTCGCATTTTTACAAAATTCTGTAGGCGGAATTCAAGGACCGTTCGACAGCTTTCTTGCGTTACGCGGCCTAAAGACCCTTGCGCTCCGGCTTGAGCGATCAACGTCGAATGCATTGGCCCTGGCAGAATGGCTAGAAAGCCATCCTGCGGTTGATCGCGTCTCATATCCGGGCCTAAATTCGCACCCGGGCCACGAAGTCGCAAAGCGCCAGATGGATGCCTTCGGCGGTATGGTGACAATCTTTCTAAAGGGCGGGCTAGATGCCGCGAAAACGATGCTCGAACGGGTTCAACTTTTCACACTTGCCGAATCGCTGGGTGGTGTTGAAAGCCTGATTGAACACCCCGGGATTATGACACACGCATCTATTCCGCCAGAGCGCCGAGCCGAGCTTGGCGTTGACGACGCATTGGTGCGCTTGTCCGTTGGTGTCGAAGACTTAGATGATTTACGTCGCGACCTCGATTTGGCGCTATCCGGTCTATAAAAATATAGTCGTGACAAAGTAAACAACCCTGATAGGCTTGCACGCTTGAAATAAAGGGCACGAGCCCATTCGGGGGGAATGATGGACGACGTCGAAAATTCCACTAGCCTAGCCGACACAATCAACAATACGCTCAGCCCCGTCAGCGACTTTGTTGCGTCCATTATATTCTACTCGGTTGACGTTGGCGGCGTATCACTCCCACTCGTGGTCGTTTGGCTAATGCTTGCGGGCGTGGTGATGACAGTCTCACTACGTTTCATCAATTTTCGCGGCTTCCGCCATGCTGTCTCCATGGTGTTCAACCCACATGACCAACATGGTGCGGACGGCGAGATTTCTCACTTTCAGGCACTCTCCGCGGCGCTCTCCGGCACCATTGGCCTCGGCAATATTGCATCCGTTCCGATCGCCATTGTCATTGGCGGTCCCGGGGCCGTCTTTTGGATGATCCTTGCGGGGTTTTTTGGTATGGCCACCAAATTTGCCGAATGCGCCATGGCGGTAAAATACCGAAAAATTCTTCCTGACGGACGCAGCATCGGCGGGCCGATGTATTACATTGAGGCAGAATTCAAACGGCGCGGCCTAAAAACCATCGGTAAAGGGGCGGCTATCTTCTTTGCACTGATGACCATTGGCGGCTCGGCCAGCTTTTTCCAAATCAATCAGTCACATGCCCAGTTTTCGAATGTAACCGGCATTTCAGCGCCTTTGACCTTTGCGACGATTATGTCGGCGCTCGTGGCCTTTGTCGCTTTGGGCGGCATAAAACGCATTGGCCTGATGGCTAGTCGGCTAGTACCGTTCATGGCCATTCTTTATCTCGGGGCCGCAATCATCATTATTGCGTTGAATATTTCAGCGCTACCTGATGCGTTCGTCACCATTTTCAAAAGCGCATTTGGTCTCGAGGCTGCCGGAGGCGGCCTGGTTGGTGCCCTGATCAATGGTATGCGCCGCGCGACCTACTCAAGCGAAGCTGGTGTAGGGTCCGCCGCAATCGCCCATTCCGCAGTCAAAACCAACGAGCCGTTGACCGAGGGTTACGTCGCGCTTCTTGAACCGTTCATTGACACCGTTGTCGTTTGTACAATCACTGCACTCGTCGTCATTCTAACCGGAGCGTACGAGCCGTTCATGTATCAAGAAGACGCCGTGGGCATTCAAATCACGTCAAATGCGTTTGCCGAAACATTTGCATGGTTTCCAGCTATTTTACTCATTTCATCGACTTTATTCGCATTTACCTCTGTAGTCAGTTGGGTTTTTTATGGCGCGCAAGCGGTTGGATACTTAACCAACGGATCAAAACAAATCGACATAATCTTCAAAGTCGTACTCTGTGTTTTGTTGTGCGCCAGTGCAGCGCTATCGGTATCGTCAATTCTCGACTTTATCGACTCGATGATTTTCGCAATGGCGATTCCGAACATATTGGTTCTGTATTTGATGTTGCCGGAAATTAAGCGCGACGTGAAAGCCTATGAATTAAAACACAACATCTAGGCCCGGGGATGGGCCTTATCAAAAACGCGCAAGAGGTTTTCACTGTCGATCTTCGTATAACGTTGTGTTGCTGCCAGTGACGAATGGCCAAGCAATTCCTGAATGGTGCGCAAATCACCACCCGCAGACAAAAGATGCGTCGCAAAAGAGTGGCGCATAGCATGTGGCGTCGCACTATCTGGCAACCCCAACGAAGCGCGTAGCTTCGCCATCGTTAGCTGCGCTTGGCGCGCTGATAACGGCTTACCGCGCTTAGAATAAAACAGCGGACCATCGACCTCACCCACATATGGGCAACGCGCCGTATACGCATTAACTGCCTCGCGAGCCACCGGGACGACTGGGACAACGCGTGTTTTTGCGCCTTTCCCTTTTATCCGTATAGAATCTCCAAGGGGCGCATCTCCCCACTTAAGAGAAAGCGCCTCTGATATACGAAGCCCGACGCCGTAAAGCAGCGTCATCAGGGCCGCATCTCGAAGCATCTCCCAATTCTCTTTCTGGGTAGACGTCTTCAGCGTGCCCGCTGCCTCGATCACAGCACCAGCATCTTTTTTCGAAATTGGTCGCGGTAAACGCTCTTTCGCGCGCGGCCCACGCATCGTCGCGATCGCATCATTGTCGATGTCCGCACGTTTACGCAGGAAACGAAAAAACGTTTTCAATGCCGATAACTCAAGCTTCAAGCTCGGCGGCGAAAGCCCCTCATTCCTGCGTTGCGCGAGAAATGCACGGAAATCCTTGGTTTCTAGTCGCGCCAATGCATCAAGGGTCGGCACGGCCCCTATATGACCCGTTAAGAACCCGTCGAACCGGCTAAGGGTCGATATATAATTGCGCAATGTATAAGCACTCGCGCGTTTTTCCGCTTTCAAATGTTGAGCGAACACGCTGCGCCAATGGCACAGTGAGCGGTCCTGTTTTTTTGAGTGCGCAACTGCCATGCCCTAAGACGCCATCGCGAAGGTTAACAAAACCTTTACGCAGTGATTAGTGCATTGATATCGGCGCGCAGAAGGTCGATACCGTCGCCTTTTTCTGCCGAAGTTGCTCGGATAAACGGATGCGCCGCGGGCCGTCGAGCGATCTTATCACTGGTTACCTTCATTAGGTGTGCCAGCGCCGTCGGCTTGACCTTGTCAGATTTGGTCAAAACCACCTGATAAATCACAGCGGCCTCATCGAGCAGCTCCATAATCTCGATATCGCTGTCTTTCAGGCCGTGACGCGAATCGACGAGCACAAAAACACGACGCAAAACTGATCGCCCTTGCATGAACGCTTTGGTGAGCGCCATCCATTGAGCCGAATCTTTGCGCGATGCACGGGCATAGCCATAGCCCGGCAAGTCAACGAGCCGGAGACGCCCCTCAAGATCAAAATAGTTCAGCTCGCGCGTGCGGCCCGGTGTGTTCGATGCACGCGCCAATCCGGTTTGATTGACCAGCGCATTCAACAAAGACGACTTGCCGACATTTGACCGTCCAGCAAATGCAACTTCTGGGGCTTCCTCATCCGGCAGACCATCAAGCTCAGCAACGCCCAACATGAAAACCGCTAGACGCGCAAATAGAAGCCGACCGGCTTCTATCTGATCTGCTGAAAACTCTTCGGGGTTTGTCACTTTGCGTCGCCAGCGGCGTCTTTCTTTCCGCCCGGCAATTTGAATCGCTCGCCCCAATCAATCGAAACACCGTTCTTTTTCATGATCAGCCATTGCTGAAGAATCGAGAGCGTCGTGTTCCAGAACCAATAGAGCACAAGACCCGCCGCAAATGGCGCAAAGATAAACACAAAGATGAACGGCATCAGGCCAAAAATTTGTGCCTGTACCGGATCAGCGGGTGGCGGGTTCAGCTTTGTCTGGAACCACATGGCAATACCCATCATCACCGGCAGCACACCAATCGCCAGCATTCCGCCAATCAATGGCAGCACGGTCGGGTCAAACGGCAACAATCCAAACAGATTGAAAACCGTTGTGGGGTCTGGGGCCGACAAATCAGAAATATAGAGGAACGGCTGATGACGTAGCTCGATGGTGACGAACAATGTTTTGTAAAGCGCGTAGAAAATCGGCATCTGCAACAGGATCGGAAGACAGCCCGCCAACGGGTTCATCTTTTCCTTTTTGTAGAGCGCCATCATCTCTTGCTGGAGCTTCATTTTGTCGTCGGTATATTTCTCCTGAAGCTTTTTAATCTCTGGTTGAAGTTTCTTCATCTTCGACATCGACTCATAGCCTTTGTTGGCCACAGGGAAGAGAATGAGCTTAATGCAAAGGGTCAGGATCAGGATCGCAATACCAAAATTACCCGTAAGGCTACCAAAGAAGTTTAGCGTGTAAAATATTGGTCTTGTTAGGAAAAACAGGTGCCCCCAATCTACAGCCTTGTCGAAATCGCGAACATTTAGACCGCCATCTTCTACAGACGCTTCATAGGATTGGAGAAGATCAACATTCTTCGGGCCACCAAATATATAAGATGTAATATCAACCGATTGACCGGGCGCGATAATCTCGCTTGGCATCAGGTAAAACGCCTCGAAGATCGGGTTTACGTTGTCGCCCCGATTTAAAAGATGCGCTTCGATTTCCATGTCGTCAGGCGGAATGGCTGCGGCGAGCCAGTTCTTATTGGTAATTCCAACCCAGCCACCGACACCGGATGCGGCGACTTTTTTGTCTTTGTTCTTTGCGAGGGTCTTATATTTCCGCTCGTGGAGTTGTTCGCCGATGACGCCCAGCGGCCCTTCGTGAAGAATCATGAAGTTCCGGTATTCCTCGGGCGTATTGCGCTGAGTCACCGTCGCGTAGGATCGTAAGGTCCGTTCAGAGGCACCATTGTTGGTCACCTTCTGCGATACCTTGAACATATATCTTTCGTCGATCGAGATGGTTTTTTCGAAAACAAGATCGCCACTTGTTCGCGTTAAGGTCACTGGCGTGCTTGGCGTCAGTACAGAACCTTCTTTTAAGGTCCATTCTGCGTTCGTGGCGTTGTCGCGACCGATCATCCAACCTTGCTGAACAAAATGCCCGTGCTTTGTGTCTGACGGGCTTAAAAGCCGGATGGGCGGGCTCGTGTCATCAACTTCTTGATGATATTGCAGCAACACCAAATCATCGAGACGACCACCGCGCAAATTGATCGAACCTTCAACGGTCGGCGTTTTAATTTTCACGCGGTTGGCGTCGGTCGCAAGCGCCGCTTCAACAGTCAGTTCTTTGTCTTCAACCTTGGGACCACCGCCGAGCATATCAGCGTCATCACTCTCCACGCTGTTTTGGGCCGCTTGCGTCGCTTGTTCAGCGCGCAATGCCTCTTGAGCTTCGCGTTGCGGTCCAGCGATTAGAAAATCCCAGGCAAAAAGCACGCCCATGGAAAGGACGATCGCTACGATCAAATTGCGGTCCATGAATATTCCCGATGAATTATTGCCAAAGGCATATTGCCAAGTGCGGATAGGTTAAATGAGCGCGACCAAACTGACCTGTCGTGCCCTTGCTATGTAGTGTTGCCGGAGAGCCTTAAAAGGGAGCGCTTCATGTCGTCAAGCAGCGCATCATAATTGCGGTCATACGCCGCTTGTCGCGCAATCAACACGTAATCATCGCCGGCCCGCGCATTTTGCGGAAAAACCTCGCGTGCAGCGGCCCGAAGCCGACGCCTGATGCGATTTCGCACCACAGCACCACCAAGTTTTTTTGTGACCGTAAGCCCGAGGCGCGCGTCTGATCCGTTATCGGGATTGCGCCGCGCCAGCATCAGAAATGACGGAGAATGGGCTTTTTCCGCATTTCGCATCGCCAGAAAATCACGGCGTTTTTTGATCACGCCTACCTTCATGACTTCGCCAAAAGCGCTGTTTCCAGCGCTATCACGTTGAATTTGTTTTGATTTCGAGGACAGGCTTATGCTGAGAGCCGCTTGCGGCCCTTCGCACGACGAGACGCCAGAACGCGTGCACCACCCTTTGTCGCTTTACGCGCGCGGAAACCGTGACGACGCTTGCGCTTCAATTGGCTGGGTTGGTAGGTCCGTTTCATCGTTCAGTCCTCTAAAGGCGGATTTCTGCGGCGCGCGCCGCGAAAAATAAATACTCTTGATAAGAGGCGGGGGCATAAACCGGCTAGACGCAATCGTCAACACTATTGCTACGAAATTCAGCTTATAGGCGGCTTTTCACGCCAAATCTTCCCCGAAATGGCACATTCTCCGCTGCCCGTGATTCTTGTGTCCTTTACCCGAACACCCCGTAATCTCGCGCATGTTACAATACGCCAAGACATCGTTACCACTGAGCATCTCAAAAACCGCTAGAACGCCCCTCAGTTTGGATGTGCGCTCAAGCGAGACAGACCACTTCGCGCTTTTCATGTGCTCCGTTTAGTGCCTCTCATTTCACGCTCTCTCCTGAGAGCACTTTTACAAAGAGCAAAGAAAATATGTCGTCTTCACGTTCTACCGCCCCTAACGGCCTTGTTAAACGGGTCCTACCGATCGCAGTGATTCTGGTGGCCCTAGCCATTTTCTTTTCGCTGGGACTCCACCGCTATTTTACTCTTGATACCCTCCGCGACAATCGAGAGGCGTTGCGCGATTGGGTAACCGCACAGCCATTTTTAGCCATGGCCATTTTTGTCGGTGCTTATGCGGCGGCAGTAGCGATCTCCTTTCCCGGGGCAAGCATACTAACCATCTTTGGTGGATTTCTATTTGGACTGTGGCCAGGCACACCCTTGATCGTCTTCGCCGC
This sequence comes from Hyphococcus lacteus, assembly GCF_041058985.1. Classification (NCBI taxonomy): domain Bacteria; kingdom Pseudomonadati; phylum Pseudomonadota; class Alphaproteobacteria; order Parvularculales; family Parvularculaceae; genus Hyphococcus; species Hyphococcus lacteus. The sequence goes on along the minus strand of NZ_JBEHZE010000001.1, from coordinate 1,605,325 downwards.
AACCCTCGGCGCTACAATCATTTTCTTCGCTGCCAAAACAGCGTTGGGCGACCTTCTTGCGAAAAAAGCTGGCGGATTTGCCAAACGCATGGAGCAAGGCTTTCGTGAAGGCGAACTTAGCTACATGTTTATTTTGCGTTTAGCGCCGGTTTTTCCCTTCTGGGCCGTTAATATCGCATCAGGCCTTATGGGCGTATCTACACGGAATTTCATTATCGGGACGTTCTTCGGCATTATTCCCGGCTCATTTGTTTACGCGAGCATCGGCGCGGCTGCTGGCGCGGCCTTTGACGCAGGTGAAGACATTTCACTTTCAGGCGTCTTGTTCAAACCCGAAACCATGCTGCCGATCATTGGTCTTATTGTGCTTGCTCTGATCCCCGTTCTTCTCAAGCACTTTTCAAATCGTTCAATCACTACGCAGGAAACAAATTAGCCATGGCAAAAACAATTTCCGCAGATATTTGCATTATTGGTGCGGGTTCTGGTGGCCTTTCCGTTGCCGCAGGTGCCGCACAGCTAGGTCGCAAAGTCGTATTGATCGAAAAAGGTGACATGGGCGGCGATTGCCTTAATACCGGGTGCGTTCCATCGAAGGCATTGATCGCAGCCGCTGGTCGCGCCCATGCAATTCGGCATGCCGATAAATTTGGGATTAGATCGTCAGAACCCGATGTCGACTTTGGTGCCGTGATGGACCACGTGCACAATGTCATCGCGACGATTGCGCCGGTCGATAGCCAAGAGCGTTTCGAAGGGTTAGGCGTCACGGTGATCCGTGAACATGCAACCTTTATCGGACCGCGCGAAGTCGTTGCTGGCGGCCAAAAAATCAAAGCTAAGCACTTTGTCATCGCGACAGGCTCAACGCCTTTTGTACCACCTATTGATGGCCTTTCATCAGTGCCATTTTTTACAAACGAAACCATTTTTGAAAACCGCGAGCGCCCCGACCATCTGATTGTTATTGGCGGCGGGCCCATCGGCGTTGAAATGGCCCAAGCCCATCGGCGTCTTGGTGCGAAAGTTACAATCATCGAAGGCGATCGCCTTTTGAACAAAGATGACCCAGAACTCACCGCTATCGTCGCAAATCAGTTGCGCGAAGATGGTATCGATATTGTCGAAGGTGCGAAAGCAAACAAGATCATCAAAACCGACGCAGGCGTCGGTGTGAATATCGATGATCGCACTATTGTTGGGTCACATTTGTTGATGGCTGTGGGGCGCAAACCAACAGTGGATGATCTAAACCTTGAGGCGGCAGGCGTCGAATATGAACGAAGCGGCATCAAGGTAGATGATAGATTACGCAGCACAAACAAACGCATATTTGCCATTGGCGACGTTGCGGGCGGCAAGCAGTTCACACATGTTGCTGGATATCATGCATCGGTTTTGGTACGGAATATTCTTTTCAAAATGCCTGCAAAAAACAATGAAGGATTGGCCCCTCATGTGACCTATGCTGATCCTGAACTTGCCCAAATTGGCCTAGACGAAAAAACAGCACGCGAAAAACATGGTGACGAAATTAAAGTCGTCCGCTGGCCATTTCTTGAAAATGACCGCGCCCTCGCCGAGCGCGACACGCGCGGTATGGTCAAAGTCATTACCGATAAAAAGGGCGTCGTTTTAGGCGCTGGAATTGTCGGAAAAGGTGCGGGAGACCTTCTACAACCTTGGACGCTCGCCATTACTAGCGGACAAAAAATAAAAACCTTTACTGATATGATTGCCCCCTATCCCACACGCGGCGAAGCCAATAAACGGGTGGCTGGTGATTGGTACTCAAAAACCCTATTCTCTCCTCGAACCCGTAAACTCATCAGCCTTCTCGCTATTTTTGACTGAGCATAAATATGGCGTCCATCCCGACACTTGCTGCAATGACAACCCGGCGCTCGCTTTCTGCGAAGCTCTTGCTGCTGACATTGCTGTTCGTATTTATCGCGGAATTGGTCGTCATGGTTCCTTCGATCGCAAAGCAGCGGCTTGACTGGTTTACGATGCGGATCGAAGCCGCCTACCTCGTGGCACTCGCCCTCGAAGGACCTAGCCAAGACTCCCTTGATGATGATTTAGTCCGGCAGTTGTTTTCAACCGCAGATATTCAGGGCGTAACCATCAACAATGATGACATGCGTATGCTGATCCTTGCCCCGGAGGTAAATCCCCACGGTGCACCGAACATGAAGCATGTTGACCTCGCTGATGATGACCCATTGAGTTTAATTGGAAATGCGTGGAGCACAATTTTTTCTCGCGGCGACAGACTGATTCAGGCGACCGGCGCACCACAATTTGCGCCCGATCAGAATGTCGACATCATTGTTTCGCAAAAATCTCTCCGCACAGATTTATACACATATGCCCGGAATATTCTTATTCTTTCTTTAGTCATCTCTACCGTGACCGGCATGTTGGTCTATTGGGCGCTTAACCGCATCATCGTACAGCCTGTCCGCCGTTTAACCGAAAACATCACCGCTTTCGATGCGGACCCAGAAAATGCGCGCGGCATACTCGAACCATCAGGGCGTACTGACGAAATCGGTCTCGCGGAAAAAAGCCTTGCTGATATGGAGCGCAGTGTTCGTGATCTATTGAACGAACGTCGCCGTTTGGCCGCGCTTGGTGCCGGTATTTCAAAAATCAGTCACGACTTACGGAACATCTTAGCCTCAGCGCAATTAATGTCTGACCGGCTATCGAAATCCGATGACCCAAGCGTCAGAAAGTTAACTCCGCGCCTTCTCTCCGCTCTCGACCGAGCGATCACCCTTAGTCGTGACACGCTAACATTTGGCCGGATGGAGGCGCGTCTACTTGATATGTCACCGATCCGGCTGCATGATTTGGCTGAAGAGGTCTTTGAAGACACCGCTGCGATGCGGGTCACCAATGCAAACAACATTGATCCTGAATTAAAGATCGTCGCCGACCGCACCCAACTCTATCGCACGCTCTTTAATTTGGTGCGTAATGCGACCGAAGCGATGACAGAAACTGTGCCTGCCGACAGCAATGATAACAGTCCTGTTGGTGAGGTCGGAATAGACGCGGCGATAGACGGCAACAAGGTTGCAATTCGCGTGACAGATACTGGCCCAGGCATCCCGGACCATGCGCGCGCAGAGTTATTTGAGCCGTTCAAGGGTTCAAGAAAACCGGGCGGATCGGGCCTTGGCATCGCAATCGCTGCAGAAATTATCCGCGCTCATGGCGGCAGTCTCTCACTTGGTCGAAGCGATACGACGGGGACAGAGTTTTTAATTTCCCTGCCCCATCGCAATTAAACGAGCTTAGTTGGCGTCAACAGTACCTGTCATCCAGATACCTTCACGACGCGGGTCTGCACCCCCGTCATAAGTGCCATCAGCACGCAGTTTAAATGCATGTACACCACTCGTAAGGCCGGACTCGCTAACGTCATGTCCCTTGGCTTTGAGGCCAGCCACGACTTGCGGGTCAAAACCGCCCTCCTCAAGGACCGGTTTCCCACGTGGGTAAACCGCATTCGGTAGATTGACCGCCTCTTGGGTCGACATGTCCCAATCAATCATCGCAATCAGCGTTTTCACCACATAGCCTATGATCGCAGGACCGCCGGGCGAGCCAACAGCAGCCCATACTTTTCCGTTTTTATCGAACACAATAGCTGGTGTCATAGAACTACGCGGGCGCTTGCCGGGAGCAACAGCATTGGCAACCGGTCGACCGTCACGCACTGGCAAAAACGAAAAGTCCGTTAGCTGATTATTCAGCACCATGCCAGCAGCCATCAAATGGCTTCCGAAAGCAAATTCAACTGTGGTCGTCATAGAAACCACATTGCCTTCACCATCGACAATAACGAAGTGACTTGTTGATGGCGGTTCGGGCGATGCGTCCTCGCCATACTTCTTCCATGTGCCATTTGACGGATCAACTTCATATGCTGATGGATCACCTGGTTCGACTGATGTCGCAGCCATCGCCGGGTCAATCAAAGCTGACCGATCAGCAAGATACGCAGGGTTTAACAATCCAGAGATCACCTGCGCTGGCGTAAGGCCACCATCTTTTGCAAGATTTTCATTATCCGCGAGGTAGCGGTTACGATCGGCATAGGCCAATCGGCTCGCTTCAAATAAAAGGTGCACCGCTTCGATGGACCCTGCACCCGCACCTGCCATATCAAATGGCTCCAGCATCGAAAGAATTTGAATCGCGGTAACCCCACCGGAACTTGGCGGGGCCATAGAACAAATCTGATAGCTGCGGTAATCACCACAAACCGCATCGCGTTTGACCGGGTGGTAATTCGCCAAATCCTCAAGGGTCATGCCACTGGGGTTTGGCGCGTTGTTCACCGCTTCGACGATCGCCTCAGCAATCGGTCCTTCGTAATAGGCGTCAGCGCCGCCCTCCGCGATAGTCTTGAGCGTGTTTGCATAGGCCGGATTTTTCAGTTGATAACCAACCGGACGCGGTGCGCCATCCGCGCCATAAAAATAGTTTGCAGCGGCAGGAAGCTGTTTAAGACGAGGAATCCGATCGAGTAATTCGTTCAACCGCGGCGATACCTCAAACCCGTTTTCTGCAAGAGCCGTCGCACCAGCCAAAGTATCAGCCCATTCCAGCTTTCCATGTTCTTGGTGGGCAAGCTCCAACATCCGCACAGCGCCGGGAACCCCCACAGAAAGACCACCGACCACCGCATCGTAGAAATTCATCGGCTCGCCATTCTCGTTCAAAAAGCGTTCTGGCGTCGCCGAGGCCGGTGCCACTTCGCGACCGTCATAAGTCTCAAGCACTCCCGCGTTTTGATCGTAATGGATCATAAAGGCACCGCCACCAAGCCCCGAAGATTGCGGTTCTACAAGCCCCAATACCGCTTGGGTTGCTATCGCAGCGTCAACCGCGGAACCCCCTTTTTTGAGAATCGCCGCTCCAGCTTCAACCGCATAAGGGTTTGCCGCCGCGATAAACCACTGCGGCTCAGTCGCTGATTCTGTTGCTGTCGCCGGTTCACCGTTATCCGCAGCGGTCGTTGCTTGCGAAGACTTCGACTCGTTATTGCCGCAAGCCACGATTAATGCCGCGAGACTGGAAATCCCCAATAGCTTCAGTCCGGTAACGTTCATTCTATGCCTCAATGTTGTTTCTTGGGTGCGCACCACCCAAAATCGGTCATCGCTCTTCATACGCGAGCTTGGCCACGCTTTCGACCCCTACAGGGTCGCATTAGCGTCGCATCAGACCGGCGCAGGAATTCTGTGGAGATTCCCCTACAAAGAGGTATTGCATTTAGGTGCTGCTTGGGGTTAAACCCGCGCCTCGCATCGCCTTTACGATGCATTGCGCACCCGTAGCTCAGCTGGATAGAGCACCAGACTACGAATCTGGGGGTCTGAGGTTCGAATCCTCACGGGTGCGCCATTTCGTTTTCAGAGCTAAAATTTCCGTGCGCTTCGCCCTTAAGTCTTTGAATTATTTCAAAAGGTAGGCTTGGGAATGCGGTTCTAAAACCCTCTCCTCGGACGTAGGAAAGCTGTTGGGCAAAGGTCAGTTTCAGCACTGTTTTGCGCGCAGCAAGCTCGCCGCTACGCCACAGTTTTACTGGGCTTTTTAGGAAGTCGAAGGCGGTTCTAAATGAGTCCTCGAAGGTGTTGCGCGGTTTGCCGCTCAGCGCGATGCGCTCAGTGAGGATCAACTTGTCGGCTTCGAGCTTTTGAATGCGCTTTTCATAGGCGGCTATGACGCTTGGTGATGCGGCCTCAACAATGCGGTCCATGAGCTGGGTCACTTGATGATCGATCTGCTCTTGCTGCTTTTGCATTTGGCGGCGCGCATCAGCCGCGCCCTCAAGCTGGCCCTCCCAGAGCTTTTTGAACATCTCATGGGCGATATCGAACAGGCCGCGCGTGGGCTGTAATTGACTTAAAAGCTCTTCAAACTCGCCCTCAAGGCTCGCGCGTTTGATCGACTTACCGTAACTGGCACAGCCTTTGGCTGGACAGTGATAGTATGGGTATTTGCGGTAGCGGCCCTTAGCCCAACATGAGGTCAGCGGGACGCCGCAATCCCCGCAGGTTACAAAACCGCGAAGCGGGAAGTCTTGAGCAACGTTCTTTTTAATCGCCAGCTTGGGCCGGTTATTGAGCTTGTCTTGGATGCGTTTGAAGGTCGAATAAGAAATCAGCCCGTCATGCTGGCCTTGGCGTAAGGATACATCCCATTTGGGGGCTTCAACCATTCCGGCATAAATTGGGTGGGTGAGGATATCACGCACCCGTTGATGACGGATGATGCCGCGCTTATCACGCGGGAAGTAGGGCAAAGTTTCAAAGTAGCGCAGGATTTCAGCTTGGGTGTCAAAGCGGCCAGAAGCAAAGCCTTCTAATGCTTCTTGGATAACAGAAGCCATCGGCTCATGGCGCACGAGTAATTTGGAATGGCCGGATGTTTTCTCAAAAGTAAATCCCAGCGGCGGATGAAACACCCAATAGCCATTGGCGATGCGCGCCCGCATGCGGTTTTTTGTTTGCTCGCCATTCTTCTGGCGTTGATGCTGGGAGACGGCGGCGAGCAAATTCTCAACAAGCTGGCTGTCCGAATCCTCGCCAAATTCTATCGAGGGGCTTTCTAAAATGCCGCCCGCCCCTGAGATGGCGGTGCGCAAATTAAGATGCGCTTCAATGCCTCTGGCCAGACGGCTAATATCATCAATGATGACCACATGCGGATTGGCGCGGTGTTTTTTTAAGAATGTGAGCATGGCTTGCATACCGGGGCGCTTGATCAGCGAACCCGAGGCATCATCCTTAAACGTCTCGACCACGCCATAGCCTTTATATTTGGCGTATTCGGTGCAGCGCGTAATTTGTGAGTTCAGCCCATCGCCGCGCGTTGTTTGTTTGACGCTCGACACCCGCGCATAAATCACTGCGCTATTGGCTAGGGTTTTCTTTTTTTCATTGATCATCAGCGACATCAAAACACCTCAACGCAACTTACTTTTTACCTGATTAAATAACGCTATTATGATAGCACATCTGCACCATCTGTGCGAGATTTTTGGCTCGTTTCATCGCCCAAAAGCGAGATTGAATCCACACCAAAACCAAGCTCAACAAAGCGGCGCATGATGTCCCATAAGATCAGTAGCAGCTCGCGCTTTTGATCCTCAGACATCTCAAACTCTTGGGCCATCGCCAGATAATGATTGATGTCAAAACCGGGGGGCAGGCCCGCATCTAAATTGGGGGATAGAATATCTGGTCGTGTTAGAGGCAAAGCCTCTTCTTGGCGCTCGGTCATCAAGCAGCCTCCTTTCGTGGTGTTAAGGGGAATTTGTAAGCTGGAACGCTCTGACCTTTTTTGCGAAAGGGAGCAAACCATATGTCGTTTTCACTATAGCAGAATAAGCATCGCCATATGAGGATTATATTCCTACACAGACAAATGAGCTGTGGATAACTATTGCACCGTCTCATGACGATCACGGACAATTTTGTTATCTGCCCCAAGTGCGCGGGCGGCCTCATTCAGCACATCGCTTTCAAAGTCAGCGACCTGATTGTCTTGGGAAGCGCAGTGTTTTTTCGGCCTGCCCATTTTAATGCCGCGCGCTTTTGCCGCCGCCATACCAGCTTTTGTACGCTCAGAGATCAGATTGCGCTCAAATTCGGCGAATGCGCCCATCAGATGAAAATACAACTTGCCACCAGCAGTTGAGGTATCGATGGCATCGGCCAGCGAGCAAAAACCAATCCCGCGCGCATCAAACATCGAGGTCAGCTCAATGAGATGCCGCATCGAGCGGCCTAAACGATCAAGCCGCCAGACCATCAGCACGTCATCGGCTTTAAGGCGCTTAATTGCCCTATCGAGGCCGGGGCGTTTGGCCTTTGCCCCAGAGATGCCAGTATCACGATAGATTTTCTCGCAACCCGCCTTTTTAAGCGCATCAAGCTGCAAATCTAAATTCTGGTCTATCGTTGATATCCGCGCATAGCCGATCAGCATCCAGCCTCCTTTTGCTCGATATTTGTTGCTCAAAAACACGGTCGGCGCAAATTGACTTGCGCAAAGGGTTCCCTTACAAAGCAATTTCTAGCCTTCGTGTTTTGGCTAATAGATACTGGCTTTGAGGAACACATTCTCGCATAGCGCAAAAGGGAACCTTTTTCTAGTGGATAACTTGCTGAAAAAGGCGTGAGCCCGAGTGACGTCCCGCGCGACGTCACAGCGCTACAAATGATCAGGGGGCAATCATAACGCCGTATCAGTTTTGATATGTAGCCGAATGAAACAGGCGCAGCCTACAATTGTGGTGTAGAGGGAAAATACGTCATGGATTCAGAATTAGTTGGCTTTATCGCATTCCTTGCTGGGGCGGTGGCTATTCTTTCGGGCGTTCTTTGGCTGGCCAAAGCAAAAACTGGCAGCAGGACAGATAAAGTTATGGACGGTGTTGGCAGATTCTTTAGCCCCGGTCCCGCCTTTGGCTTAAATGTCTTAGGCATAGTTTTTTGGATTTGGATTATATGGATGCTGATATTTGATAATCCGTATTAGATCCCGGTTGCACAAAACCGCGCTCACACAAAAATTTATCATCACATGTATAGAGGCAAGTCATGGGCTATAATGATGCGTCCCACTCAACAACATTATGGGATTGCCTGTTCACACTCATTCTGTACGGTAGCTTTATCGCCGCCAGCACAATCCACAAAACACCTGAGCCGATCTTCCACGGCTTGATTGGAATTGTCGTGATTACAATTCTCTATTACGCGCCTTTACGCTTCATAAACTGGATGCGCAGCGGGGATGGAAGCATCAAGACAAAATTAGGCGTGAATTTGCCGCTTTATATATTGGCTGCATACGGCATCATGCTGATTTTCGTGCCGATGGAATACCAATTCGTGATTGAGGCACAAGGTTAGGCGTGGAATTCTAGGCCAAATTGCCTTCTTAAATACAACATAACTCGCTGCGATTTACCGGCCTTGACTAATATACGTTGCACAGCAAATATCCCAGCGGGGTAATGTGGGGATAATTCATGCAGGCCGATGATACTGCACAGGAGTCTTTATCGACTGCGGAGCAGGCCGCTGTCGAAGTCGTCGAGGCTACAGTATCTTGGTGGGACATTGCACCGGAAACGATTGGTGCTCTTGTCGGCGGCATTGCCACAATTTTTGGTGTGTGGTGGGGTATTAGAGCTGCGCAGAGTAGAGATCACAAAAAGAAGGAACTAGACGATCTTAAATTTCAGCAGGCGACTAATGATTGGTTTTTCAATGCATGCGCCTCGCAGTTCAACGCCTCGTATATAACCTATATAAAACTTCGCGAGATCGAGTATGCGCTCCAAGAAGAAGATATTGACGAAGTAAGGCTGCTAGAACTCGTTGATACTTTTCAGCGCGGACTTACTGAGTTTGAAATCTCAGAGAGTAGCGTGAGCATCCTCAAGAGTGAAACACTTCATGAATATGCAGCCCTCAGAGAAGACCTCAAAGAATTCATCTTTAATATCACAATATTGAGAATATTGACGATCAAAAGCCTTCTTGAATTCGCAGCCGAAGCGCGCAGGCTAGTAAGAGCAAACACCGAATTAGTCGATGAGGACTTAATAGAGCACCTCCTTGAGGTGAATGCTACAGCGAAGAAGATGATCGCAGATTTATTTGACGTATACAGAATATTTATGGTAGAATTAAACGGAAATAGATTTGAAAATGGCATATTGAGAACAATTTCCGATGAAATGGACACTCTTTTAAAGCCTGTCGAAAAACAATCTATAGAGTATGATGATGAACCACAAAAAAGTATGAGTATTGATATGAAATTTCTGAAAACACTTTTCTCGAAAGAAGCGCCCAATACGGGATCTTCTATTTCTGACTCGGCAAAAAAGAAACTGGCTGCTGCTCAGAATCGGGCCTATCACAATCAAAGAGATTTTCTTAAGGCACAAACAGGTCTTGCCGAGGCACGAGCCAGAGCAAAAACTAAGGCTGTGGAGTTGCATTCCTAGAACGCCGAATAGTCCACTTAATTACAAAGCTTTCGCTTTGGCTTGCTCCTGCTTATTACGCTTTGCCATTTCTTGTTTGATATCGCTAAGCTCGCGGGTGATATCAACGCGCTTTTGAGCCAGTGCATTATGCGCGTATTGCGTACCGTTGCGGCGCATCTCACCTTGGGGCGTAAAATGACTACCCGGCGCTTTTGGGGTTTTCAGATACTCATCAATCTGACTGGCATGTGCCTCTAGCTCCGCTTCGCGGCTGGCATAGGTCTGATTTGATTTAGCGTTAAAAGGCTTTTTCATGAGCGTGTCTCCGCCGATCCGTTGCGCAGTGGGTTTAAAGCCCTATTCTTGGCCAACACCGCTGATCCGTTGAGGCTTACTGGTGTTTCTGATTTTAGGCTCATCGCCGTCTCGGGCAGTTGTAACAGCTTCCATTGATCATGGCTGGCGCGCGGCAAGCGCATCGGCTTGAGACCGGGAATAAAGAAGAACGCATCGCCCGATTGGCGCGAAACTTGCCAGCCGACCTGATCGGTGCGCGCCACATCGCGTAGTTCTAAACTTGTGGAAGTGGATGCGGATTTATGTGGCCCGCTGCCGCCTTTAGAGCTGGAATATTTTTTGTAATATTCCTTGCCCAAACGGTTTGAGAGATAATTTTGCGTCTCTAAATCATTATTGGCGAACATGATCAGCAGCCCCGCATTGGCGATAAAGGTTTCCCAGCTTTGGCCGTAATGCTCTTTAAGCTGGGTGACATCTTGGGCGCAGATAAACAGCTTAACACCAAACTTGGCCGCCTCCCCGGCGGCGCGCTTAATGCGCTCCATCGTCCCCAATAGCGGGAACTCATCCATTAAGAACAACACATCGCGGCTTGGCTTTGGGATGGATGTATCTTGCATCACGTCAAAGGCGGCATTGAATAGCGCGCGCATCCAAGCGGTATAGCTCTGGCCCATTCCTGCAGGCATGACGATGTAGAGCGTGACCTTGCCTTCTTTAAGTTCCCTCATCGAAAATGTAGAGCTGGAAGCAAAATGCGTCATCACTGGACTATCCAGCCACTTCATGGCCGTGCGCGCCAGCTCCATCGTTGAGTTCAGCTCTTCCAAATGCCGATGCTCATTGGCCTCGCCAAAGCGCTTCAAGACACCGCCCAAGGCATCATTCTGGCTCATCGCCAGCCACAAGGCTTTAGGCTCTGAGGTCATCAGCAAATCGCGCACCATGGAAAGGTGGCAATTCTCTTTAATCGAGCGCGTCCCAACATAGCCAATCACAGAGGCGAGCATCTTGCGCGGGGCATGCATCCAAAATGGATCGGGTGATTGTTCGTGATGCAGGCTTTCGGCGAGCAGGTAGCATTTATCAACGGCGAGCGGATCATCATCAAAATCAATCTCGGCCATCGGATTCCAGCAATCGCTTTGCCTTTCGCTCACGCCGAACGGATCAAGCACAATGATTTTTTGCCCTAAGACTTTCTCGCGGTATTCAGCCGTCTCTCTGACCAGCTCACCGCTCGGGTCATAGGCAATGACCGAGCCTTGCCAATGGGCGAGATTGGGGAGGATGAAGTCGCGGCCCTTACCGGCGCGGCTGCCTGCAATCATGGTGACATGCCGGTCATCTTGGTAGCTGATTTTTTGTGCTTTCAAACCCGAGGAGAGCGCAGGCGGGGCCATGGTCAAGAAAAAACCGTCCTGCGCTGAGGTGCCAATGCGGCTGGCGGCAAGCTGCACATTGGTTGTGACCGATGAGAACTTATCCTTCATCACTGCGAGGCGCGTTATCAGCCAGCGACTGAACTGCCTCCACTCACCGCTCGCGATCAGATAGACAATCTGCCCCGTCAAGTACGGCATATAAAGCAGTGCAAACGTTTGCAGCATTTTTGGTGTCAGTGACACGGTGAAGGTGAGAACGACTAGCGCAACCGCGCCCGCAATCGGGATCAGATGCAGCGCCAAAAACCAGAATGACGGCCCGCTGGCAAAAATAGTTTTGAGAAGGGAACGGATATTCGGCACAGACCGAAGGGGTAGAATTTTGCGCATAACACAACTCCGCAATAACACAGCACATAAATGGCAATGGGGGAAACGGCAGGCTATCTTGACGCTGCGCAATTTTACGCGCGCGTCATTCCGTTGCCCCATACCGCTCTGGGGCTCATTGATGCACAGCCATGCGCACCACGCAATTTATCAGTATTGATACTATCGGTTTTTATACCTATCAGAATTGATAGGCGAGCAAGGACATTCTTAACGATTCACAAGGAACCGCGTTCACGCGCGCAAGGTGATGAATCCTGACAGGCCGTCTCACAAAACGCAATGAACAGACCGCACCAGTCTTTACCGCTTGCGGGGACGTAGTCCCTTGCGAAGACCCGGGCAATCCATGTGCGTTTTATGAGTCTAAGCCAGTCTTATCGGTTTGCATCAGCGCAGAATGAACCGCGCCTGTGTAATCAAAGGAGACATCTTCATGACCACTCAACCATCCAAAACTGCAACGGCTAAAACCAGACCAACGCACCGCGTAACCTTCGCGCGCATTATCGGCCAAGACGATCATGGCAATGACAAGCTCGGCCAAGCCTGTGAGATTGGCGCAATCTGGCCGCGTAAAAACGGCAAACAAGGCGGCATCCTAAAACTCAACCTTGTGCCAAGCGAACTCGCGCAGCATCAGGGCGTCATCTTCATCCTGCCTGTCACCCAAAATCACGGCCCTTATGACGACGCGCCGTCCGCATCGTAATCAAAAAAGCGCAGCCTCAAGATGAGGCTGCGCTTTCTGCGTTTAGAGAGTTATACGGCAAGCTTACCGATCATCAAAAGCCGCCTCAATAAACTGTATGCGCCATGGCGCATCGCCCCCAGGTTCAATTGTGAGATAAAATCGTTCAGGCGATGACTTTTCTCGGTTCGCTACTGGTATCTCTGCTACCGTTAGGCCATCGCTCATCATCCTCTGAAGGCAATAAACAATCATATCTTCAACAAAATTCAACGTGCTATTCAATATCCTATCCGCAAAATCAGTAACGCGCTCAGTACTTATGCTTGGCTCGGTTATCGTCGGAGCGCTTGCAGACGCAGAATAAGCAACCTTTATGCTAATTGGTTTCCCATGCTCTAATTGATCGTTCCGCATCAGTATCAATGGCTCGGTCCATGATCGGGCCGACAATAAATAGTCCGCAACAAGCGGATCACTTAATCTGAGCTTATTGATACCAGTTTGAAACGTGGAGGCTTTTTTAAACAAGAAGCCGATATCTAAACCATACTCCTTGAGGAGACTCTGCGTAGACTGCTTTATCACCCGCGCACTGGCGTTTAAGAGAGTTTCAAATTCCCTGCGCAAACTTCTGTCAATGCTCTCGTTAACATGGATCGCATTGCCGGATATTTTTACAATCTCTCCAGACTCAAACCTACCTTTGTGGGTTTCCCATGTAGATCGAATTTCTTGGCAAGCCTCTCGAAGGCTGTTTACCCCATTGAGGACATCTTCATAAAGATCATCAAACCGTTTTCGGCGTGAGCTTTCATGAAACACAGCGTCTCTAATAGAAAATATTCCAAGCATCATCCTTGCTATAAATGGCGAAGATGTCCCTTCATCGGAGATTTTTTCAACAACATGCTTTTGGGTATCAGGCTCTATTGCCATGTTTGAGGAGCATTGAGAAAATGCCTGTAGCGTTTGTACAAACTGCTGGAACGAAATTGGAAGAACATAAGAAGCCTGAACGTCATCATGCCTAAAAAAATGCAGGTCTTCTGGCTTTAACGCAGGAACTACGCTTTGCATGAAGGAGAGGAATATATCAATTGGGAAACGACCCCGAACGACAAAGACGCCACCGTCCTGCCATTCCAAATATCTCACCGAAGCAAGTCTTTCATCACCTGACACGACGTTAAATCTTGCCCCAGGCATTCGCTCTGCAATTGCTTGTTCAAAAATTTGGGGAGCGAGTATCCCAGAAAGGTTAAACTGATAGGTCATCGCCGACAGACCTTGCGCAGGAAAGCCCGACGAAACAGTGATGAAATTCGGCAACCCTGCTGCATTGTCATAGATGCCGCACCGTGCCACGAGAAGGCTTGCAACCTTTGCAAAAACATGCGTGCGCGATGCCCGCATAATTAATTGGATTGACACCGAAGGGACTGGCCCTTTTGTGCGAATCCCTTTCGGGGGCAGAAAAAAGTCACCAGTTTCTTTGCGGCCCGGGACATAAGCGGCGTAGTTAATTACCCCTAGACCATATACCGCATAAGCATCAGGCCAGAGTGATGAGTCAAATTGACTATTTAGCTTTTGAACTTCTCGCGAAATATCATGCAAAGTGAGAGCTGAGCTTTCCGCCAGAATGAAGCAAACTAATCCACCTCTTTCTTTCCCAGCGCCTTCTTCACTACGAAGTCCGGAAGCATGTTCTTTGTGTTTGGCAATTATTGAAAATAGACGCTCCAGATTTTCTTTATCCAAAAGGTCGATGACAAATAGCTCTGCCAGAATTTCAGTTGGTTGATCGGTTTCGCCGTTATTAAAGGGCTGAACAAGAAGCGCTGCCTTTTCTTGCCCATCAACGATTGAGGCGTTTACTAAAAATGGATGCAGAATATCGCTGAGAGCCCCTTGGACACAATCGAAGAAAGGTCGGTCATCGCGGATTTCTAAATTGAAATTTGGTTGTTCATGCCTTGGAGGCGTGGCATTATCTGAATTCATTTTTTTTGCCTTGTTGACCTAGTCGACCCAGCTTATCGCAAAACCCCTTGTTGGCCTCGCAAGCAACTTCCACATTCCAATTGTTACTGTGAAGTGCATGCAAGAGTTCATCATCAAAGTGCATGTTATATTTTTCTCCAGCACCTAAGATATCACCTCGGCTTAAATATTAAATGGAATTCTTCTCATTCGACCGCACCTCTTGATTGTTGATCCGAATCGCGAAGCCGTATTACCTTCAAACGGAGAGAGAAATGCGAACCTATCCCATAAGTGTTTCGTGGCATCCCTATCACGGCAATAACGAGGCCAAAAAGCGCAAAGCGCGCGAGTACAATCGCGTGGCAGCCAGAGTTGAGCAGTTTTTGAACAACGACTTGCGTAGCAAGCCAGACAACACCATCCATCAATATCTTAGCGATATTGTCGCTATAGATTTAGGGGAAGATCGTGACATCGTCAGGTCTGTTGTCTCGTCAATAGACGGCGGCAGTAATGGCGTTACCATCGTTAAGGGCGATTACGAAAAGGCAACTGCCGTGTCACATCATCAATAGTGATGTAGCCTGAACCTAAAGCACAATGGTTCTAAGAATCCGCAGGGTATGACCTTGGGTAGATTTTTATTGAGCCGTTGGCGTGTCATTTGATACAGTAATTTCGCACATTAGAATGTGTGCAAGGTATGCGGTGTAATACGTTTTCGTATTTTACACACCGCCCTTGCCAAAGGAGAGGCGCTGCCCCTCCCGTTGAATCCCTCCCCGAATTCGCCTGCCTTTCAGCAGGCGAAGACCCTGCAAGATGCAGGGTCAAGAGAGGATAAATTCCAAAAAATTTAACCACGAAAGGAGATGCATGACCGCGTCACAGAATAAGAAAGCTGCGCGCCGTGATATGATTACGCTGCGCACAACTGCAGACGAAAAAAATGCGATCAAGGCTAGAGCCCGCGCTTACGGCTTAAGTATGGGCGCATTCATCCGCGAGATCGCCCTTGATAAACCGCTCCCAAAAGCGGCCCGCTTTACCAAGAGCCAAGGCCAGTTTTTAGCGCTCGTATTATCATCGCTGGCCGTGATGATGGATCATCTCCGTAAACTGGAGCAAAGCCAGCCGCAGGCGGATAGCACCGCTGGTCTTGCTTCTGAATTGCTTCTCCTGCGCGATCAGTGCTTTACCCTGATGGATCACAACCCATGATCTTAAAGGGCAGGGCAAGGCGCGGGGCCAATGATCTGGCTTTGCATCTATCCAATGCGGTAGACAATGAAACGGTGCGCATTGCCGAGCTGCGCGGCATGGTTGCTGATAATCTCTATGATGGATTTAGAGAGTGGCAACTCATCTGCGATCAATCGAACGCTAAAGAGGCGTTTTACTCGCTCTCAATCAATCCCGATCCGGCCCAGAGGGATTGGCAGGATAAGGAATGGCAAAGGGCTGTTGATCATATTGAAGATCGGCTTGGGCTATCGGGCCAGCCGCGCGCTATCGTCTTTCATGAAAAGCAAGGCGAGGATGGCAAAATTCGAAAACATTGCCATGTCGTCTGGTCACGTATCAAAACTGATAATGGACAGCTCAGAGCCATCCATTTAGGACATGATTATTTTAAGCTCAAAACCTGCGCCCGAGACTTGAGTAAGGAATTCGGGCTTGATCTTGGCTATGCGCAAAACGGCCCTCGTAAAAACGGCCCTGTCTTTGATCACGGCTTATCGCATGGCAAGAACCGTGACCAGCAAACGGCCCAAGCCCGAAAAACTCTCCTGACCAAACTCTGGCAAGAGGCGGAAAATCCGAAAGGCTTTTGTCTGGCCGCATCGCACAGTGGGTTTATCATCGCGCAAGGGGAGCGCCGCGCTTTTGTCGTCATTGATCAGGACGCGCAAATCCACGCACTAGCAAGGCAGCTCGAAGGGGTCACAACCAAAGCGGTCAAAGCGCGCCTTGGCTTGCCAGAATCCTACCCAACGATTGAGCAAGCCAAGGATGAGCAGGCGTTACGAAAACAAGCAGGCGAGAAGCCGCCGCCCAAACGCAGCGATCTAGCTTATGAACAGCGGCAAATGCAAAAGCTGCGGCGCATGGCCCAACGGGCCGACCGGCTTTATCACATGCGGCGGGAGAGCATACGCGCGCAGTCCCGCGAGATGACCACGCGCCATAATCACGAATGGCGCGCCCTGACCATGAAGCAACGCCAGCGAACCGCACTGTTTTTACGAAAACGCGCCGATAAAAAACCTACTGGCTTTATCAAAGTCGTCTGTGAGGCCATTGGCATTGGCAAAATCACGCACTGGCTTGATGGAGCGGAGGATGCAAAACGAGAGAGATTACATGCAGCGGCGCGCGCGGCGCTCAAACAGGCGCATAGCGAGGAAGCCGCAAGATTGGCGCGCAAAACGCATCAGCTTGCCAAGCAAGAACAGCGGGAATCGCAAGGCATCAATCGTCTTGCCAAAAAGCTCGCCATTCAAAAGAGCATTAGTGAGTTGGCTAAAGCCCATGCGCCGCCAGTATCCGCCAAGGCAACAGCCTTGCGTCTCGCGTAATAACCGGCATGGGTCTCTATAAAATCCCTAAATCCTTGGCCAATGCGACCGCATGGGCATTTGATTTAGCATTTAATTTCTCCCTGATACGCAAGATATGCGCATTCACCGTCTCCGGTTTAATCCCAAGCGCCGCAGCGATCCACGCCGTCCGGTAGCCCTCAGAAATTAGGCGCAAAATCTCTCTCTGCCGCGTGGTGAGCATACGGTTGCTTTCTATGGTCAAAAAAATGGAGCAAAAAAAGAGCGTCACCCGTTACGGTGACGCTCCAATTTCATGGTTAGGGATTAGGCCGCTGCTGATCCAGAGTCTGCAATCAATCGCCGTACTTTTTCTCTATCGACCGCGCCGACAATCAATTGTTTGCCATGCATTTTTATCACCGCAACCTTTTTCACACCATCAGTCTCGGCAACCGCTTTGGCTAAGACCTTATGTACTTCGCGCGCATCACGAATTTCAAGCGTGCTAAAGACGCTGAAAAGCAAGGGCGCGCGCATAAACCGGCGGCTTATTCGACCCGGACGCATGTTGACATGATCGCATTGCGTCTGAACGGAGGATTTAAAACTTTGAAGCAGCGCTCTTTTACCAAAGCCAAACATTGGCCACTCAGTAAGCAGCGCACTCAGCGCATTCTCAACCGTCGCCCGATTGGAACATGCATCCGCAGTATTGGCTAAAGTCATATGAAATTCGACCAGGCCGTAACCAGTAACAAGGTAAACTGGCAATGCAGCCTTCGTACCCTCTTTATCTCTCCTGATAAGCATGTCCCTTTCGTTGTGATTGCGATTTTTCATTTGTTGCTCCGTTTCCTTTTGGTATTCTCGCGCCGCGCTGTAATCGACAAATGGGCCGCAAAATTGGAATATGCATATAAACTGTCCGTATAGGCGTTTTATTTCAATCGCTTAGGGGCGCTATGTTCTGCAATTTTGTTTCAAAATTGCAGAACATCTACTCAAATCGTGCTTGACACGACATGCCCCAAAAATGAACTCTCCTGCGCATTGTGTGTGGGGCACTGTATGTACGAAATTATGAGACCTTTGACTTTTGCCGGCAGCCAGATAGCAAAAATTCAATCTGCTTATCAGGACTTAAATAATCGAAAGTCGCTTGATCCTAAAGAGATCGCCAAAGCTGCAAATAAAATAAGATGGCCGGGGACACGCCTGCTTCCTGCGGACATACAGAGTCTGCTCAATGGCTCCACAAGTCGGTGGGGAGCGATGAAATACTATCGTGCTTATCTGTACGGTGAACAAATTGGCATCTTGTCCCCATCCATACTGCATACTCGGGAACAACAATTTTCTCATCTTTGCTATTTCATGATATGTATGAACAATGCAAAAATTTCTGAAAAGGTGGAGACGAGATACGAAACGCTGGCTTCAATTTATGATTTGCGTATTCCCGGCACTTCTAAATTGGGTATCGAACTTATCCCGGAAAAGATCAATGTGGCCACGCGAAATGGATCGGTGACCTCTAGGTCTGGCATTATTGATGATAAGCGGCCTTTTACTTTTTTCCTTGCTCAATCGATAGAAAGAACTAAGGGCTCGCCCGTGAATCTAGGTTTTGGTCTTATTATTGATCACGATAAAGACATTATTCTTTTAAATCTTAAACATGGTAGGTCCGCAACTTATCAACACATATCACTACACCTCAACAAAACAGAAGCTATAGCAACACAAGCCCATGCAACCTCGGCTGACAAGGCGTGGATATGGCCTGCTATTGGGTCAAGAAATAAAAAACGTGACAATACTAATAATAATATGTATACTGATTTTATGCCTAAACTAATAATGGACGACTACAACAGAAATAAACTAATACAGATATTAGAGGAACTACCTAAAGCAGTTCGGCCTAAGCACCCAAACCTGAATGAAAAACTTTGGTGGGCGGTTGTTGATCAAGATTATTCAACAATAGAGGCGTGTATCGCTGAAGGTGCTGACGTTAATTTCCAAGAGCCGACCCATAATCACACTCCGCTTCATGCCGCATCATATCAAAGAGATATGCGTACTATAGAAATGCTCTTAGCCACTAGAAAATGTAATCTGTCACTATTCGAAAAAGATGGGTGTTTGCCGAATGCCGGGCTAACATATAAAGAGCGTCCTATATTTTTATCTCTTGTAAAAAAGTATTCCCCAAAGGATAGCTATCTATACGACTCTACATTTTCACAGCCGCGATCATGGTTAAGCCGCCTAAGTTTATAAATCGGTTTTACTCAACACCTTCTGGCTGTCCGTGTGCTTGAGTTTATCACCCCGCTTATTTGCTCAAGGACGCTGCGCGCCGCCTATCGGCGGTAAATCCTTGACCTGCATTACGCTTAGGTGATTTTGTTGGGCTTATCGGCTCCGAGGGAATGTTTCGGCTTTATCTCTCCAAGGGAATATATTTTTAGTCTGCGGCTGGGAAGTTTGAGCAGGAATACCCTGATGCAAAATGCCGATCACCGTAGTCCAGCACATTCTTGATTTTGTATTTAACTGCGCTGGGATCGATCAGGCGCTCAAAACTTATCCACAGGTTTTGAAGGTACAATAGGAATATATTCTTGTTTTTGAATTTATCATTTTGTTACCCTACGGAATGAAAACAGCAAAAAACCACACATCAAAAACAAAACTCCGAAATCAATTTTCCAAAACGGCAGAACCCTCACCAAGAGCTTCGAGCAAACCAAATAAACTGGTTGAGGAATTCAACCACGCCCGCTGGGGCCTGTTTGGCGGTATCGCAGCGATTACGGTATCAAGCGCCTATATGAACATATCGGGCTGGGTTTTGATGGCCGCAACTATTCATCAAGCCATCCCCAATGGCGTTTTATCTGGCGGCATGGAGCTCACCGCGCTCTTCGCCCTTCCCTATGCTGGCTTTATGATGCGCCGCAAATCCTACGGCAAAGCCATGCTGGCTTTGGCCGTTGCCGCCATTGCGATTTCAACAAACATCTATGCCACACAGAACTTCCTGCATGTGCAGACCGATACATTAGTGAACGGCATTGAACTGAGCGGCGCAGAGCTTGATCAGCTCAATTATCAGATTACGGACGCGCAGCAGGAGATGAACAGCATCATTGAACAAAATGGCGGCACCATCCCGAGAGATATTGAGACCATTGAGCAATCTTATGCCAACCTTGATCCTGACAAAAATCCTATCAACATGATGAACAAGGATGCTGAGATCGGCGCGAGAATGCGCTATGAAGAATTACAAAGTGAGGTCGAAGCCTTGCGGGCGCAAAGCGCCGCCCCAACCGTTCAGGCCAATGACACAGCGCGCTCTGTTATCCCGCCCCAGCACATGCGCACATTTGTGACCGCGCTTGAGCTGATGAAGGCCACCGGCCTTTATATTCTTGGAAACTCCACCCTGTTTTTAGGAGCTAAAGCCCGCAAAGCCTATGAGAACCGCAAAAAATGGGCGATCATCAAGAAGAAAGATATTCAGCCATCGTGATTGGCAAATCATATGACCGATGAATTAGATGACAACATACGAGACAAGCTTGTCTCGACTGCGAAAGGAGCGGCAGGCATTATCCCATGGGCAGGCGGCCCCCTTGGCGAAATCATCAGCCAAGTTATTCCAAAGCAGCGACTTGATCGGCTGGTTTCTTATATCAGGAAATTAGAAGATCGGATCAAGTCACTTGAAACTCAAGAAATGCAAGAAGCGCTATCGAGCCCTGCAAAAATCGACTTGATCGAAACTGGCGGCTATCAGGCAGCGCGCGCAACGCAAGAACAAAGAGTAACGCATATTGTGGAGGCCGTATTTAACGGCATAAAAGCACCAGAAGTCGAAGTGATACGCCGAAAGCGTTTGCTAAGCCTGCTCGGTGAGCTTGATGATGATGAAATCGCTATCTTGAACGCTCATGGCCAGTCCTATGGTTCAGCCGGAATGCGAAATGATGCTTGGAACAAAATCGAAAGACCCGGCCCCATACACAACCAATCTCCACGCGATGAGCTCGATAAGAATGCTCTGTATGAGGCTGGAAAAGATCACCTATTGCGACTGGGGCTATTGAAACAGCGGTTTCCCGGCTTGAAACGCGGCGAATACCCAGACTTTGATAGTAACACGGGACAATTTAAAGGCGGCGTAGAAGTTTCCCCGCTTGGCAGACTCTTACTGCGCGAAATTGGCATGCCATCGCCGTTCGACAATCGAGGCACAGCTTAAAACTTCCAAGCGTTTGAAATTAGTCGCGTAAAGTCCTTTTCCAATCTTCAAGTTCCTGCCATAATTGGTTCAATTCATTGTCGCCTAGGCGCGCCATTTCTCTTGTGTTTTACAACGGCTTGCATTTTACGAGCTCCCTTTTGCGTTCGTAGTTTGCAGTTGGATTGCAAATTTTGTTGCTGGGGCGTTCTCAAATTTAATAGTCGCCACATTAATTAATAGTCGCCACATTAAAAAGTGCGGGCGTGCAACGCGCAAGCGTTATGCGAGACAAGAAAAGGTCCGTATTTGTTCTGGAGGGTTTGCGCGACGAATATTCGATTGCCCGGTTGTGCCGCCGCGAGAATGTTGCGCAACGCCTCTATTATCGATGGTCATAAGAATTTCTGGGGGCGGGCAAAAAAGGTTGGCTAAGGGCGATAATGATTTACCACACAGCGTGTCTCGCCAAAGTTGCATTTAACGCAGCGATGACTATTGCTAAGACTCATAGCATCTTCCCTGATAAACGTCATAGCAAAATAGAAAGCGATCACCATGCGTCGAAAAATACTATTAGCCGTTTCTATTTTGCTGGGAGTAACGCCGGCTCTTGCGCAAAATGAGCCAGCCCTGTCACCAAAACAGGCCGCAACAGTTGACCGCCTTATTGATAAGGGGTTGGAAGATGATCGGGCGTTTACCATCGTAGAGAGCCTGACGACCAAAATTGGCCCGCGGCTTGGCGGTTCCGAAGCGGAAGCACGCGCTAGAGATTGGGGCGTAGAAACGCTGAAAGACCTCGGCTTCAAAAATGTTCGTATTGAAACATTTGATATGCCCTATTGGGAACGCGTCAATGAATCAGCGCGCATCGAAACGCCATTTCCCCAAGACTTGAAAATCACTGCACTCGGGAATTCCGTGGCAACGCCCGATGGTGGCCTTGTGGGAGAGATCGTTCGCTTCCGTACGTTGCTTGATCTGCAAGATGCTCCATTGGATGGCTTGGAAGGCAAGATTGTTTTTGTCGACGAAGTAATGTCGCGCACACAGGATGGCTCCGGTTACGGCTGGGCTGTTGCCAAGCGTTCTGGCGCTGCGAATGAAGCCGCAAAGCGCGGTGCTGCAGCGGCATTGATCCGGTCTGCCGGCACAAGCGAGTCGCGAACACCACACACCGGAAATATGAATTACGCTGAAAACGTCACACCGGTTCCGGTTGCAGCACTTTCCAATCCGGATGCGGATCTTTTGGCAAGCGCCCTATCCTTGGCTGACGAACCAGTGCGTGTTTCCCTCGACATCTCTGTCCGAACACTCGCCAAAGTTCAGTCCGGCAACGTAATTGGTGAAATCCCCGGCAAAACCGATGAACTCATCGTCATCGGCGGACATCTTGATAGTTGGGATCTGGGAACCGGTGCTGTGGATGATGGCGCAGGTATCGCGATTACCGTCGCAGCTGCCAAACTGATTGATGAATTACCGGGCCGCCCTACCCGCACAATTCGCGTAATCATGTGGGGTGCCGAAGAAGTTGGCTTAGTCGGTGCCCGTGCCTATGCGGCGGAACATGCGGACGAACTCGACAAGCATATTCTCGCATCCGAATCTGATTTCGGTGCAGGCAAAGTTTGGCAATTCCGCACACGGTTTTCGGAAGATGCGCTTCCCAAAGCCCGCGTCTATCAAAAGGCGCTGCGACGCTTGGGCGTTGGCCCCGGTAACAATAACGCAAGCGGCGGCCCCGATGTTATGCCATTGTCGCAAGTAGGTGTACCGGCATTTCGTCTGTATCAGGACGGATCAGACTATTTCGACCTCCATCACACGATGGACGACACGCTGGATAAAATCGAACTAGAGTCGCTGCGCCAAAATGTAGCCGCGTGGGCAGCAGCAGTCTATATCGCTTCTGAACTCGAAGGTGATTACCGCTAAGCGCTTAGCCATCTATTAATACCGGCGTCTTTTCTGCGGATGGCTATGACACTCGGGCGTGGCGGCATGTCTTTGTCGAAATCGGCCATCGTATGGTCGGCGCTGCAAAGCTTGCCCAATGCGAGCGGGTGGAGGCAAATTCCCTTTTGGCTCGACAAGCTCGATAATATGCCCAGCAATATTATTGGCAGGTGGATTTGATCAGCAGCCCGCCAGTAGTGGTTGGTCAAATCTAACGCTTTGTTTTCTCGAACAGATCGATCAGTTCCGAAAACTTTTCATGTTGCGCCTTAGCACTTCCCGATTTGATGGCTTCAGCAACACAATGATGGGCATGGTCTTTTAGGATTTCACTCTCAGCCCGCGATAACGCTGATTTGATTGCCTGCACCTGATGCAAAATATCAATACAATAGCGATCATCCTCGATCATTCGGGCGATTCCCCGAACCTGTCCCTCTATCCGTTTGAGACGCTTTATGATTGGTGACGAATCTGACATCGAATTTCCCAGCATTGACATATACCCTATATGGGTATAGATAAGTAGCACCCAAAGAATGGTCAAGGTGTGATCACAAGTCGCTTAAAAGTCATCATTTTTACCGCGCTCGCTTTAATCTTAAGCGTTGGGCACAGCTTTTGCGCTGAACTGGCCGCATCCGTCCCATCATCGCAAATGCTCGCAGTACAAACCGTTGATGACGCCCATCAGGGACACAAACAAGCTGTCAATGTTGCTCATCATGGTGACCGTCAAAGGGAACCAGCCGCCGAACATGCTCCTTGCAGCCCTGATCAATCAACATGCGAACATTGTGACTCGGCGCAGTTCTTCAACGCGGCGTCAATAAACTTCATCGCCGCGCTCAATCCGCCCTCACCTTTCGTTGCGGTACCCTTGAGCGATATCATCGTTTCAAGCGAACGAATAGTATCACGCGCTGTACTGACGGCACTGCGGAAACACGGTCCGCCCGGTGACACGCCGATTTCTCTGAAAATCAAACTGCAAAACTAGGGCCATTGTGAGCTCGCACTCGAGAGAGTGCTTGGATCACGTGCGTTGTAAATCTTGATTTATACGCGCGTGAGCTCAGGCGGCGCCAGTTCGCCCAATCTCCCCCTAGGCTATCTGGCGCCGCTACTAGCTTCAGTTTTTCTCAGCACGTTTTCTGTACCCAAAAGGAATATCGCTATGATAAAATCCCTAGCCGCGGCGACAATTGCTGCGACCGCAATCTTCTCTGTCCCCGCAATCGCTGAACAAAGTCATGATGGAATGAATCACGGCGCGGCGAAACAAGATGACACATCCGCACAAATGGACAAATGCAACCAGCCCATGGGCGAAGGTGTGATCAACAAGCTCGACGTAAAAAAGTCCAGGCTCAATCTTACTCACAAACCCATCGAAGCGATCAGTTGGCCCGAAATGACGATGGATTTCACCGTCCTAAAACCGGTGGATCTATCAGCCTTTGGCATCGGCGAGAATGTTCATTTTCTGTTGAAACAGGAAAAGGGCAAATCTTATTCAATCGCCGCGATGTGTTCGCTCGATGTCGATGACGGTGCTCACGAAGCCTGCATGGCACAGATGCACAAAGTTGCAATGGCAGTGGCAACGAAGACCAATGCTTCGTGCACCATGGATGACATGAACAAAATGGACCACAGCGACCACCATTAGCGCAAAACCGGTCCGCCTGCACAAAGCGGACCGCAGTTTCGTCATCCATTCTAATTTCAAGGAGCATTTTTGATGTACACCAGACGTCACCTTTTAAAAGCTTCCGCAGCGGGGGGCTTGATGGCGGGCGCTTCCGGCCTGCTGCCTGCATGGGCAAAAAGCGCCACCGCAGGCAATCAGGGCATTTTTGAACTGGCGGGTAATTCGTTCGACCTCTCCGTGGGTCACAGCGCCGTCAATATCGGCGGGCGCTCAGGCCACGCGATCACCGTCAACGGCACCTTGCCCGGCCCGCTTTTACGGTTTCGCGAAGGCGAAGAATTATCGCTGCGTGTCCAAAACATGCTGGACGAAGACACGTCTATTCACTGGCACGGTTTACTTGTGCCATTTTACATGGACGGCGTTCCAGGCGTTTCTTTTCCCGGTATTCGTGCCGGTGAGACGTTTGAATATAAGTTTGCGCTGCCGCAAAGCGGCACTTACTGGTACCACTCTCACTCGGGATTACAGGAACAAGCCGGCCATTACGGACCGATCATCATCGATCCGGCTGGGCGTGATCCCGTCGCATTCGACAGAGAGTATGTTCTGGTGCTGTCGGACTGGTCATTTGATCATCCGCACAAAGTCTTCACCAAGCTGAAAAAAAACAATGAGCTGTATAATTTTCAGCAACGCACTGTCGGCGACTTTGTTCGCGACGCAAGCGAGAATGGTCTCGGGGCTACGATCAAAGACCGGGCGATGTGGGGCGAAATGCGAATGTCCGCGACGGATATTTCCGACGTCACAGCCGCCGCATACACCTATCTGATTAATGGGCATTCGACGGCGGATAACTGGAACGCCATATTCAATGCCGGCGAACGCGTCCGACTACGGATCATCAACGCATCGGCGATGACAATCTTCAACTTCCGTATTCCCGGTTTGCCGATGAGCGTAGTCGCCGCCGATGGCCTACACGTTCAGCCAGTAGATACTGACGAATTTCAGATCGGTGTTGCCGAAACCTATGACGTCATTGT
This sequence comes from Hyphococcus lacteus, assembly GCF_041058985.1. Taxonomy (NCBI): domain Bacteria; kingdom Pseudomonadati; phylum Pseudomonadota; class Alphaproteobacteria; order Parvularculales; family Parvularculaceae; genus Hyphococcus; species Hyphococcus lacteus. Next base: position 1,579,074 of record NZ_JBEHZE010000001.1, on the reverse strand, counting down.
CGAACCTAAGCGCAATCGCGCCTTCCCTATCGTCGCTGAATCAATCGACCGATCCGGACAAGTCGTCGCGACATTCGCCCCCGAACCTGACATGCGCGCCAGCGAACCATTGTTGCGTGAACGCCCGATCCTAACACACAAGGATATGGGCATGGCGATGGATCATGGTGCTATGGGCGGCATGGAGCACGGCGCAATGGCTGGCATGTCTCATGACATGTCCAACAGCGAGATGCAGGAACACAACCACAAAACCGGTGCCGGCATCGACAGTCTCGCTATGGCCCCAACCAACCGTCTCGACGAACCCGGGCTCGGCCTTGAGAATGTTCCGCACCGAGCCTTACGCTATTCACAGTTGCGGAGCCTTGAGCCTAATCCGGACACGCGAGCACCTGAACGGGAGATGGAGATCCATCTCACCGGGAATATGGAACGCTATATGTGGTCATTCGATGGTGTGAAATTTTCAGCCGTTGAAAAGCCGATCATCTTTCATGAGGGCGAACGGCTTCGCGTCACGCTGGTCAACGACACAATGATGACGCATCCGATTCACTTGCATGGCATGTTTTTCGATCTCGTCGTCGATGACAGTGACCACAAGCCGCGCAAGCACACCGTCAACGTAAAACCCGGAGATAAGTTGTCGTTTGATGTCTCAGCGGAACATGTGGGCGACTGGGCGTTTCATTGCCACCTCTTGTTCCACATGCACGCTGGCATGATGCAAGTCGTTTCAGTGCTACCGCGCGATAGCGCAATGCCGCCCAAACCTGAACCGATGAAGGTGGATCACGAGGCAATGGGCCATGAAGGAACGGGACACGAAGGAATCAAGCACGGTTCTATGGACCTCCCGGACAAAACCGAGAAGTCCCTCGACACTTCAGCGCCCGACCACTCAACTATAAACCATGGGAGCAAACACTGATGTCAAAGTTCATGAATTTTTCAATCGTCATCGGTGCCAGCCTCGTTTCTATCACCCCATTTACGTCCGCGACTGCGCAAGACCAATCCCCGCCATGGTCGCAAGCCGATGAATATTACAGCCCATCGGATATGGCGGCGGCACGAAGCGCCGTTCAAAAAGAACACGGCGGCACGACCACCTATTATGTCCTCGCCGATCGGTTGGAGTATCAAAGCAATGATGGCGATCCACTTCTGGTGCTTGATGGTCAAGCGTGGTGGGGCGGCGACCGCAACAAACTGACATTCAAATCCGAGCTTGAATACGACTTCAACGCGGATGAATTTGAAGAAGCAGAATTCCAAGCGCTCTGGACACGGCCCATTTCGCGATACTTCGATGTTCAGGCTGGCATACGTCATGACTTCATTGCCGGCGCTGACCGCACCTTCGGCGTTCTCGGGGTTCAAGGTTTAGCCACCTATTGGTTTGAAATTGATGCAGCCTTGTTTGTCAGCGACGACGGCGACGTCTCTGCCCGTTTTGAAGCAGAGTATGAGCTATTACTCACCCAACGGCTGATCTTACAACCACGCACTGAGCTTAACCTCGCTATTCAATCGGTCGAAGAAATTGGAGTCGGCAGCGGTCTATCCACGGCGGCGGTCGGTGCGCGCCTGCGATACGAATTCACTCGTCAGTTTGCACCCTATGTTGGGGTCTCCTGGACGCGGTCTATCGGCGAAACGGCGGACTTTGTACGCGCGGTTGGTGAAGACCCCGGTGGCGTATCGCTTGTCGCCGGCCTGCGAGTTTGGTTTTAGGAAGGGAAGAAAAATGGAAAACATCATTGAACCGAACATTCATCCAATTCTTGTTCACTTTGCCTACGCGTTGTCGATAACCGCCTTTATATCTTATGCGCTGGCATCGTTTGTGCGCGACGGAAAATGGCGTGAAACACTTCGCCCTGCCGCTGATTGGATGCTCGCTTTTGGTGCCCTCGCCATTATCGGAACGATCGCCGCGGGATTGCAGGCTTATTATACTGTCGCTCATGACGGGCCTTCGCATGCAGCCATGACCGTTCACCGTAATTGGGCGATTCCATCGGGCTTAGCCATTTTGCTGCTCGCGCTGTGGCGCTGGAAAAACCGCGCGAGGGCTGCCTCGACTTTGTTCATTGCACTCCTCGCCACAGCAGCTCTTGCGCTCACTGTAACCGCCTGGTGGGGCGGTAAAATTGTTTACGGATACGGTCTTGGCGTCAAAAGCATGCCAGTTGTCACGGGCGAAGGTCACGACCATGAACATGCACCCGGTCAGGAACATAGCGACAATGCGAATGCACGCCCCTCGGGCAATCATGACAATAGCGATGGCCACCATGATGAAACTACGGGCGGCGAATCCGGAGATTCCGGGCATGATAATAGTGACGGCCATCATGATGATGACACGGCCGCATCAACGGTTTCGCCGGTCGTAGACGCAGGCTCACCAGAAGCCGTCGTGCAAGCCTATGGCACCGCATTAAGAGCCGGCGATAAAGTCGCGCTGCGCGCCTTGTTGGCACCAGACGTGATTATCGCAGAAGGTGGTGGGGCCGAACGGTCATTCGAGGAATATGCCGGCCATCACATGTCAGCCGATATGGCATTCACCGCAGCAGTCGAATTCACGTTGAAAAAACGGGATGTGATTACCTCGGACGATCTAGCGACAGTGATTTCCGAATCTCAAGTTCATGGAACTTTTCGCGATCAGACAATCCACTCGCGCATGATGGAAACGATAGTGTTGAATCGGAATGAAGATCAGTGGAAAATCGTCCATATCCATTGGTCGTCCACCCCGATCACAGGAGAACACGAACATTAATGTCCGATAACCACCGCAAAAGTGACTACAAAAAAGGAAGCCTGACACTTTCAGGGACGGTCGCAATGGGTACCGGCGTCATGATTGGCGCTGGCATCTTTGCCCTCACCGGCCAGGTAGCAGAATACGCCCGTGATTGGTTTCCTGCGGCGTTCTTTCTCGCGGCGATCATCAGCACTTTCAGCGCATATACCTATATCAAGGTATCGAACAAATACCCTTCCGCTGGCGGCATTGCGATGATTCTTCACAAGGCGTATGGGCAATCGGCAGTCACTGGTACCTGCGCCCTAATGATGGCGCTTTCGATGATCATCAATGAAAGCCTCGTCGCGCGCACTTTCGGAACCTATACGCTTCAACTATTCGATGCCGAAGGAAAGAATGGCGCGCTCGTTCCACTGCTTGCTGTCGGGCTGATCTTATTCGCATTCTTGATTAATCTCGCAGGCAACAAATATATCGGCACGGTTTCAAAAATCACCGCCGTTCTGAAAATAGGTGGAATTCTTGCGTTCGCGGGAGCCGGTTTATGGGCGTCCGGATTATCTTTTGAAGCAATTTCCAGTTCGCAAAACGGCGAATTTTCGGCTACCGGATTCCTCGCCGGCGTAGCGCTTGCGGTCCTCGCTTATAAAGGGTTCACAACGATCACCAACAGCGGTGACGAAGTCAAAAACCCCAATCGCAATGTTGGTCGGGCGATCATACTATCTTTGGGCATTTGCCTTGCCGTTTACATGTCGGTTGCATTCGCTGTCAGTTCGTCGCTGACAATAGAAGAGTTGGTGACGGCAAAAGACTATGCCCTCGCTGAAGCGTCGCGACCGACCCTCGGGCAATACGGCGTAATTTTCACGGTCGTGATTGCGATCATCGCAACGGCATCGGGATTGCTCGCGAGTGTGTTTGCTGTGTCACGTATGCTTGCCATGTTGACGGAAATGAACCTCATTCCCCATAGTCATTTCGGCATGCCAGGGCGCATTCAAAAACATACGCTGGTTTATACTGTCGTACTCTCGGCTCTCATGGCCGTTTTCTTTGATTTGGGCCGCATCGCATCACTCGGCGCGATTTTTTATCTTATTATGGACATCGCAATTCATTGGGGCGTTTTTCGGCATTTACGACATGATGTTGATGCGAAGGGTTGGATATTGCTTACCGCTATCGCATTGGACACAACGGTGCTTGGGGCACTTCTTATCATCAAGTCCGTTGCTGATCCGCTAATAGTATCTATTGGCTTCGTAGCTATCATTTTCATCTTCAGCGTTGAAATCTTTTACTTGCGTGACCGCCGTGGCGAAGACGGTGTTAAGCCATCGCAGAACAATCACGCACCTTGACCATACCCCATGGGGGTATTATGTATACCACACATAACGCCCTAATCCCGCGCCTCTTCGCGCATTTTGGAGGTCCCCATGTCCAATCATAACTCACACAGTCATGATTGCTGCGCCCCGAAGAACGAGTCGTCAGCACACGCTGGAAAATACGATCAAGTCCCGCAAGACTACACAGGTACCGTCTACACATGCCCCATGCACCCTGAAGTACGCGCGACCAACAATACGGGCTGTCCGATCTGCGGCATGGCGCTGGAACCGGAAACCATTGCGGTCGGCGAAGAAGACACCAGCGAACTCGACGACATGTCACGCCGGTTCTGGGTGAGCGCCGCTCTCAGTATCCCACTATTTATTTACGCGATGGGCGATCTCATCCCCGGCAAACCGTTTGAACACCTACTGCCCGGTGCATGGGGCCCGTGGGTTCAGTTCGCATTGGCAACGCCGGTCGTTTTATGGGGAGGGCGGCCATTCTTTATACGCGGTGCAGCATCACTTCGTACCATGAACTTGAACATGTTCACGTTGATCTCGCTTGGTGTCGGAGTCGCTTATGTCTTTAGCATTATCGCCACAGTGTCGCCGGGCATTTTTCCGGATGCTTTTCGCGGCATGAACGGAAATGTCGCTGTTTATTTTGAAGCAGCGGCGGTCATCACCACGCTTGTCTTGCTTGGACAAGTTCTCGAATTGCGTGCGCGTGGTCAAACATCTGGCGCTATCCGCGCATTACTCGAATTAGCACCTCCAACCGCTAATCGTATCAACGAGCATGGCGAAGATGAGGAAGTTTCCATCGACGAGCTGCACGAGGGCGACCGGCTACGCGTCCGACCCGGTGAAAAAGTACCTGTGGATGGCGAAGTCATCGAAGGCAAGAGTTCGGTTGATGAGTCTATGGTTACCGGAGAACCGATCCCGGTCGAGAAAAATACCGGTGATACGGTGACTGGCGGAACGGTCAACGGAACCGGCGGTTTCGTCATGAAAGCAACGCGGGTCGGCGCGGACACGATGCTGTCTCAGATCGTAAAAATGGTTTCTGAAGCCCAGCGTAGCCGCGCACCGATTCAACGCCTCGCTGATGTCGTTGCTAGCTGGTTTGTCCCCGCCGTTATCATCATTGCGGTCGTCACCTTCATCGTCTGGAGTTTGTTCGGCCCTGAGCCCGCAATGGCATTTGCAACCGTCAATGCTGTTGCAGTCCTGATTATCGCCTGTCCGTGTGCGCTCGGTCTCGCGACACCAATGTCGATCATGGTCGGAACAGGCAAAGGCGCATCAAACGGTATCCTCATCAAAAGCGCAGAGGCGCTCGAAACCTTCGAAAAAGTCGATGTCGTTGTCGTCGACAAAACTGGCACACTGACGGAGGGCCGCCCGAAATTAGCGCTTGTAGAACCGCAATCGCCGTTCACCGAAAGCGAGTTGCTAACCCTCGCCGCCTCTGTCGAGAAGGGCAGCGAGCATCCTCTCGCCGCAGCCATTGTCGAAGGTGCCAAAGATCGCGGCGCACAAATAAAAACTGCATCTGCGTTCAATTCCATCACTGGCGAAGGCGTCGAAGCGACTATCGATGACCGAAAGATTGCGCTCGGAAATCGAAAGATGATGATACGTGTTGGTGCCGACGATGAGCGTTTTTCATCTTTGGCGGAAACCTATCGCCGCGAAGGACAAACCGTGATGTTCGTCGCAGTTGATGGCAAGCACGCCGGTTTGATCGGTGTTGCTGATCCAATCAAGGAAACAACACCTGATGCGATAGAAGCGCTGCATGCGTCAGGCGTCAAAGTGGTTATGTTAACCGGCGACAGTCGCGCAACCGCCAAAGCCGTTGGCGCGAAGATCGGTATCGACGAAATCCATGCCGACGTTTCTCCGGAAGACAAAAATCGTATTGTCCGCGAACTGCAAACGTCAGGCGCGAAGGTCGCCATGGCTGGCGACGGCATCAATGACGCCCCCGCCCTCGCCCAAGCCGACGTCGGGATCGCCATGGGTACGGGCACAGACGTCGCGATGGAGAGCGCTGGTATTACACTGGTCAAAGGCGATTTGCGCGGCGTCGCAAAAGCTCGTCGTCTTAGTCAGGCAACCATGCGAAATATCCGTCAGAACCTGTTCTTCGCCTTTATCTATAACGCACTCGGCGTACCAATAGCCGCAGGCGTTCTCTATCCAGTTTTTGGATTGCTGCTTAGTCCTATGATTGCGGCGGCGGCCATGAGTTTTAGTTCTGTTTCCGTTATAGGGAATGCGCTGCGACTACGAGCAGTTAAACTTTGAAGCTATGACAGCCGCCAGTTTTTTCGCCCCAATGACATGAATTACGAATCCAGTTTTGGCAAATGGTCTGTATTGCCGACCGTTACTGTCTGCGTTGGCGGATACAGCTAAGCGCGAAAGCTATTCAATACGAAACCACAGGGCAGAAACCAGAGCGGTAATCGAACAGTTTTGCGTCCATAAGCATACTTAATATACGCTTTACGATTATGTAATTCCCACCCCGCTATAAACCGGTAAGTATTTTTTGGATATTCACCGGCCCTACCCAGGTGCCGTTAGGAATAAGAAGATCGTGAACGAGGCCAAACATATCTGGTGGTCAGGGCCAATTGGCGGCTTAGGCAATCGCTTGATCGCAATCGCTGCTGCAAGAGCGTGTGTCCCCGACCGCCCCATAAATTTTCATTGGATCAACGACGCTTCATGCCCTGGCGAATTTCATGACCTGTTTAAAGCTTCACCAGACTGGATCGTTAGCCCTACGCCGTCATCAAATTGCGTTATGGTAGAGACCCACCCGTGGGAGCCCTTCAGCATTTACGAAGCATTCAACGACCGTTTGGCACTTGGGCTATCTAGTGCCGAATTTTCTCATCGGTTCATTCATACCTTACGAACCCTTCCGTTTAAAGATGAATTTCCTCAACATGCAAAAGTATGGCGCGATTCATTTAAGTCAGACCGATTAACCGGCGTTCATTTACGGCGGACAGACCGCGCCGAACTTCATCGTAAACAATTCCGCGCGTTCTTGTTACGCAAACAAGGCTTGAATCGCGAATTACCGTTCTACCTCAATGCAATGTATGGCTTGCTACCCGAAGCGATTGTTCATCAATATGAGAACGTCACTATTGGGATGCTACTCCGAAAACACCAAACCCATTCTTATGTCTTATTTTCAGATAGCGCCGCATCCGTAGCTGCGTTTGACGGCATAGTCCAAAAAATTGGTATAAAGAAAGCAAGCATATCAGATCGGATCGATAATTCTGCTGAGTTCGCATTGAGGGAAACAAGCCTTAAAGGTGCATTGCTTGAACTTCTTTGTTTGGCTCAATGCAATACTATCGTGCAAAGCAACAGAGCATCAACTTTCTCATTGGTTGCAGCGATAATTGGCGCAAAGCCAATTTTAACACCTCAAACGCGCTACCCATTTTGGCAAACTATAGAAGCGCAGACCGGCTATATGGCAAATTCGCCTGTTTTCAGTGTAACCAATACAAAATCAAATTAATTTATCGGCCGAAATTGCAGTATATGTGTTAGTACGGCAATGACAGCAAACAACACACATATTGCGCACATTTCTGACCTTCACTTTGGCGCAGCCTCTGAGCAGGCTGTGAACGCACTTGTGAATGATCTAGAAGCCCAGCAACCAGATATCATCGTCATTACCGGCGACCTGACTCAGGCAGGGCGGCGACGTGAATTTGAAGCCGCACGAGATTTCCTAAACGCACTCAGCGCGAATAAAGTAATTGTGCCGGGCAATCATGACCTTCCGGTTATAAACCTCTGGTCTCGGTTTATTACGCCCTATAACCGTTTTGAACGATATATGTCCGGCATGATTAACCCCATTTTTAACGACGCGGGCGTCACAATCGTAGGACTTAATACTGCCCGCCGGGCGGCGCTTGATTTAAATTGGTCGTATGGTCGCCTATCACGTAGTCAAATACTCCGCGCGACAGAAAATCTTGAAAACGCCCCAAAGGGGAACGTAAAAATTATCGCGGCGCATCATCCCTTCGTGCTTGGTCCTGGCAGAGCCGGTTCGCGTACAGTGGGGCGCGGAGCCGAGGCCATGTCGGCCTTTGCCGCAAACGGATTAGATATCGCCCTCACCGGTCACGTACATCACTCCAGCGCAGAATTATTTGAAGTCAACGCCAAAAAAATTGTAATGGTACAAGCGGGGACGGCAACATCTATTCGTACACGTCAGGAACCACCGGCATATAATCATATCAAGGCTTCAATCGCGAATATTACCGTGGAAACCCGGGTTTTCCACGAAAATGGTTTTATCGCTGACAACGAAAAAGCCTTCAAAAACACCGATTGTGGCGGCTGGGTGTCAGGTTAGACCTTTCCGTAAACGAACTGCGGAACTATTATCAAGGGCATGTATTAGCGCTAAACACGAGTATTATAGTTAGGTTTGCGGTGAACAAATTACACAAATCAACCCCTAGCGAGCTGGAATTGCAGTCATATCTCGACAATGAATTACCAGCAGATAAGCGTGAACAGGTTTTTTTGTGGCTAACGAACAACCCCAAAACACTGCGGTCATTACTCGATCAACGTGCGCAGGACAATCAACTCCGCAGCACTATGTTAAAACCCAATGCCCCGCATAAGCCCTATCACGACAAACTAATGCAGGACGTTGACGATATCGCACGGGGTAACAAAAGAGTTGCCTGGATCTTGCTCGGCTTTATCGGGGGCGTGCTTATAACGACTTTCGTGATTTTTCTGTTTATCAACTGGTAATAAGGCATGAAGATCATGCCCTTTTTGAGTCAATAAAAACGAATTTTAATTGCCGGCGTCTTCGATCTCATCGCCAACGTCATCCGCTGCATCACCAAAATCTTCGGCGGCTTTTTCCAGCGGGCCTTCGTTACTCTCGTTGATCAAAAAAATTGCACCGATGGCAATGACAACAACCACCAGAATCCCGATCAATCCATTCTTAGACTTCATTTTGATTCTCCTATTCCCTTCCTAAAGAAACGATCAAGCAATTTTTTCGTTCCCTTTTGATACAATCGCAATGCGATATGCTGCGCCACAATCCTCAAAAAATAGGCCCGCCCATTTCTGGGCGGACCATTCAGCTTCGAAAGATAAACACTCTTTTAGAAAGCGGCAGACATCTGTTCTTGTTGATCCTGTCTGTATGAAGACCAGTCTGCTGTCATTTCTTTTAGACGTGACCTAGCCCTAGATAGGCGCGAGCGCACTGTGCCCACTGGAACCCGCAATTTTTTTGCAGCTTCTTCGTATTTCATGCCTTCAATCACGATTAACGAAAGCACGACTCTGTCGCGCTTTGGTAATTTATCGAAACAGTCAAGCATTTCGTTGCATTCAAGAATCACGTCCTGCGGTGCATCAGCGGCCACTTTTTGTTGTGGCGCATCACTTAATTCAACGCTAACACCGTAAGATTTCTGTTTGCGAATTTGATTTAGAAAGAGACGCTTGCAAAGCGTAAACATCCAGGACCGAAGATTTGTGCCGGGCTCATAATATTCCGACTTAACGAGAGCGCGTTCAACACTGTCTTGTACCAGATCATGGGCAGCGTCTTCATTCCGCGTCAAAGATAAAGCAAAACGATTCAACGCGGGAAGAACATTATTGAGTTCGTCAGTTGTAAATGTCGTGCTCATTTTTTTCACCTGTAAGTTGCTGCGAGCACCCAACCATCTATACCGAACCAAATCATTTATCAAAGTAATTCGTGTACACATTACACACATGAAACATAAGGCACTTATTCCACTGAAGTGGATATGCTCACTATTGTGAAGCAACGGACACTATATGCGTTAAGGCATATTGTTACGGTACAATGCGCTTATGGGTCATCTACACAACAGACGTATGTTGTGTAGGTCCGCACTAAAACACTGAACATATTGAAAGAATTTTTACGCACAAAAAAACCGGGCAATTATGAAATTGCCCGGTTCATAGCTAGCATTAAAATCAGGAAATTTTAGCTGTTATCGTCGCCACGCGTTGCACGCACTTTCTCATCCACAACACCAAAATCACGCGTCGAAGCATCTTCAGTTTCTGGATCAGAAAAATGTGGGTCTGAAATCAATCCACGGCGCAAAAGCTCGCGTATTGCGGCAGCGCGCGTTGGCATACGGTTTTCAAAGCGCCAATCATCAATCGCTTTCAACTCTTCTTCGTCTAACATGAGTTGAAGCTTTTCAGTACGCTTCAAATTTTCCGAATTCGCCATTCAACACCCTAAAATTCCAATAATTCAACAAGTTAGCATCCACTTACCACACAAGCGTAACTTACTCCAATACTATCTGTGATAATTGCGACCGCCGCACGTAATATCCCTATGGGCCCACGGCACCATAAGGGTTAGAAAGTTGTAATTTAAGGGTTTTTCGGCTTAGACGACTGCACTCGATAGCCATGAAATACGCAGTCGGTCGTTATCGACATCAGATATCCAACTCGCTATTCTTGCTTTCCAAAGCGGTGCTTTAGCGGAATCGAATGCTGAACGCAGCTTAATCATCAGCCCCAAGTCAGCGCGCACCACGGACGCAATTTTTTCCGAGGTTTCGTTGTTCTGAAAAGCTGTGGCTTTTGTTCCGCCTTCATGAGCTTCCGTCACGCCCGTTAGCGCGACAAGACGATCTAATAAGCGCCGCCTTGCCCAAACTCGACTTTGTGCAAATTCCGACACTTTTGCAGGGACTTCTGAATTCGCAAGTGAACGGTAGCACGAGATACTATCGTCACACGCCCCCAGAGACGCTTTGAGCTGTGACATTGTTTCTTCGGCGGGCTTTTCGGGACCGTCGGATTTTGCTTCAACGAAATCCCGGACCCTGTCGTCTTCAATTAAAGTTTGCTCTACAATTTCGCGGCGACAAGACGGAAGGCGGTTTTCGGCGTATAAACGAACATCGTCCATGGTGACGATATTCAATTCGATTTTGGATTTTTCACTCAACATAAAATGAAAACACACGGTAGACCGATTAGTTCGCAGCAAAATATGGTGGGAACGAAAATTTTACTCCCTATGTTAATGCCCTATGAAAAACGCGCTTGTTTTGATCAACGAATGTTCCGGTGCCGTTAGCACCCTCGGCGTTAAAGAATGCATCTCTGGGCTATCAGAACATATCTCTGATATCGCGCATATAACCGTTGCCAACGGCCATCCACGCATACTTATTGAAAAGGCCAAAAAAGCCATCGAGACTGGCAATACTGAATACATTATTGTTCTTGGCGGTGATGGTACATTGGCCGCCATTGCCGGCATCGTAGCCGGGCATAACGTAAAGCTCGTTCCCCTTCCCGGGGGCACCATGAACGCTTTTTCCCGAGATCTCGGCTATAATGCCGACCTCCGCACCGCGATTGCGCAAATCCCTACGCTCAAAGAACGCGCGGTCGATCTAGCCTTCGCCAATGAATTCGCATTTCTGAATAACATTGTGTTCGGGACCTATACTGCTGTCGCTGACTCACGAGAGCAATTACGCGATGCGGAAGGCATTTTCGAAACCATCGATTCTGTCACTGAAATCATCGGATCCCTCACCCATACTACAGTCGAGCAATACCGCCTTCACATTGACGGCCAAGAACGCGTCGCCGAGACGAACACAATCATGGCAGCGAATAATGTTTACGAAGGCGCAGAAGCGCTACGCCCAATCAGATCTTCCTTGGATAAGGGTGTGATTGGTTTATATGTAGCAAGCTCTTCATCCGCTTTAGATTTCATCACAACCCTAAGTGACGCTGTAACAGGTAATCTGGCAAACTCAGAGTTGATTGACTTCCGCGAGTGTGAAAAATTGTCCGTTTCAACTGATAGCGGGTATCTATCAGTGACGATTGATGGTGAAGCGATGGAGTTGCCTTCCCCGATTAACGTAGAGACCAGACAGAAAGCTTTGCGCGTCTTAGCGCCATAAGCCTGGCTAATCATCCTCACTATCGCTATTCGCCATCATCGAAATAAATGCACCAAGCGCCGCAGTCGCCGCGATTGTCGCAATCGGTGCTTTTTTCATTTGTCGAGCAAAAAGCCCTGAGGCAACAATATCGAGAGGCGCACCCATAGAGGAAAATGTCTTTGCCAAAGTTGTTAGCTGACTGCCGTTAGACAACTCTTCTTCCTCTGATGCGGTACTCGGCGTATCTCGTTGACCGAACATATAAATAATTACCGAACACAAGATTGTCAAAATAGAAATAATCAGCAGTGACGCATATAATGGCACAATCGTCGCCAGCCACAGCGCTAAACCGATGGCAGCAAAAATATACGCAAAACATGCCAGCAGAATGGCGACAATGCCGAATGCTGCCTCTGCTGCTACATCCTCAACAGCGTCATGTGCCTTTTTAATGGCGCTAATAATCATGACTTACCTACGCAAACTGGCAACAAAATATCCGATCGCTAATGCACCAGCTAACGCACTCAATGGTTTTTTACGGACTGCGCGTTCTGCTTGCTTTTGAATTTCTTGCAATTCGTCTGCGGCTGTTTCTACTGCTTCACGGGTGTGATCTTCGGCGGTGGACAGCCCTTCTTTTACCGCAGATTTGGCATCATTCGCGCTTTGCTGTGTCAAGTTAGCAAGGTCCGCTTTTAGCGCCGTAATGTCCTCGCGAAGCTTTTGAAAATCGGTCGCGAACTCATCATAGGCTTGTTTCGTTTCTGCGCTTTTTAGTTCATCCGTAACGTTCATCATTTTCTCCTGATTTAAAATGCAACGCCGCCCGATGGATCAGAATATCGGACGGCGTCACTATGCGAGGCAATTGTGGGGCTAGTTTTTGCCGTCGCCTTCACCGCGAACGTCCTCAAGCGGATCAAAGTTCCCGTCACCTTCGGTCGCTTCATCATGGGCAACATAGCCAGCGCCAGCGGCGACACCGAGCGCACAACCACCGAGGACATTACTGACGACAAATAGTGCGGTTGCGATTGCTAATTTCTGCATTTTTCGCCTCAATTCTGTTGTTATCCACCCAACCAACACAACCATTTTTGTCTGGTTCCAGATCGAATCGCCCGGTGGGTCTTGCGTAAATCGAACCCAAGGGAACCAAGAACAAAACTTCTGCGTTTCCCCTCCGAACCTACAGACAGAAACAAAGAAGAATTGGGGTTATCGTGAAACCTGGACGCGTCATTGTTACTTATGGTCGAAGCTTGATGAGCCTGGTCATAGCGCAATCACTAAGCCGTCATGGCGTGGAAGTCATCGGCTGCGATAATGTAGATCTTACGGTGTTGTCATTCTCACGACATGTAGAAGATACATTTGTTCACCCACCCCTCGAGGATGATGAAGACGCCTATTTCGATAGCCTAATCGAAAATATAGGGAAATTTCGGCCTGAAGACGACCGGCCATATTTGTTAATGCCGGTCTTTCAAAACACTGCGGCAATCGCGCGAAACCGAAACCGGTTAGAACAACTCATAACGATCGCTGCCCCGCAATGGGAAAGTATCGAGAAAATTTTTCCCAAACATAATCTAGCGAAAACAGCAGCGGAAACAAACGCAAATATTCCCAAAACACTTTATGCTGATGATTTAAACAACGTAGAAGATAAAATTCGGGCCTTAAAAGCGCCACTTATGATTAAACCCACAGCGGGGGTTGGCGGCCGAGGCATCACCACACATGAAACCACCGCGGAGGCACTCGAGGCCCTTACGGCATTCAAAGAGGAAACTGGTGAAACACCATTAATACAAGAAAAAGCACAAGGTGAAGATTATTGTTTCACAGGGTTATTTCGTAATGGCGAGTTGCTTGCCCATATGGCGTATCGCAACTTAAAGTCCTTCCCGATCGATACAGGTGCCGGGTCTTTCCGTAAAACTGTCGAAGATAGCCCGTTTATTGAATCTGCTGCTGCGTTGATGAAAGCAACAAATTGGACTGGCGTCGCAGAAATTGACTTTCTTTGGACCGGAAAAAAAGATGACGCACCAACTATTATCGAGGTCAACCCTCGTTTTTGGGCGGGCCTTTTTCATTCTATTAAATCAGGAATAGATTTTCCGTGGCTGCTTTATCAGTTATTTACGACGGGTGAAACTGATCAGCCACCAGTTGTGCGCGTCGGTGAAATTACAAAAACACCCGGACTTTGGCTCGCATCTACTGCACAAGAAATCGCTGAATCAGATTTCCAATTTGATCGGTTAAAAGACGCTTGGCAAAGTGAGGATAATGCCAACATCCTGCAAAAAGTTGGCAATGTCTCATCTGCTATTTCCGACGCAGTAGATCTCGACGACGCTTGTTTCCGCCTAATCGAAGCGTTCGACACCGCCAAAAACAGCAGTGACGAACTTTCAGAGGTCAAAGATCCGTTTGCCGGACTTGGTATTTTATTCGTTCTTAGCTCGCTCGCGCGGCACGGCCATTTGCCCCCAGAAATGAAAGGATAGAGCAGCAAAATGAGTGACCTAACCCGTCCTGTCATTGGCATTACCAAACCAATCAAAAAGGATAATTGGGCATATGCTGCTGTTGCGGCGGCTGTTCGCATCGGCGGCGGGAATCCGGTTGCCCTCACCCCGTCGGAGCAACGCAAGCGCCCGCTAATCAATGGTGTGTTGTTCGGCGGCGGACAAGACATATTCCCCATGCTTTATGATCAGACACCGAAACAAGGCTATATTTATGACCGAAACCGAGACGCGCTAGAAATCAACTTGGCGAAACAGGCGCGGCGTGATGATATCCCAGCACTGGGTATCTGCCGCGGAGCACAGATGATGAACGTGGTCCGCGGAGGTGCGCTGTATGCAGATGTTTCTGCGGAGTATGAAAATGCAGCTTACCCAAACGGCCTTATGGGAAAGGTGCTGTTCCGAAAGACTATAGAAATACAATCCGGATCGCTTTTGAACGCGGCCTTTAACACCACCGACACCAGCGTGAATTCGCTACACAAACAAGCAATAAAACGTCTTGGTGACGGATTGTGTATTACTGCCAAAGAAAAAAATGGTGTTATCCAAGCGATCGAAGATCCAGATATGCATTATTTCATGGGTGTTCAGTTTCATCCAGAATTGCTAATCTATCGAAGTGATATGCGTGAATTATTTCGGCAATTCGTAAAAACATCGTCAGCACAAGAGCCCGTGGAAGTGCTTGGCCCTGATGAAGTTGCGTAATTCATCCCATCGGAACGCTTAATGATTGCTAGAATACTTATTATGGCGGCTACAATCGGCGGCGCAGCAATTCTGGGCCGGCGCGCCATCAATCGTGGAATCGAAACCCAGCTTCCCACTGAAATTGAAACGGCGCGTGCAATCGCTCTTGCTGAAATGAACAAGGAAATCGGACAGGTCATTTCTGAACGCTTGTTTTCATTCACGCTCAATCTGCTCATCAAAGCCGGCCTGATCGGAGCGGTTTATCTGCTCTATGCACATGGGCATCTTACGGCCACAGGGCTAAAGATTGTCGTTGGCTGCTTGATCAGCGTTTATTTGGTGCGCGACGCGATGGTTACCCTACCCTACATTACCCCCGCCGTGCAGATGATTCGAATGCACAAATGGAATCCCAAAAAGGCATTAATCGAACTTGTAGCCGGCATCGCATTTGAACGCGCTTACGCAGAAGCGATGATCGCAACCGAAAGCGGTCCGCATAGAGTTTGGATCGCTCTGTCAAAATACAACACCCACAATATTTCGACCGATGTCGCAGCCGCTGTCGCCGATGTCGCAAGAACCACAAATTTTATACACGTAAAAGCGCGGGCCCTCCTCGCGGCAATTCTAGCACTCATACTCATCGCGGCCTATTCCGGTTTTTTCCTATTAACGGTTGGGCACGCCACCTAACGACCTCATTTCCTAAACGGCCTTTCCAGCGGAACCAATCCCTGCTCGCCCTGTTTCTGTGCTGGGTTAGGGCAATAATTCTGTGGAATCTATCGATGAGCGAAACTATAGGCACTGAGACTGCTGACTATTCGGCTACAGAAAAAGGTTCGTCCAGCAATTTTAAGCTTACCGGGGCATTTAACTTTTTTAGGCAACCGGAGACCCTTTCGTTTAATGACAGAGTACTGATTATTACCGCGATTAGCACTTGTTGCATCGCCATCGTCGCCGCATGCACCGGTTTGTGGTTTGCCAGACCTGTGCTGATCCCTATCTGCACCGCTTTTGTTCTAAGCATACTATTGGCACCCGCGACCGAATGGCTACACAAACGCTCGGTCCCCGCAGGTTTGCGCGCCGGGATTGTCGTTGTTGTAGCATTCACTCTCTTTATTTATGGCCTCTACGTCGTGATCCAACCGGGTACTGTCTGGGTCGAAAAATTGCCGACAGTCATGGAGCAAGCCCGCGATAAACTCGCGGGCGTAGAAGACGCCGTCTCAAAAGTTCAAAACGTTTCTGAACAGGTCAATGATTTGGCGAAACTCGGTGATGATAAGGGGCCTGAAAAAGTTACCGTTCAAGGACCGGAAATCGGTGATCTATTATTCGCATCGGCTCGAACGTTTATTGTTCAAATTCTTTTCACCGCGGTTCTCACTTATTTTTTTCTCGCTTCTAGGATCGATATACGTCGCAAGCTTATTCTTCTTCGGGGGGATATAAAGGGCATGCGGCAGACCGCCCGAATGTTGCGGGCGATCGAACAAAAAGTCGGTGCCTACATGTTCACGATGCTGATTATCAATATCGGGCTAGGCATAGCAACAGGATTGGCGATGTGGGCCATCGGAATGCCGTCTCCATACATCTGGGGGGGTCTAGCCGCAATTCTGAATTTCATTCCTTATCTTGGACCCATCCTTCTAACAGCATTGCTAGCGATCTCGGGGTTGGTTTATTTCGATACGTGGATAGAAATCCTCACGGTACCAGCAATTTTCATCGCATTTAACTTTATCGAATCGAACTTCGTCACGCCCACCCTCATTGGTGTCAGGCTCACGATTAGCCCTTTGGCGATTATATTGAATATCAGCTTTTGGACATGGATGTGGGGGCCCGCAGGAGCCGTGATTTCAATCCCGATATTCGTGATATTTAAAACCGTTTGTGATCATTCTGATTTTCTGCGCCCCGTTGGGTTGCTTATCGGCGAAGCAGATACATTCCGCCCGGTAAAACGGGGCCTACGGCGTCTGCAACATGCTAACTGATTGTTCATCAGTCATTGATGCGGAACCAAATTCTACCCTTTGTGTTTTCAATTCAATCGCGGCGTTTTTGAAAACTAGGTGCCGTGATCGTGAAACCCAAAGGAGGACTTTATGCTTGGTTGGGCATTAACATTTTTTGTGATTGCGGTTATCGCGGCGATTTTTGGATTTGGTGGCATTGCCTCTGGCGCTGCGAGTATCGCTCAGATTTTGTTCTTCGTATTTCTCGTCTTGTTTGTTTTGGCGATGGTAGCAAGAGCAATCCGAGGACGACCGCCGGTCTAATTTAATAGACCGACTGAACATCCAAAAGAGAGCGCTTTGCCGCTCTCTTTTTTTTATGCGGATACGACGAATGATGCCGCCGTCGTACAGCTTCCACCAATATTCAAAATACCAAACTTGTTTGCACCTTCCACCTGATAATCACCAGCAGTTCCGGTTACCTGCTTTGCACAATCAAGCATCATGCGAACGCCAGTCGCGCCTACAGGATGGCCAAGCCCGATCAGGCCACCACTGGGATTGACGGGGATGCGCCCACCCATGGCGATGTCACCATTCTCAATTGCCTTCCAGCTTTCACCTGGTGCAGAAATACCAAAATGATCAATGGCCATATATTCATTTGTTGAAAAACAATCATGCGTTTCGATGCCACTGAGATCATCAATAGATACATTTGCACGCGAAAACGCATCTTCGATTGCACGCCGAACATTCGGTATTACGTAGGGTTTGCCTCGACTGGCTTCGACTTTATCCTTATACGAAATATGTGAAGTTCTGTGACCCCATCCATCAATCCGCGCTATGTTGTTTAACGACTTACCATGTTTTTTGGCGTATTCGCGCGCTGCGCGCTCACTCGCGAGGAAAACGATTGCACCACCGTCGGTCACCTGCCCACAGTCTGACCGCCGTATACGACCGGAAATTCGCGGGTTTGCTTCATCATTTTCCTGAAAGCTTTCCTCCGTGAACGTCCATTTTCGCGATTGAGCATTTGGATTACGCGTCGCATTGTCAAAATTATTCTTAGAAATTTGCGCAAGATGCTCGAACTTAAGACCATAGCGTTGGTCATATTCGTCGGCGAGTTCTGAAAAAATGTGCGGCCACGGATATTTTACATCAAGACATTCACGATCAGCCCACATTGCCGGGCCACCGATAAATTTAGCAGCTTGATCACCAGGCACATTCCGCATCATTTCAATTCCGAGTACGGCAATAAGATCGTACCGCCCGGCTTCGATCTCGGCCATCGCGGATAACATTGCCATACTACCTGACGCACATGCCGCTTCATGGCGCTGTGCAGGCATCCCGTCAAAGCCCCAATCGGTTGCCGTGAAAAAACCGCCCAAATGCCCCTGATTACAAAAAATCTCTGAAGTGAAGTTGCCCACATGGGCAGCTTGAATTTGTTGAGGCTCCAACCCAGTGGACGACAAACCACCTTCTAGAGTTTCCTTGAACATATCAAACAGCGACTTTTCCTCGCGCGCCCAATTCCGGCTAAAATCTGTCTGATGGCCACCGAGAACAAAAGTCTTTGCTGTCATTGATAATTCTCCTTTGAGTGAGGCTAGGACAGACACCGGGTCTGGCTTTGATGTTAAAACTTTGGTATCCCCTTAGGTACGTTAATGCAAGCTACTGTTGCAGCCAACCCAAAGGGGCCGACTATATGACAAACAGATCGAGAGCGCTGCTTTCACGCTTCGACGGCAGATTAGCACTTCCCGTTATTGTCGCACCAATGTTTCTGGTTTCCGGCCCCGATCTGGCACGTGCGGTCCGCCGCGAAGGCATTATGGGGTCATTCCCATTCCCTTTGGCAAGAACCATCGAAATGCTCGATGAATGGCTAGGCGCGACATTCACGGACACCGATGGGCTTGCGCCATTTGCTGCCAACATGATCACACACTCGTCCTATGACCGCATGAACGCAGAAATTGAATTGCTGGAGAAATACAAACCCGAAATCGTAATCACGGCTCTCGGAGGACCGAAACCAGTATTACCCACCGTTCATAATTATGGCGGCTTGGTATTCGCCGATGTCAATTCCGTTGATTATGCCCGTAAAGCTGCGGATGCCGGCGTCGACGGGCTGGTCTTGGTGAGCGCAGGCGCAGGCGGGCACACCGGCGAGATGGGTGCATTCGCCTTTGTGGCCGCAGTGCGGGAATTCTTTGACGGCATCATCGTTTTGGGCGGCGGTATAAACACCGGTCAGGCCATTCGCGCCGTAGAAGTGTTAGGTGCCGATTTGGCCTATGTCGGTACACATTTTCTGGGTGCCGACGAAACTGTGGCACATCCCGATTACCGAAAGTTTGTCGTCGCAGCAGAGTTTAGAGACCTCGTAGCATCAAGTGCGATTACCGGCGCAAACGCTTATTACTTAAAAGCCAGCCTTGAACGCGCTGGTGTTGACCTGGAGGCTGTCGCAGGGCGCGGAAAGCCCGACTTTGCAGAATCCCAAAAAGACATCAAAGCTTGGCGCGACCTCTGGTCTGCGGGGCACGGTGTTGGCGCGGTCAGAGAGATCCGTCCCGCGCGCGACATCGTTACTGAATTGAAAACCCAATACGACCTGGCCGTAGAGGCCAGTCAGCAATGCCAATTAAGAAATAAAAATTGGCCAGCCAGCTAGGCTGGCTTTCGCCACGGTGTGGATAATGGCGTTGCGACCGGTCCCGGCGCAGCGTCAACCACATAGGGGATCGCATTTAGAACGCCCCCCGCAACGGCCAATTGCTCGACCGATGTACGGCCTGTATAGCCCTTAGCTGCTTCAAGGCCCAGCGCCAAATTGACTGTCGGTGTACCATCTATTTTTATACGCCATAAATCATCCGGTGAGAGTTTTAGGTGTTCACCATCCATCACCCACGCAATTTCAAGATTGATAACGGCTCTATCATCCACAATGCCGCGCCAGCGCCAATCAAGGTGACTCACTTTGCCTTTTGAAATTTTACCCGCTGCGATGCTCAAGTCTTGCTTCGCTGGCAACATGCGGTGATCGCGCCGAATACTGTCAAGCTCAATACCTAGCCGATCCGCGACGCAAGCAACAACTTCTTCGAACATATCATTTAGCAATGCGCCAGGTGCCCAACCTTCTCCGTTGGGATCAATCTCGCCCGGTTCAGATCCAAAACCCAGAAGATCAAAAACATATTCCGGGCTACGCATTTCATGGCAAAGCACTGTCTCTGATAATGTAATGCCGGTGACATCAAGACAAATCCCCGATGCCGCAGCCGTTAATTTTTCGATGGCAAACCCAGGATTCAAGCCCGCGCCCATGAAACTTGCATTGCCTTTTCGGCCCGCAATCTCAATGCGCTGGCGGCGCTCGTCCGGCCAATGCCCCGGAAAGGTATTGCCATTGATCGAGATCACATTCATGCCTGCCTCCAGCAAACGACAGATATCGGCATCATGACTGTCGTAAGGCGGCTGAACGCGCGCGGCATGAATGACAACATCCGCCTCAAGCGCGAGAATTTCGTCAATATTGTTCGTTGCTGTCACGCCGACATCTTCGCGGCGCAAAAACGAACCGACATCTTGGCCATTTTTTCGGTCGCCATAGACATAAACCCCGACCAGTTCGAGATCAGGCCGATCGATTACACCGCGCATACAAGTTTTTCCCATCGCGCCCGTAGCCCACTGTACGACTTTATATGTCATAGCTGAATTTCCTATTATTTATTCTTTTTACTGATTACTTCCGAAAAAATATCGTAGAATGCCTCTTGCGCTCCCGGAAAGGTTTTAAGGTCATCCAAAGAAGACATGGCATCCGCATTTTCGGACAACCATTCCGGCGTGTTTTCGCCATTGCCCCCAAGCGTTTCAACCGACATTGCTCTACGATAATGTCCACCGGCAGCAACCCAAACCTGACCGGTCATCGGGTTATCTGCACTCGCCATCCATGCAACCGCTGGCGCCGTATGTTCTGGCTTTGCGTATGCCCCGTCATCACCAAAATCATTTGCAGTCATCTGGGTAACTGCAAATGGCGTTAACACATTTACACCGACACCATAACGCTTGAGTTCGTCGCTTAATGTCAGGGCAAATGACGTCAATGCTCCTTTCGTCCCGGCATAAGGAGCAAGGCCACGCGCGCCATATTGCCCGGCTGCAGAAGATACAAAAATACATCGTCCTGATCCGGATTTTTTTAAATGTGGCAATGCTGCAAGCGCGATAGCGACATTCGCAAAATAGTTTATTTCCATCACCGACCGAAAACTATCGATATCGAACTTTCCAAACCACCCAGCGTCACCAACAATCCCCGCATTAAACACGACGACATCAAGACGTCCAAAATGGTCTATTGCTTTTTGGACGATAGCTTGCGCAGCGCCCGGCTCAGCGATGTCCGAATATTCCGCGACGGCGTCTACGCCTTTTGCTCGAAGCTCCGCTACGACCTTATCAGCGGATGGCGATTCGCCTTCGCGGCAGCGGTTATTGACAACAAGCTTCAGTCCACGCGCACCCAGCGCATGAGCATAGGCAGCACCAAGACTTTTCCCAGCACCAGTAACAATAGCAACCCGGCCTTGATCCGTGGATTTGGTTTCGCTCATTCAACAAGCCCCTTTGTTCATTGAACGAGGCTATCTTAATCGAGTTGGTATGATAACGAAAGTATATCTAAGCGGTTTTCTTTGTTGCCTTCTTAGATTCTTGAACCTCAAACTCAACATCCTCGGCCGCTATTGCCTCATGGCAATGAGAGCAAGCAACGATTGCATCAAGCTTTTTGTCACATGCCTTATGCGTCAACAAAAGCGGAGGGCCTTCGGGGGAAACATAATATTTATCTCCCCACTGAAGAAGCATCAATAGCGCTGGGTAATAGTCCAACCCTTTTTCGCTAAGGCGATATTCATAACGGACCGGTACATCCGAATACTGATGCTGCGTGATGATGTCTTTTTCAAGCAACCAAGCCAGCCGTTCCGAAAGAATATTCGTCGCGATGGCCGTATCTTTACGAATTTCTTCAAAGCGTCGCAGCCCTGTGAAAATAGACCGTAAGACAAGCCCCGCCCAACGATCACCCATGAGTTGAGCTGAATCTTCCATCAATGTGGTCGCATCAGATTCATCGTTACCCACTTCTCGATGTTGCCGACGTCGACTATATTTCGGAGACATCAAACCAACGCCGGGTCCTTCTTTCCAGGTCACCTCCCGAGCTAACGCTGGTCCTTTGCAGGTTCCGCAGAGCGGTGTTGGATCAAATTCATGACCACACTTTTTATGCTTTAGGACGATTTTAATTTTACCGTCTTTTGTACCCCAGTTTCGCTCCCAACGAAGTAGCATCAGCGCTGTCCAATAAAGGTCACGACCTTTTTGTGTTGCCACATATTCGTATCTTGGTGGGTTATGGTTATAGAGTCGTTTTTCAAGGACCTGGGCGGCGACTAGGCGCTTAAGACGGTCACTCAGCAGGGCTTTCAGAAGACCGGTTCGGCCACGAATTTCATCAAATCGATGCGCCCCCAACCAAATAGACTCAAGGATAAGAAGCACCGAAGTATCTCCAATCACCTCCAGTGCCCGCCATATTGAGCAGGTTCTTATCAGTTTCGGCTGGTTCATTTATTGCCCATACTTATGTTTATTGTAGTCGCCACTCCTATTAGTCTTAGTCTATTCTTTTCCCAAGCTCAAACAACGTCATATGTCAGCGCCAGGATTCGCCCGGAAGGTGCAAAGGGTTTAGGCACTAGCGGCATTTGCCGGCGTAACAGCCCCCTCGGCATCTGACTTTAATCGCCGCGCAGTCATATAAAACAACGTAACCGCACCAACAAAGCCAAAGCCTGCGACAATTGCCATCGCATAACGGATTCCCTCAGCCTGCGGGAAGAATGTATCGCCGATAAGCGCGGTCGCCGTAGGGCCGAGCGCCATCCCGACGATGTTCACTACAAATAGGTACGCGGCAGATAATGTCGCGCGCATTGTATTTGGGGATATCTGTTGAAGTGCAGAAATCGCTGCACCGACGGGGGTAGTGCATGCAATAAAGAATATAATGAACAATATCGTTGCGCCAATAGGCCCGGGCATTAGCGGAAACAAAAACCCACCAATAATGCCGCCAACACCTGCAACTGCGGAAACCATCATTCGATGATGCGCTTGGCCGCCCAACTTATCGCAGACCCAACCACCACCAAGCAGACCAACAAAGCCAGCAAAAACCATTGCGCCGCCGGCAATATATCCAGCCTCGGATAAACCAAGTTCGTAAGTACGCATATAGAGAACGGGCAACCAAGAAACTGCTGCAAAAACAGATAAATTGACAAACCCAACGCCAAAGAAAATTCCAAGCAACACACCCTTGCGGCTTTTGGCAAACGCAAGAACTTCACTTGAAGGTGCCGTCGTCACAGGCTGGCCAGTGGTTGAACGTCGTGCCGGTTCTGGTAAAAACATAAGAACAGCGGCGACGAGAAAACCCGGTGCCCCTACAATAAGGAATGCCGCCTGCCACGCGCGTACATCACCAACGATTGGTAGACTGACATCGCCAGTGCTCGCGACAAGCGAAATAACCGCAGCCCCAATAATAAATGCCAACCCAGCCCCGACAGCGGACCCAAGCCCATAAACACCCATTGCCATGCCAAGCCGGTTAGGCGCAAAGCTATCTGAAATAATCGAATAAGCGGCGGGTGAAAGCGTTGCCTCGCCGACCCCAACCCCCATCCGCGCCAAGAACAACTGCCAATATTGCCCCGCAAAACCGCAGACCATCGTCATGAAGCTCCATAGGCAAACCCCCACAGTAATGATCTTTATACGTGAGGAACGATCAATCAGCCTGCCTATAGGAATTCCCGCAATCGTATAAAAGACCGCAAAGGCCATACCCTGTAACAGGCTGATTTCCGTATCAGAAATCTGCAAGTCCGCCTTCATTGGCTCAACTAACAAGCCAATAATCATCCGATCGATGAACGAAAAAATGTAGGCGATAAACAACACAGCAACCGTAAACCAAGCAATTGTTGGTTTCGGGTAATCAGGGTTGTTTATTGTTGCACTAGTCGGACTTGCGATTCCTGATTGCATTAACGAGCCTCAGAATCAAAATCGACCGCTACGCCCATCTCAGAGAGCAATTCATCACGGTCATAATATTCACGCCAAACTTTAACTTTGCCATCGACAATTTCGATGACGCCCGCAACAGGCACTTCGCCCGCATGGCCGTTATAAACGAACTCATCGACACGCTCGATGAAAACCACATTGCCACCAACGCCAATATTTTTAATGTGCAGAGTGATTGATTCCAGACCTTCACCCATGTGATTAATGCGGGCACGAATTGATTCCTTGCCGGTAATTGGATCAATCATCATCGAATGCAAAACACCGTCATCGGCAAAAAGATCTACAACCTTTTCCCAATCGGTGTTGTTCCATGCGTCAACCATATCCATGACAACGGCGATCTCTTCTTCGCCTGCGCCATCAGAGGATGCGGCTTTAACATCACCTGCCGCTGAGCAGCCAACAAGCGCCAAAGACGCTGCTAGAGAAAGACCCAAAGCACGGGCTGGGCGACGTATTGTTATGTTCATTTAAGTTCCCTCCTTGATAGGTATGACAATGCAAGCTATACGATAGAGAAAGCACCGGGCGGTCAAGCCCTCTTTTTTCGAATAGGGTTTGCGCAATAATTATACCGCAAATGCACATTGCATTTTTCAGAGTCAGGATTCGCATTTGATGGAAGTTTTAGTTTTTGACGCGGTGCGAAGTCCGCGTGGTCGTGGTCGCTCCGATGGCTCTCTCGCAGAAGTCACCCCGCCGATTCTCGTCAGTCAACTGATTGACGCCTTCCGCAAGAGAAATGCTGGTACACTCGTCGAGAACACCGATTCGCTGACATTAAGCTGTGTTACCCAAACCGGAGCGCAAGGCGGTCATATTGCCGTCGCATCAAAATTACTTTCGGATCTGCCCGAAACAGTAGCTCCCCTCAGTCTTAATAACTTTTGCGTGGGTGGTCTGAGTGCTGTCGCAGCAGCGGCACGACGAATCGCTTGTGGTGAAAATGATGTTGCGCTCGCGGGTGGTGTCGAATCGATGTCCCAGGTCGGATTTTTAACCGACAATGCAAGTTATTACACTGATATGGCGCTGGCTGATCGGATGGGCTGGGCACCCGTTGGTGTCGGCGCGGATTTACTTGCAGTAACTGAAGATATTTCGCGCGCCGATATGGATTTCTTCACCGTACGATCCAACGAATTAGCGGCGAAGGCATGGGCAAACGGATTTTATAAAAAGCGGGTTATACCTATTCACCACGAAGACGGATCAGTAGCCCTCAATGCGGACGAAAATATTCGCGACAACGGCGATGGATCAAAGCTTGCCCAACTCGAACCCGTCTTTCAACAGTTTGGGGACGCTGGATTTGATGACATAATCCGTTCAAAAATGCCTGAATTACAAAGCATTGAACATCGCCACACCGTCGCCCACTGCCCTCCCATCGCTGACGGAGCCGGGCTTGTATTATTGGGCAACCGTGAAACAGGTGAGCGATATGACCTGAAACCCATTGCTAGAATTGTTGCAGTGGCCGAAGCCGCAGATGATCACCTACTGCAATTAACCGCAGGATTTCGGGCTATGGATCGCGTGCTAAAAAATGCGAAACTAACCTTAGATGATATGGACGCCATCGAGTTCATGGAAGCGTTTGCCGTCACGCCAGTTAAGTTTATGCGCGACTACAATCCCGACATAGATAAGGTAAACATAAATGGTGGGCACCTTGCGATGGGGCACCCCATGGGTGCCACCGGTGCGATTCTATTTGGGGCGCTGCTCGATTCGCTAGATCGATTAGACGGTAAAATGGGCATTGTCGTCGCTACCGGCGGCGTTGGTGTCGGCGCCGCCGCAATCGTTGAACGTCTATAATTTAATTGCGCGTCTCATGGTCAAAATCACCCGCAACGCCCATCTCTTTTAATAGCTCTGTACGATCATAATATTCGCGCCATTCAGAAATTAAACCGTCGTCATTGTATACTATGACACCGACGACCGGCAGGTTGCCCGTGTGGCCGTTATAAACAAAACGATCGACGCGCTCGATATAAACGCGACCGTCGATCACACCGATATGCTCGATATCCAACAGGATTTGCTCGATCCCTGCACCCATAGCAGCGATTCGCGTATATATCTCTTCGCGCCCCTTAACTGGATCAACCATCATCGAGTGAAGAACGCCATCTTCCGCAAACAGATCACCAACTTTTCGCCAATCCTTATCGCGCCACGCATCAGCCATCACTTTTGCCACTGCAAGCTTTTGTGCATCATTTAGACTTTTTGCTGTCATTCCGCTGTTTTCCTCATATTTTTCGTTGATTTTATTGAGCTAAATCGTGTTTTCGATCCGGTTATGCGTACTGTTACGCAAGCACAGGGGTGCAATATGTTGCTAAAATGTCAAGCCGGAAACACCGATATCATCAGGAGTGAGAACTAAATATTGACAAAACTGGGCACTTTATCATTAACTTGCGTAATAGGACCTACTTAGGTCTAAAATATAAACAGGGTAGGAATCATGATCGGTAACCGTCACGCTAAAACAGCGCTATTGCAGGCCTCCGCATTAGCCGCACTGCTCTCCGGCGCAGCGCACGCACAAACATCAGAACCAAGCGCACGCGCTGGACTAGACACAATCGTCGTCACTGCGCGAAAAGTTGAAGAAAACTTGCAAGACGTGCCGATATCGGTCACGGCACTCGGCGGTGAACAGCTTAAAGAAAGTCAAATCACTGATATTTCTCAAATCGCTGGGCGTGTACCAAGCTTCACATACCAGTCGCAAGACACCATGGAATCTGAAATCTTCATTCGTGGCGTTGGTTCCGTACGCCTCAACGGTGCAACTGCTGACGCATCGGTTGGTACATTCATTGACGAAATTTATATTGGTCGTCGTGGCTCTGCCACTCCCCCGGTTTTTGACCTAGAGCGCCTCGAAGTATTACGCGGCCCACAAGGCACGCTGTTTGGCAAAAACGTTGTTGGTGGTGCACTTAGCCTCGTGACAGCGAAACCAAAATTTGAGTTTGGCGGCTCAGGTTATGTCTCTTACGGCAACTACAACACCATTCACGCGTCTGGCCATATAACCGGCCCTGTCACTGAAAATATTGCTATTCGCTTGGCACTTTACCAAAACCGTCACGATGGATACGCAGAAAATATTGTTCGCAACGAGGAACTTGAAGACCTCGAATCCTACGCCGCGCGCTTGTCGTTACTGTGGAACCTAAACGACAATATGACGCTAAACCTCAGCGCAGATGCCAGCACTGACGAGGGTGGTGGCCCATCACGTCACTCCGTCGACAATCCATTTGTTCCTGGTTTTGGTCCGGTTACACCAAATTTGATTTCACAAGATCCGCGTACCAACGAGTCCCCATATGAACAATATGCACGAAAAGAGACTGCAGGCTTCACCGCGCGTTTCGAATGGGACATGGGCCCTGTCACAGCCACTTACCTTGGCGCTTTCCGCAAGGGTGATGCCGACGGGCGTTGGACACAAGCAGGTGCCGGTTCCCCGCCATCGCTGACCGATTCTACACTTACGCGGATCGAGCGTCACACTGGCATAACTCAAGAAATTCGCTTTGCCTCTGAGCAAGATCAACGCCTCCGTTGGCTCGCCGGACTGTATTATCTTGACGATAATACACGTCGCCAGTCACGTAACTTCGCGACGTCTTTCTTGCCAGGCGGCGCCGGAAGCACGCGCGATATTCTCGATGGCGACAATGAATTCTTCCAAGTTGGCGTTTCGAAAAACTACGCCGCATTTGGCGAAGTTGCTTACGACATTACGGACGATCTGACGGTTACAGCCGGTGGTCGTTACACAATCGACAAAAAGACCTGGGACGTTCAAGCCGTCGAATACAGCTTAGGCCCGGCTGGAATGGATAATATCCTATCAACCGCACCACTCTTAGGCCCATACGAAGTTTCTACGAATAACAAATGGTCGGAGTTCACACCGAAAGTGACCGTCGATTGGAGCTTTGGCGACGGGAAAATCGCGTACCTCTCAGCTGCTAAAGGGTTCAAAGGCGGTGGCTGGCAAGGTGCTGCTGGCAATAAAATTGGCGCAGAGACGGCTTACCAGCCAGAAACAGCCTGGACATATGAGGCCGGCCTAAAAACCGACCTATTAGATAACCGCGTCCGCTTTAACATCGCGGCATTCTACACGGACTTCAAAGACCTCCAGGTTGAACTGCTCGATGATGTCAATCTAACTTTGGTCGTAGCCAACGCTGCTGACGCAACCATCAAAGGTGTCGAGGCTGAATTCCAAGCAAAACCTCACGACTATGTAACATTCTTTGCTTCTGGTTCATATCTTGATGCCGAATATAAAAACTATATCGATCCGCTACGCGGTATTGATTATAGCGGCAATCAAATTCAGCGTACGCCGGAATACCAATTCAACGTCGGCGCGAATTTTGAAATGCCCGTCTCGGGTAGCCTGAACTTGGTTGGTAATGCTGATTACGGATATCAGGCGAAGATGTTTTATGGGCCAGATAACACCAATCTGGAACCAGGTTACGGCCTGCTCGATCTCCGGGCCGGGATCGCTGCAGCTGATGGTTCTTGGTCACTTCAGTTCTACGGTAGAAACATGACTGATAAACTTTACCGCGTGAGTGTTATTCCCTTTGCAGGGGACGAGTTCTCTGCATTTGGAACACCGAGAACATATGGCGTTAAATTCGCATCAAGCTTCTAATTTATAGACCTTGATCTATCCTTCGTTGCTTTTGATTTTCCCTTCTCCCAATGGAATTAATCGCAACGAAGGCAAGCTTGCGGCAAATCGAGCCACCCTCGATTTGCCGCATTTATTTTGTGGATGAACAATTACCGCTAACTGCTATTGTTACTTTAATCCGCACCACAACATTATTAGTATCTGTGTAACGACTAACCAGAATGCCGGAGCGCTTGAATGAAAGTTAACAAACTCCCACCCGTAAAAAGTTCCTTACAACCAAGTA
Organism: Hyphococcus lacteus; assembly: GCF_041058985.1. Classification (NCBI taxonomy): domain Bacteria; kingdom Pseudomonadati; phylum Pseudomonadota; class Alphaproteobacteria; order Parvularculales; family Parvularculaceae; genus Hyphococcus; species Hyphococcus lacteus. The sequence goes on along the minus strand of NZ_JBEHZE010000001.1, from coordinate 1,549,510 downwards.
ACCACCCCTACCTCAACGGAGCGTGGACACCTCTCCATGAAGAAGTCGATGCCGAAAACCTTGAGGTCATTGAGGGTACAATACCCACTGACATTGATGGCATTTATGTCCGAAACACAGAAAACCAGTTGCATCAACCATTAGGACGTCACCATCCATTTGACGCCGACGGTATGATCCATCAGATTAGCTTTTCCGGCGGGAAGGCTTCATATAAAAATCGTTTTGTCCGAACTCGTTGTTTTTATGCCGAGCAAGAAGCCAATGCATCCCTCTGGGGTGGTCTCGCTGACCCGACCTCACTCGCTAAACGGCCGGGCTTTGGTGCGCAAGGCGCATTGAAAGACTCATCGAGCACTGACGTAGTCGTTCACAACGGTAAAATTCTTTCAACTTTCTATCAATGTGGCGAAGCCTACATGTTAGATGCCGAAACCTTAGAGCAAGAAGGCGTCGCCCCGTGGGGACCTTTGGACGGCGTTTCCGCACATTGTAAAGTGGACGAGCGGACTGGAGAATTGCTATTCTTCAATTACTCCAAACACGCTCCATATATGCATTATGGCGTTGTCGATCGTCACGGAAAACTTACACATTACACGCCCGTCCCCTTGCCGGGACCGCGGTTGCCTCATGACATGGCATTTTCAGAGAATTATTCCATCCTAAATGATCTCCCAGTTTTTTGGGATGAAAACCTTTTGGCGAGGGATATTCACGCAGTAAGGCCACACGACCTTCCCTCTCGCTTTGCTATTATTCCGCGTTATGGCTCTCAGGACGACATTCGCTGGTTCGAAGCAAAGCCCTGTTACGTCCTACATTTCATGAACGCCTATGAAGATGGTGACGAAATCATCATGGATGGGTACTTCCAACGCGAGCCGACACCCGAACCACTCAAAGAAGGTCCGCGTGGATTCGAACAAATGATGGCGTTTATCGACGAGCATAGTTTCCGTCCGGAGCTTCATCGTTGGCGTTTTAATTTGAAAACAGGCGAAACCGTTGAAGAAACACTCGACGATCGCGTCGTCGAGTTTGGCATGATCAATCAGAATTACGCCGCAAAGCCCTATCGCTACATATATAGCACCACAACGAAACCCGGTTGGTTTCTGTTCAACGGCTATATCAAACATGATTTAGAAACCGGCGCATCAACCACGTTCGAACTCCCCGAAGGAGTGTACGCTAGCGAATCACCTTTCGCTCCGCGGATCGGCGGCATTGATGAAGATGACGGTTATTTGGTTAGCTTTTTGATTGATGAAAATCGCGGCAAGTCCGAATGCGTACTCATCGACGCAAAAGATATTGCGGCAGGTCCGGTAGTACGCATTGCACTACCGCACAAGCTATCAAGCGGGACCCATTCTTGTTGGGCAGACCGCAACTTCATTCGTAACGGCGTAAAAGCCTAACTCATTGAAGTGGGGCGTGATTAATCACGCCCCTCGCTGCTTTAGAACTTTTGCAAGCAAGTCTTTACGCAAAACCTTATTCATCGGATTTCGCGGTAATGCATCAACGACTTCCATACTCTCAGGCAATTTAAAAACAGCAACTCCACGATCTTTAAGCCATTGCGTCAGTTCTTTAATGTCGGGGATATCGGTTCCTTTTGGAACAACCGCGGCACACATACGCTCGCCAAGTGCGTCATCCGGTACACCAACCACAGCAGCCTCAATGAAAGAAGGATGACCAGCTAGCAGGTCGTCAATCTCCGCAGGCGAGATATTCATCCCTCCACGAACGATGATATCTTTGCAGCGCCCAACAAACCGATAGAATCTCGGATTTGGCCCCTCACCCGCAATTTCGAAAAGATCGCCCGTACAGTAAAAACCCTGATCGTCAAATGCATTTTTCGTGACTTCGGGAAGTTTATAATATCCCGTAAAAGTATGCGCACCCTGAAAGCGAAGCTCACCCGGTACTCCGATCTCTGTAATTTCTTCATTCGTATCGGGATCCACCAGACGCGTCACGACCATCGACGCAACATCGCCCTTCCAGTCTAGCCCCTCAACGCCAAAGCGAGGGAAATACCGTGCACGGTCTTCATGATCAGGGACGGCGCGTTGGTTGCTGAACAACGTCGCACCTTCGTTCGAACCATAGAGATTGCAAATTTCAATCCCAAATTTATTGGCAAACCCTTCGATTGTCCAAGGCGCTAAAGGAGCGGACCCTGAACCAATTGCCCTGACCGAAGATAGGTCTATTGTTTTGAGTAATTCATCTGACTTTAAAATAGAGGCTAAGATTGCTGGCGCGGCGATTGTGTAGTTCACGCGCTCTTCAACGATCTGATTTAGGAAGACGCTTAAATCAAATGGGTGATGCAGCACCATCGTACCACAACGCCACAACCACGGCATGACCATTCCGAACGAAGCAATATTCACAAGCGGGAAAGGATTCAGTAACGTCTCCCCTTCACGCAGATCTGCTAACTCAGTAACCATCTTTGCATTGACGATCCATAGATTATGATCGCGCGGAACACCCTTTGGACGTGCTTCTGTTCCAGACGTCCAAAAAATTGTGAACACTTCTGCCGGATCAATGGGATTTTCAGCTCTGTATGCGACCGCTTTTTCTGGACCGGCGTCACTCATCACTTTGTCAGTATCAATAGTACCTTCTGGCGCATTTCCACCAAGTACAAATACTTTTGGTTCTTTCCCATGCCAATCAAGCTCTAATGCCATCTTTGCATGATCATGTTTTGCAAAGGTCGCGACGGTAACGATTGCCTTTGGCTCTACGATTCCTAGAATGTAGTCTAACTCATGCTTCCGATAAGGCATCACCACCGGGCTAATAATTAGCCCAATACGCGCCGCCGCGAGAGCGACGATGACTGTCTCAATCGTATTCGGAAGTTGATAGGTAATAATATCATCTTTGACCAAACCATTATCAAGGAAAATGGCCGCCATTCTGTCAACTTCTTCACCAAGTTCCGCCCACGTTAATCTCCGTGGCTTGCATCCATCAAACATCTCGCGGTTCGAAGGGTCCACAAGCGCCATTTGATCCGGCTTTGCATCACGGTTCCGCTGTAGCAAATCATCAACGACGATATCGCCCCACCAACCTTTTTCTGTGTACTCTTTTACGCGTTCTTTTGGTGTTAGAAACATGGAGCAATCCTTATAAACACAGGCCCCTTGGAAGCAGACCTCTTGATAGCGGATAAATCTAGAAAATGGACCTCAGCTTTCTCACCGAGGTCCAACTTAACTCATCAAGCTTTTTTAGGCGGAAGCGGAAAGAACTCAGAAGTTCGTTCGATATATTCAACATAACCCGGCTTTGTCTTTCGCATCCGGTATTCGAGTGTCGGCGTGCCACTCCACTTGATCAAAATCCAAGTGAGCAAAAGTGGTCCAAAAATCGATGCCATACCAATCGTCGTTTCGGCAGCAACAAGATATATGCCCCACCACACACAAGCTTCACCAAAATAGTTTGGATGGCGTGACCATGCCCACAAGCCTGAGCTCAGAACTTTCCCCGCATTATCCGGGTTTTTTCGAAAAGCCGTAAGCTGATAATCGGCAATCGATTCATACAGAATTCCGAATATCGCCAAAGCAGCACCAGCATATCCAAGCAAACCCAACGTGGCTGGTTCTGCGGAGATTTGACCTAGCTGAACCGGTAGAGCAATGGCAAATTGTAATGGTGCTTGCGTTACAAATACTAAGAGTAATGTTGCTTTTGCAAAACCCCAGCCACGCTGTTCTTTCGCTTTTTCCATCATGCGAACATAACGACGATCCGGACCATGGTCGCGCCAGCGCCAAAATAAATAGCCACCTAGTCGCAATGCCCAAGCAACACAAAGCCCCATCAATAGCCAGCGCCGTGGCGTATGTTCAGGGAACTGTAGAAATGTTGAAACCGCAAGAATACCCATCCCGAATGCCCAGTAGGAATCGACCACAGTCACATCTTTTAATTTCAGACAAATCGCCCATAGTGATAAGAAAGCGACCGTAACAACGGCGACATTTATCGCAAGAACCTTCAAAATTTCCATTGGCTTACCCCTTAACGGCCCGTTGATATTTTTTCAGCATCGAGCATACGGGCCAGCGCACGTTCAACCGCTTTGGGATCACGCGCTAAATTTGCACGAAGTTCGACAGCCATTCGGTCGGTATCGACCTCGTCAATACTGTGTTTAATCGCTCGCAATCCGACCTTAGCGATATCGGATGGCTGTTCTTTAAGACCAGCAACATGTGACGCCATGCGTGTATCAACGGAACCAACAATAAGCGAACTAACATGAGTGTTTTGTGGTGCTAACTCCGCGCGAATACACGTTGACGCCGCGCGCGCAGCAAACTTAGACGGACTATAACCACCCATAGCTGGAACGGCTGCTAACCCACCACCAGAAAGTACATTCACAACGGCACCGCCACCATTAGATTTTAACGTTGGCGCAAATGCACGACACATATTCAACAGCCCGAAATAATTTACGTTCATTTCGTCAGTTGCCGCTGAAATATCTGATGCGCCGATCAAGCGTTTATTGTGAAACGCTCCCGCATTATTAACAACCACAGAAACGTCAGTGCATTTCTTTGCTGCTGCCTCAATTTGTTTCAACTTTGAAACATCTAATTCGACAGCAACAACATGGTCTGGCGCTTCCGCCACCAAATGCTCTGCGTTACTCAATGTACGTGTACCAACATAGACGCGTTTTGCGCCAGCGGCCACAAACGCGCGCACGAAAGCTTCACCAATGCCTCGGTTTCCGCCTGTAACGATTGCGACTGAACCTTTTAATTCCATCACCCTACCCCTTCGCCGCATAGACTAAGTCGTCGGGCTTTTTCTTACCCCTAATCAATTTCGATGGGTCGTTCGTGATAAGCCCCCGCCCCCAGGTTTCGGCGCACGGCATGTCATTATTCCATTCCCAGATAAGTTGACGCTTAGCGATTTTCCACGCCCCATCGCGGCGCTCGAACCTATCGACCGCGCGCGCTAAAGTAAGGCTGTCAAATTTCTCGCCGTCTTTCTTCATGCGCGAATAAGCGAGGATGTATGATTCCACATGAGCTTTGTCGCCATCCAATTCGATAATTATGTTCGTGCACAAATGATTCATGTATTTCGCATGAGGTAATTGCTCGTCCATCATTGCCACATAGGCATCCGCCGGCCCCATATATAGACCACCGTGCTCTTCAATAGCATCGGGGTGGTAGGCAGCAGCAATCAGATCCGTATCGGCACGGTCTGCACCGCGCAAATATAAATTAAGCACATCAGTAATTTCTTGCTTATCAAGCAAAGCCTGTAACGCAGGATCTCTGTTTGGGGTGCTCGTAGAATTCTCTGTTTTTGTCATTTTTCTCACTCGACAATTATGATTTCAGCATCAGGTGTGTCGACGAAAAGTCGCTCGACATCGCTCGCTCGCCGGTCAATAACCGCGCGGCGATTAACCGTTCCTTTGTCCGACATTTCGTGCGCATTCGGATCAGGCGGGTCGGTCAAGACCAACGCGCGGACAATACGAGACGATCCACCTTTTTGGGTTTTATTGAATTCGCGCAATCTATCACGCAGACTTTCGGCGGATGTCTCCCGGGTCGTCCACATCAACAGCGCTAAGTACGGACGATTCTCATCGCATAGAACCACGTCCATAACATCCGGCGCAAGCGCCTTCAGCAACTTGTCACGAAGCGCTCCACCGTAAACCCAACCACCACTCGCGAGCTTAAACTCTTCAACCGCTCGTCCAGCAAAGGCCAGACCTTTCTCCGGATGATCTTCGTCATGAAAAACAGCTAAATCACCGGTTTTATAGTAACCCTCTTCATCGAAAGATGCTGCCGTTTTTTCGGGTTCATCGAGATATCCCGATGTTACATTTGGTCCTTTAACTCGTAATTCATAACGATCCCCTTGCGGAACAAGTTTTATTTCCGCACCAGGCGTTGGAAGGCCAATTCCAACATCATCAGTCTCAAAGTGGATTAACATGAACGCGGAAACAGTCTCTGTTGCGCCATAACCGCTCGTGAAGGTAATTCTGTGTCCAGTTTCTTTTACCGCCGCTTTTTGAATTCGATCATAAACCGGCTGTGACAATCCGGCACCACCGTAAAGCATCAAACGCATGCGCGAAAAGAACTTCTTTGACAGAACCGGGTCACTCTCAATCGCATCGGCAAGCATTCCATAACCGAGCGGAACATTATTGTAATAACACACCGCAACCTCGCGTAGATTGCGAATTGATTCTTTGAACAATGCAGGGGTCGGCTTGCCATCGTCGATATAAAGCGTTCCGCCCTCAAGCAATACAGCCCGCATGACAAACGCACCCGCAGCGTGATGCCATGGAAGCCAATCGAGCATCACATCATCCCACCCGGCGGCTTTACCTACCGTCTGCTGACATTGCGCACTATTCGCCGCAAGATTATCAAAGGTGATGACCACCAATTTGGGCAATCCCGTTGAACCAGAGGTCAACATATACGCCGCCGTATCGGTCAACTTCAGTGCAGAAATCGATTGCTGCACCGCATCCGTCGGCACCGTATTCAGAATGTTGTTATACGCTATTGCTGGCTTTGAAATCACGTCGGGTTGACCCGTGATGACCAAAGCGTCTCCCAAATCAAGCGCTTCTAATGCTGACGCAGCCGCTTCGGTGTTCTCAGAAAAAATAACACCGGGTTTGATCTTGCCGATAACATGCTTCAATCGCCCAAAGTCACCGCCGAGTGCCCCATAAACCATGCTCACCGGACAAACAGGAATTCCGGCTGACCATGCCGCAAATGTAATAACGGAAAATGATGGTGTATTGTCCGACATCAACAATAGCGGACGCCCTTTTGGCGCATTATCTAACAGCCATTGTGCAGCGGCATCAACTTGGTCTTTTAACTCACGGTAGGTCGTCGTTTCCCATTCGCCCTCGCCCAACGAGACGCGCTTCTTCAATGCAGGCGCATCACCCATTTCTTTCGCTTTGCGCGCAAAGTCCGCTGCAATATTGGCTTCGTAATCGCGCAGCGGAATCCGAGATCGGACAAGAACGCAACCGTCATCTCGACGGACGACATCAAGATCGACAGGCAAAAGCTTTGCGTCACGGAACGGCGCTGATCGAAAATCAACGTTCTGATCGGAAGACAGATTTTTCATGACCTGATCCTCAGGCAGTTGGGCGGTCTAACATAGCCTCGACGTGCTCGGACACCGGCTCGCCAGCAAGTTGCTTTTCTTGGAGGCGTCCGTCGAAATATTCGCGCCAAATTCGAACTACACCATCTTCGAATTCGAGAGTCCCCGCATAAGGCACGGCGATCCGAATACCATCATTGCGCATAAACTCATCCGCGCCTTCCATCCAGACAGTATTACCAACCTCGGCCCAACCAAAAAGTCGCCAGTTAGACTCTTTGATCGTCCCCTTCATACTTTCGAGGGCCTTGCGCATCGCAGCCTTACCTTGGACAGGCTTACGTACACCGCCAGAGTTATTCCAAGTAATATCCTCGTGCAGGTGCTCCAGCACGCCTTCAACATCTTGGCGCGCCCAAGCCGCTATAATCGCACGTAGTACATTGATATTGTTGGCCATTTATTTCCTCACCATGCTATGGATCACGCTCGCATCGACATTCTCGACCGCGCGGCGCAAACTCGTTTAGTTGGTTCGGTTATACAAGCTTATCCATTGAGGAGCAATGGGGTAATGCAGAAATGTCAGCTGTGCCTCCGGTAGGCGTTACCCACAATCATTGTACCGCATACCGATTATATATCAGCAGAAAAAGTCAACAATCAGCTACAGTGGGTAACAACCTCGCGCTTAAGAGGAAATACATCGCTCCAAATACTGTTCAATTTTTGGCTGCGCGATTCGTTCGATTTCTTCATCGAAATCCTGACCGCCCTCAATGCGCTCGACCATGCTTTTGGTCAGAGCCGTGTTTTCTCCACGTACAATTTCCGTCGCGAAACATTTACAGGCTTTAACTGGCCCCTCCTTGCTAAAGGCAAACGCCATAACAAGAATACTCTTTTCACAACCGGCCGCCATCTTACTAATTTTGGCGTCTTCCAATCCCTTCGCAATCCCAGCCGCAATCTTCAATGCAATTTCAGCATTGCTATTCGATGATTGCCGTTTCGTCGATTGTGTCCGCGCATTACTCTTAGCGCGTGGCCAAGCTATTAATTGGTCATTTCGCCGTGGCCTGATCGTGATTTTGGGGAATACATCATTCGGCATGACTGCAAATGACATTCTCAGCTCCACATCTCCATTCGTACACGGTGGATAGAATTTCTTTTTAACCGCCGCATAGGTATTTTTATATGTCACGGCCTTCTCAGGCGGCACACAAATTGACGTTGGTGACCATTTACCACCGCCCGGGCGGTCAGCATTTCGCACGCTATAAACGGGATTTCCCCGCACGCCTTGATTGTTTTTTTGCAAGAAACCAACCGCTACGGTATCGTAATATGGCATATTGACATCTTGGCATCGGCCCGGTCGAATTTTATACCACCCCGACACCTTGGCTTCCTCGCCCCCAAAAAACGAACTCTTCGTTGAAAAAGACAAATAACTGACATCTACATTCCCTTTGTTGCAAACATTCACAATATTGGAATCGTTCATTTGCGCCCATGCGCCGCCAGACGCCGCAACAGCGATCAACATCGCAGCTGCCGACACGATACTCTTTATACTTATCACTCCACCCTCCAATAAATTTACCCATCAAACTTTCAATGCCTTATCAAAAGGCCTTTGAATGTTCACAAAGCAATATGTCTCCGGTTGCGGCCAAAGAACCACCGAAGTCCGTAAACCAAACGTCTAATTGAACTGATCGCCCCCGAATTTCACCCTCATCATGTAACACCTTCACCCCGCAAAATACATCCGTCAAATTTTGTCGAATCGCTCGAACGCATTCACCCACACAAAATATAACCGATCACCAGCCGAATAAAGACCCGACACCTTGAGCGGAAAACACTCTACCCGAAGTCGATGTCACTTTTGTTGAAGCCCAAAACACTATTCGTATACTCGCAACATTTCGCCAAACGCAAAACCTTTATTAAATCCGCACAAAACATTGCCTAACTGCGTTTGAAAATTGCTGATAGATCGTTTCAATCCTATGTTGCCTTATGCAGTGCAATGCGGACCTACAACGAACAACAGGCCACGGAGAACTCGTCGCTCAATATTCAGGAGCAAAAACATCCGTATCCCGCTTGTCCCAAACCGGCGCTGCAAAAATTCGCTTCCCCAAACAATCGACCCCGACACCGCTCACCGGAGTGCTGATCAACACCGCAGGCGGCATGACCGGCGGCGACAAATTTGAATGGTCAATCGCCGCGCGATCTCAGTCCTCACTTTCTGTATCCACACAGGCCTGCGAAAAAATATATCGCGCGGGCGATGGATATGCTGAAATTTCAATTGACCTATCCGTCGAGGCCGATGCGCATTTACATTGGCTGCCGCAAGAAACCATTCTTTACGATGGCAGCTATCTGAAACGAAAACTGTCATTGAAACTTGGCGAAAATGCGACCGCACTAATCGTAGAATCTATTATCTTTGGGCGCCGAGAATTTGGTGAAACAAACCCGTCAGCAAAATTAGAAGATTGTTGGAGAGTATTTTCTGGCACAACCCTAGTTCACGCCGAACAAATCAAAATCGATACAGAAAAGAATCACTGGCTTAGCCAATCGGCAACAGCCAACGGCCTAACGGCCTTCGCAACCATATTACTAGTAAGCCCAAATTCGGTTGAATATTCCAAACCAGTAAACGCTCTGCTGCAATCGTTGCAAAATCCAAAACAGAATTTCTGGGGAGCAAGTTCGTTCTGGGCCGTCAATGATTGTGACAAGCTAACGATTCGAATGGCCGCAGTTGACGGCTATCAGTTACGAAAAGGGCTAAGCGCAATGATTGCGTTACTTTCCAACGAAGATCACCCACCGACATTGTGGCTAACTTAGTAGCGAACATAGGAAAATAGCCGATGCATTTACTACCGCGTGAAAAAGACAAGCTACTAATTTCCATGGCCGCCATAGTCGCCCAAAGGCGACTTGATCGAGGGGTAAAATTAAACCACCCCGAAGCCATCGCATTAATCTGCGATTTTGTAATCGAGGGCGCACGTGACGGAAAGTCCGTCGCGGAATTAATGACCGAGGGTGGTGAAGTTCTGCGAAGAGACCAAGTCATGGAAGGCATCGCAGAAATGATCCCAGAAGTCCAAGTAGAAGCAACGTTCACAGACGGTGTTAAACTCGTCACCGTTCATGAGCCGATCCGATAAACAGTTTAACTTTATCCACGGAGAATTTTTAACAATGCGATTCCTCTTTGCAACGGTATTAGCATTCATCTCAGCCCCAGCCTTGGCACATGCAGAACCCGTTCCGCATATGCATCAAGACGTCGCTATTTGGGGCATCATGATTTTCGCCGTCATTGGGTTGGCGATTGCAATTCACGCTATCGGACGACGCAATAAATGATCCCTGGTGAAATCATACCCGCTGACGGTGACATTGTTCTGAACGCTGATGCAAAAGCCATTCACCTTAAGGTCTCGAATGCTGGAGACAGACCCATACAGGTCGGGTCACATTACCATTTTTTTGAAACCAACCCCGCGTTGAAATTTGATCGGACTGCCGCGCGCGGTATGCGATTGGACATTCCTGCGGGAACTGCCGTTCGGTTTGAACCCGGCCAGAGTCGCGACATTTCACTCATACCGCTCTCCGGATTACGTCGCATTATCGGGTTTCGCAAAGGCGTGATGGGAGAGCTTTAACGTGTCACATCGGATAAGCAGGTTTTCATATGCCAACATGTTCGGTCCCACCACCGGTGACAAAGTAAGATTGGCGGATACAGACTTATTTATTGAGGTTGAAAAAGACTTCACCAAATATGGCGAAGAAGTCAAATTCGGTGGCGGAAAAGTTATTCGCGACGGCATGGGCCAGAGCCAAATATCACGCGCCGAGGGTGCCGTTGATACGGTCATCACCAATGCGCTTATCCTCGATCATACCGGAATTTTCAAAGCGGATATTGGCCTTAAAGACGGCATCATCGCAGCTATTGGCAAAGCCGGAAACCCCGACACCCAACCAAGTGTCGACATTATTATTGGTCCCGGTACGGAAATAATCGCAAGTGAGGGACGAATTATTACAGCAGGCGGAATTGACGCGCATATACATTTTATCTGCCCGCAACAAATAGAAGAAGCTTTGATGAGCGGCGTGACCACTATGTTGGGAGGTGGCACGGGGCCTGCGCACGGAACCCTCGCGACCACGTGCACACCCGGACCTTGGCATATACAACGGATGATAGAATCCGCCGACGCATTCCCTATGAATCTGGGCTTTGCCGGAAAGGGCAATGCATCAGAACCCGCCGCGCTAGAAGAAATGGTGCTTGGCGGCGCAATTGCCCTAAAGCTACACGAAGATTGGGGCACCACACCCGCGGCCATTGACTGTTGCCTATCCGTCGCAGACCAATTCGATGTTCAAACTATGATCCATACGGATACTCTGAACGAATCTGGATTTGTGGAATCGACCATAGATGCAATAGACGGCCGGACCATTCACGCCTTTCACACCGAAGGGGCTGGTGGTGGCCATGCACCCGACATTATAAAAGTGTGCGGTCTTTCTAACATATTGCCGTCATCCACAAACCCAACAAGGCCCTATACGGTCAACACTATCGCCGAACACCTGGATATGCTCATGGTGTGTCACCATCTCGATCCTTCCATTCCCGAAGATATAGCTTTTGCAGAGAGCCGTATTCGAAAAGAGACTATTGCCGCCGAAGACATTCTTCATGACCTCGGGGCTTTTTCAATGATCGCGTCCGACAGCCAAGCGATGGGGCGCATCGGTGAAATGATCATTCGCACATGGCAAACAGCCGACAAAATGAAACGGCAACGTGGTTCATTGGATGAAGAAACAGGAGATAATGACAATTTCCGTGCACGTCGCTATATCGCAAAATACACAATCAACCCCGCGATCGCGCACGGCATTGCCGATCACGTTGGTAGTGTCGAAGTCGGCAAACGCGCAGACCTAGTGATGTGGTCGCCAGCTTTTTTTGGCGTAAAGCCAGAGATGGTAGTAATCGGCGGCACAATCGCGGCGGCCCCCATGGGTGATCCCAACGCATCAATTCCAACGCCACAACCTGTCCACATGCGCCCAATGTTCGGTGCCTATGGTAGGTCACTAACCAATTCATCAGTAACATTCGTTTCAAATGCTGCCATAGAAGATGGCTTGGACAAAAAACTAGACGTCGCGAAATCATTTATTGCGGTATCGAAAACGCGCGACATCAATAAATCTAATCTCATTCTAAACGACGCCCTTCCCACGATCGAAGTTGACCCCGAAACTTACGAAGTCCGTTGCGATGGGGACTTAATCTCCTGTGAACCTGCGAAGGTTTTGCCAATGGCCCACCGGTATTTTCTTTACTGATATGCGCGCAATCAAAATCGTATCCCCACCCTTTTCTTTCGACGATAGCATTACCCTTGATGAACAAGGTCGCACGCGAAGACGATTTCAAATGACGACCGATGGCGGCATCTCATTTACTCTTGACTTGCCCACCAGCCGACTAATTCGCCATGGCGAGGGACTAGAACTAGAAGACGGACGAATCATAGAGGTCCGCGCAGAACCCGAGCCTCTTTATGAGCTAACCACAAAGGACCCTCAGGCTTTTGCAGCGCTCGCTTGGCAGTTAGGAAACCGCCATTTGCAAGCACAAATCTTTGATGGCCGAATATTCATACGGCGAGATCATGTAATAAAAGAAATGGTAATCGGATTAGGAGCTAACGTCGAAGAAGTGGAAGCACCGTTCGATCCGCAAACAGGCGCATATGATCAACATACTGGCCACGCTCATAAACATTCATGAAAAAGCAATCAGGCGATAGTCCCATTGCCCTTCTTCGGCTTGTTACGTGGTTATCCCCCGCGTTTCCAACTGGGTCATATAGCTATTCTGGCGGCCTCGAGGCGGTTTATGCTGACGGACTAATCAACTCACAATCAGATTTAGAAGATTGGATTCGAAACACATTATTACGTGGAAGTGTTTGGAATGACCTTGTTTTATGCGCGGCCAGCCATCGGAATGACGAAGATTTTAACGCGCTATGTGCATTCGCATCGGCCCTATCCCCTGGCAATGAGCGATACCAAGAAACGATAGAACAAGGTCATGCGTTTCTGAATGCGGCGAAACCGTGGGTTGCAAATATCATTTCAGAGACGACTTGCCCGCTACCGATTGCGGTCGGTGCTGTTGCACGGTCGTCACAAATTCCAGTCGAGATGCTGTTGCCTATCTTCGCACACGCCCAGACCAATAGCTTAGTGCAAGCAGTCCTGCGAATGGGATATCTTGGACAAACACAAGGCGTCGAAATTATGGCCGCCCTCGAGGGGGATCATATTCTTGCGGCAGAAGCCGCAGCACAATCAACTATAGATGACCTTGGCTCCGCCACACTTTTTGCAGATTTAATGACACTACGACACGAAACGACAGAACCAAGGATATTCCGATCATGAGCAAAAACGGACCATTTCGAATTGGAATCGGCGGCCCCGTAGGAACCGGGAAAACGACGTTAACGGCAGCTTTATGCCGCGCCATGCGCGATCATTACTCAATCGGTGTAATCACCAACGATATATACACTAGAGAAGATGCCGAAGCGTTGGTACGGTTACAGGCCCTACCCGCAGACAGAATATATGGCGTTGAAACTGGTGGTTGTCCGCATACGGCAATTCGTGAAGACGCCTCAATAAATCTACGCGCGATTGACGAATTGAATAAGCGCCATAAAGACCTTGATATAATATTCATAGAATCTGGTGGCGATAATTTAGCGGCGACATTCTCACCACAATTAGTCGATCTGACGCTTTACGTAATATCGGTTTGTCAGGGTGGTGACATTCCGCGAAAAGGTGGACCGGCGATTACGCGTTCAGATTTACTCATCATCAACAAGGTCGATCTTGCGCCACATGTTAATGTAGATATAGACGTCATGAAAACAGACGCCAGCACATCGCGCGGTAAAAACCCATTCGTGTTTACCGACCTACACCGACAGCAAGGCGTTGCTGATATCACTCGATTTATTGAAAAACACGGCGCGCTTTACTCAACACAAAAACGCCCTGAACCGGTATAGTCGTTCAGGGCGTTTTAATCTGTATCAGTGCCCATAAGGCTGTATCGCTACTGAATAACTTTTTCAAAACTAGCTTCAAAAAGGTCTAAGCCTTCAGTGAGAATTTCATCACTCATTGTCAATGCTGGTAAAAACCGAAAAACATTCCCATACATACCACACGTGAGAACGATTAGACCGTTCCGATAACACTCTTCGAGAAGCGTCTTTGTCAGCACTGGGTTTGGCGAACCATCTTCGTTCATCAACTCAAGCGCGACCATCGCACCTCGCTCAGCCCGTATGTCGCCAACGAGTGAGGGATGTCTTTCCTGTAACGCAGTCAGGCGTTTTTTAAATATTGCACCGATCTCTTTTGACCGTTCAACGAGTTTTTCAGATTTGATAACGTCTATCACCGCCAATGCCGCGGCGCACCCAATTGGCGAGCCAGCATAGGTACCACCCAAACCACCGGGTGCAGGCGCATCCATAATCTCAGCCTTACCAGTAACACCAGCGAGCGGAAAGCCACCAGCAACACCCTTTGCGAAGGTCATTAAATCTGGTTCAATGCCTGAATATTCACTGGCGAAAAACTTTCCCGTCCGGCCAAAACCGGTTTGAATTTCATCCAACACCAAGACAATTCCATGGGCATCACAAACTTCGCGTAAATGCTGCATAAATTCGTCAGGGACCGGATAGAATCCGCCCTCTCCCTGAACCGGCTCTATAATAATTGCCGCGCAATCACTTGGGTCAACATCAGTTTTGAATAGCATCGCCAGTGACCGCTTCGCATCGTCAACACTGACACCATGATACGGTACCGGGAACTGCCCACGATAGATATCGCCGGGAAACGGACCAAATTTTGTCTTATAGGGCGCTGTTTTGCCTGTAAGGCCAAGTGTCATCAATGTACGTCCGTGGTAACCGCCATCAAAGGCGATAACCCCACGCCGCCCAGTGTGAGCGCGCGCAATTTTGATACAGTTCTCTACAGCTTCGGCACCCGTGGTAACAAACATGGTTTTTTTCGGTGACGGTCCGGGCGTCAAAACGTTTAGTTGCTCGGCCAGCTCAACCGCACTGTCATAAGGCGTCACCATTACACATGTATGGCTGAAACGTTCGAGTTGTGCAGTCACCGCCGCATGAACTTTTGGGTGGAGATGCCCTGTGTTACAGACCGCAATTCCAGTTCCGAAATCGATATAGCGGTTGCCTTCGACATCCCAAACTTCTGAACCAAGGGCGCGATCAACAAAAACTTGCGCTATATTCCCCTCGCCACGTGCCATTGCTGCATTTTTTCGCGTTTGCCAAGCAGCATTTGTGTATTCAGATACAGTCATATTTTCATTCGCAGCGCTCGACATTATCGCACTCCTCCCATGCAGAGATATTTAACTTCCAAATAGTCTTCGAGGCCATATTTTGAACCTTCTCGGCCCATACCAGATTGCTTAACGCCACCAAATGGTGCTGACACAGATGAAATAATGCCTTCGTTAATACCGACCATGCCGAAATCGAGCGCCTCCCCAACACGCCATGCGCGACTCAAATTTTGGGTATAGACATATGCGGCCAAGCCATATGGTGTGTTGTTCGCATCCGCGATTACATCGTCTTCATCATCAAAAACAATAACTGGCGCAATGGGGCCAAAAATTTCGGAACTTGCAATTTCCATTTCCGCACGAACTCCGGTGACGATTGTTGGTTCAAAGAACAATGCCCCAGCAATGTGTTTCTTTCCGCCGACCAACACCGATGCACCGTCTCGAAGCGCGCTTGCGAGAAGCAATTCGACTTTTTTCAGTGCCGCTTCATTGATCAACGGGCCAACATTGTTTCCCTCTATGTCACCTCGCCCAACTGTAAACTCAGCAACTTTATCGGATAGCTTGGAAATAAACTCATCGTGCACTGAACGGTGAACAAAGAAGCGATTTGCACAAACGCAAGTTTGGCCGGCATTACGATATTTCGATGCGAGAGCGCCCGTGACGGCGGCGTCAATATCTGCGTCATCAAATACAATAAACGGCGCGTTACCGCCTAATTCCATCGACACTTTTTTTACGGTGGATGCAGCTTGCTGAAGCAATACCTTACCAACCCCCGTTGACCCCGTAAATGACACTTTTCGCACGAGAGGGTTAGTCGTCAATTCAAGCCCTACATCTGCGGCTTTGGTGGTTGGTACAATATTTAGAACGCCCGCAGGAAGCCCGGCCTTTTCCGCCAAGACGGCCAAAGCTAATGCTGACAACGGTGTATCTTCAGCGGGTTTAGCCACCATCGTGCAACCGGCGGCCAACGCAGCAGCCGCTTTCCGCATAAGCATTGCATTCGGAAAATTCCATGGCGTGATAGCAGCGCAAACACCGACAGGCTGCTTGATTACAATCGCCCGTGATGATGGCGAGGTTGACGGAATAACATCACCATAGGCTCGCTTCGCTTCCTCCGCATACCACTCGAGATACGAAGCACCATAATTGATTTCACCGATGGCCTCTGCGATCGGCTTTCCCATTTCTGCCGTTAGAATTTCCGCTAACGCCTGCGCGTTTTCCAAAAGTAGCGCGCGCCAACGCATTAGAATTTGGGCACGCTGCGCTGCGGTCCACGATGCCCATGATTTAAATGCAGCATCCGCAGCCTTGATTGCCTTTTTGGTATCCTCGATGTCACAATTAGTAACAGTTGCAATAGCACCGCCCGTCGCAGGGTTTGATACAACAAAACTTGCCCCACTCGTTGCATCAATCCAATCGCCACCGATGAAGGCTTGGGTTTTCAAAAGATCCAAATTTTCAAATGTCATGTTCTACACTCACCACTGCTCATTGACCTGTCGCGTAAACAGCCTCTACGCTATAGGTCCAGATCTGCCGATAAAATGATGCCAGTTTCAGCGCTAATGCTGGCCTGTTTTGCGGTTCCTATCGAGGCGAAAAGCCGGGAAAAGCATTACGACCATACTCAGCAAGAGCGCCACAAAAGCGAAGTTTATGAGTGCTGGAAATCCTGCACCGTTTGCCAATAGTTGGCCTGCGATCATTGGGCCTGACGCAAGACCAAGTTTCGAAATAAACCCTGCGGCGGCTGCTGTACGGCCCGCAGCATCGAATTGCGCCGCCATACCGAGCAAATATGCCATCACCATGCCCCATGTTATTCCCGTGCCGCAATTCGCCACCAGATAAACCCATGGTTCGCCGCTAAAATGGAATGCAACCGTGCCCATAAGCGTGAGTATCATCACCAACGCCAAAGGCCAGAAACGCCCAAAGCGAACCCCCATAAACATCACCAGCCCTGGTCCTGCCAATGCAACCCATGTCGCTAAACCAAGCGCTGTCGACACATAACTTCGGGATAATCCATAATCCATTCCCAAACGGATTATATATGCCAACAACGCCATATTGGCCGCCTGAAACAGAAATATCGCAAGTAAAGTCAACACCAATGGCGACCACTCGACCTGCGTCGTTGTTACCTGTTTATCAGCTTTCTTTGCGGGATAATGGTCAAGGAATGGAAGCATCAACAATGTGACAAAACTGAACAATGCCAAAGCGAAAAATAGTGATTGTGCCCCATAAATAGGGACAAGCTTTGGCAGCGTCATAACCCCTAAGCCGCCCAAGCCAAATTGAACGAAAAGCAAAATCCCAAACGTACGATCGGCCTTTCCCGTGCGCGCGATGACCGCATAAGATACGCCAACAAGCATTCCGCCGACAATTCCGTGAATCAGTCTAATGACAATTAAAACTTCGGGCGCTGTAATGACCGTCGATATCAAATCAATCAAAATCAATGTGACAAGCGCAATCAATGCGGCCAGTCTCCACGGGATTCTCTTGACCAAAAAAATAACAACTAAAGCGCCTAAAGCCGCGCCGTATATATTCGCGGAACCAATGTTCCCCGCTTCGCTATCGGTTAGTCCAAGCCCCGACACGAGGCCGTCAACAATCGCAGCCATAATGTTGACGTAAAAAAGACCCGCAGTCGCAAGAAACGATAATAGAAAGCCCGCCAAATATCCGTCTGGCTTCGCCAGAGGAAAAATGCTCTTTTGTGCCGTGGCATCTTCAACAGATATGTTCACTCCGTTCCCTCACAAAATGGTTTCTGTTTGTTGGATGCGATCGCTGCGCGCCGCCACGCAAATGCGTATCCATCACTGATATAATAGTAGGTTGAACCATTAGGCATAAAAGCAGCCGACAACCCGCCATATCCGGACATTGCCGGAATCCATTCATCGCCCTCGCACCTTAGCGACGGACCAGCATTCCATGCCCAAAAGCCATTTTGATAACGCTGCTCATCGATAACCGCGGGCAATCCACGATCGTCCGGATTTTGCTGAAACGCAGCCGACAGCATTTCCTCATCCAGAACTGGCTCGCCTTCAATTCTTCCACCTCGCTGTAGAAAGTTGGAAATCAACGCAATGTCATTTCGATGAAGGACAAGCCCCCACCCAGTAAAAGGCTGACGTTCGTGATCGTAAGTACGCCTCGTCTTATTTACTAGCGGACTAAGGCCCAACTGATTCCAAATTGGAACAATTAAATCATCGTAGAAATCCGCTTCGATATCCTCGGTTTTAACTCGAAGAAATGCGTTCATAGCGACGCCCAGAATATACGTATCAGCAGTACGATAAACGAATCGTTTTCCTGGTTCCTGCTGACGCGCAAACCCCTTACAAGCAATTTCTATTTTCTCGGTATGTGATGGCGCGACAAAAAAAGCTCTCATCTCAGCTGAGCTTTCATCTTCGTCGTAAACATCCGAATTATAGACGCCGCTTGCCATATCCAGCAGATCTTCGAAACGAACCCCAGCCCAATCATCCGTAGTACAGGCAGGAACATAGTCCGATACCAACGCATTTTTTACATTCGGATAAATTTTTTCCAGGCGCATCAGGCCTACGCCACCCACAAGAGATTTAGCCCATGAGTATGATGGTACGTCCATCACGTCACAAAATGGATAGGATCCAAACCGGGTTTCACAGCCGCCGACATAATGGGTCGGTCCATCCACATACCCATACAGAGTCATCGACGATGGCGCGACTTCATCGGATGCGCCATACTCCTTGGCATTCGGCAAATTTTCGATTGGTTTTGTTTCTAGACGAGCAGACAGCTCTTCGGTGTAAGCATCGTTGATAGAACGGAATTGCTCAACTTCGTGAACAGCATAGTCAACCGACGTTGTACCCCACAAATCAAATTGCAAATACGCGCAAGTCTCCGCACCTATCTGGTATATCGCCGAAGAGGTTTGTCCTTTCTGGTTTATACGGAAAGTCAACAGACCATTGTGAACACAATTTGCGTTTCGTTCCATCAACGCAAAAGGAAGAGATATTTGAACCTCACCGTCGTCACGCAACCAAATGTTGCCCGGCTCTATTATCCATTCCCAATCAGGGTGGTCACTTTTAATCGCCCCCCGCGTTACCGGGATAACGGCGCTACCATTTTGAACGAAACTTATGCTCAGTGACGGGAGCGTTTTGATGGATGGATTTTCGGGATAGTATTCAAACGCATCGTTATAAACTTCAAAATGCTCTACGGGGCCGCCTTTTAGATTCAAGGTGCCGGAATAATTCTTTTTGGGAATACCAGCATTTTTCTGTGTTTCAAAAACGGCTGTTGAGAACGCGCCAGATATATTCTCGCTACTCCAATATACGGCATGCGGTAATTCGTGTTGGAGCAAACCAAAATCAAGCTGGCTTGTAACATTAATGTTATCAAACCAACAGATATCGTTCTCGGCATTCCCATCGACGCGAAGGCCAACAAGGAGATACTCTATCCCCTTTTCAGCGTCGATGCTGCCACGAACATTATGCAATGTTGTTCCGTCATCTTTGCCGTCACCGATAACCCCCAGCAACTGCCAATTTTTCGCGTCCGTTGACACCTCGACTTTGCAGATATCGTTCTTTTCTAGTCCTGTCGCCGCAATGTCGACCGAAACATCCAGGGTGCTACTTTCGTTAACTTCAATACGCCGAACTATGGAGGCGTCCCGCGTAAGACGAACAGAAACATTGCCCGCAAAAGTCGTCAGCCGAAGGTCCCCTCGGCCAGCATTCCCTGCCCAGCCGTCAGCATTCCCATCCTGAAAATCATCTTCGAAAACCACTCTCGCAGATGCCGGCGTCATGCCGGAAAGTACCAACGCGACGAATACTGCGATCAACCAAGAATATTTTTCCAGTGGATTCATATTAAAACGCATACTGTCGATTATTCTATTTTGTTTCATTCGCAATCCCCAATGCTAGGGCTAACGGTTGTAATTGCTCTTCGTAATGTTTCCACTTTCCAACAGATGAGTTGTATACGGGGCTTCTAACCTGAGCAGCACTAGCGGTTGCGGTCGCCGTTTTGTTTTTATCGAACTCAAGACACGCTGGGTCCCAATCAATGCCAATTTCGGCAATCAATCGCCTACTCTCTTCTTCTTGTCTTGCAACTAAGTCTTCATAGCCAACATCAATGATGCGGCCCGAAAGAACGGCCCGCCAATGATCCATCATGGCGTCCTTCGCAAGAATATATCGGGCAATATCTGTCAGGTCATACGAAAACGGATACCCCATCCGGAAAAGGGTTTTGTACATTGCAAAACCAACATCCATATTATCACGCATGACATGAATTATTTTGGCGTTCGGCAGGGCCTTCGCAATCAACCCGATATAGAGAAAATTGAGCGGTGTCTTATCAATGATGAAATCAGCATCAGCCGTACGATTACGGAGCGCCGTCGCATAAGCTTGCCCCAGGTCCTGCATTGAAATCTCGGTCGAACGCTGTACCAATTCCATTTTTGATGAAACAGCACCGCAAAGGCGCGTCATTGCCAACGCAAAATCATTAACCTCCCCAACGCTATCTATACGGGGATGACTACTTAAAATACGGTCGGTTAGCGTGGTCCCTGAACGGGGGAGGCCGACGATAAAGATAGGTGAAAAATCTTTGTACCCGTCTTGCGTTTTTGAAAAATAATCTTTGTTAAAACGATCCGACAGCAAGCGGATCGTCTCAATATCGTCCTCAACACGGTAACTTAGATTTTGTTTTCGTGTATCCGCGCCACGTTTTAAATAGTCAAAACCTTCTGCATATTGTTCAAGATCTTCATGCTCTTTAGCCAGAGCATAACAAACTTGTACAACTCCATTCACATTGCCTCGCGCGCTTTCTAATGCGCGTTTTAATTCTTCGATATGATTGTTGTCTTTGCTCTGTCGCCGCAATGTCGCGCGATTGTAATATGCATCGTAATCATTAGGTCGCAGCCCTATCAAATGATCGTAACATTGTTCGGCTGCCGTAAACGCACCAACCGACAGCTCCGCATTGGCAAGATTATAAATGATCGCGGCATTATCCGGTTCTATCGAAAAAGCTTTGCGAAGAGACATTGCCGCCGATTGAAAGTCACCGACCAAAGTCTGCATTTCGGCCAACCGCGCAATATATACAGCGTCGTTACCCGCATTCTCCACCCCAATCTCAATTCTTGATTTTGCCTTGGAAATTTGCCCTTTAGCGATAAGGCCTTCTATTTCCATCAATGCGGCGTCCCGATGATCGGGCGTAATCCTGAGAACAGTCTGAACATCTGCCAGCATCGCATTCAAATCATTGCGCATTTGGCTAGACCTTGCACGGATTAAAAGTGCTGCGGTGTTATCTGGATCATCGTCTAAAAGCGTAGAGCAAATTGCGGCTGCTTCAGTCGCTTTCCGTTGACGTAGCAATCCGTCGGCTTCTCTCAATTTGGCGAGTTGCGACGGTGGTTGTGTCATATAGTTTGTATGGCTGGCGCAATAGCGCCAGCCATAACCCTTATTAAAATGAGTATGTCGCCGAAATGCCGACGGTTCTCGGCAAGGATATCATTTCCTTGTTGGCATTACCAAAATAACCTTGGCTAGGAGATGTACCCATATAAGCCTCTGTGAAGACGCCAGTCACACCTTCTTCGTTGAAAATATTCTTAACCCAGAGCGACGCACTTACGGGACCATTTGAAAGGGTCAACGTGCTGTTCCAGATTTGAAACCCTTCAAGCGGGACGTTGAATGTTGGCGATGTCCCTACACTATTGCGAGACTCTGATTGATAGAAGCCGTCAACGCGCGCAAAAAGCGACCAATCTGTCGATAGGTCATGCGTATAGTCCACCGCCCAGTTCAACATGTGCTCAGGAGCACCCGGCAATCGAGCACCATCAAGCGCAAATGGCGTAACCGCGTTGTCAGGTGCGAAGAAATCTTCCGTCAGCTCCGCATCCACATAAGTGTAGCCGAGTGAATAATGGAAATCTTCGGCGAAATAACCATCCACATGCGCCTCGACACCCATTGTGCGGGCCGAACCACCATTTTGAACGGCGAAGAAACCCCAGTTGGTTGTAGATGTATTCAACTGTGGATCGCTCCAGTCGATGTAAAAGACGCTGAGGTCATAGATTAAACCATTACGGTTGCCCTTAAGGCCGGCCTCATAGTTCACGACAGAGTCCGCATCGTATCGCTGCCAACCCGGGTCTTCCGCAAATGTACCCGTCAATGGAACCGCATTTGAACCACCACGACGGTAACCTTCGGAAACAGTTGCGTAGATCATGTCGCTATCGGTGTAACGCCAAGACAAGTTGCCTTTAAACAACACGTCATCTTCGCTGGTTTCAAAAAATGCCGTCGTCGGCGTAAACACCCCTGTATAAAGCGGTAGATCGATAAAGGTTGTATTCTCAGAAGTGTTATCAAAATACCGAATGCCGCCGGTTAAGTCGACGTCGGGTGTTATGTGCCATGTTAGCTCACCAAATGCAGCAAGCTCTTCAAAGTTTTCCACGCGCCCATAATCAAAATCTTGATCACCGGTAACCGCGCCGGAAGCAAACGGTAGCAACGTATCCCACCAGGATTTAAACCCGCGCAAGTAGCTTTGTTGTGTCGATTCAATTTGTTGCTTCCGATAGAATCCACCAATCACATAATCAAATGTCGACTGCGTATCGGAAACTAGACGAATTTCCTGAACGACTGCTTCGTCCGCATAGGAGCGAACTGCGGATGCCATTGGGCGCGGGTAGTTATAATAGAAACCCAAAAACCCAGCCTGTGCATAAAAGCCAGTATTTTCACTGGTGCTTTCGCCATTATGATCATAATGCGATGTTGACGATGTGAGGGTTGCAAAGCCGAGGTCAACATTCACCTCTAACGAAGATGTGTTTAGATCTCGGCTAGAAGGCTCCAGCTGGATCGATCCATTTTCATACTCTTGGTACGGACGTCCAAATCCATCGCTATTGACTGTTTGTTGGCGACGACCGCCGACATCATCGGACTGACGCGCATGCATTGCTTTAATGCTGATCGCATCCGTTGGCTCCCACAACAACGTTGCACGAAGCATCCATTGTTCAAGATAGTCTGCATCCTTTTGCTCGCGGTAGGTTGCCGCAGGGTCTAGTATTCCGTTTGGGGCAACCGGGATGCCGCCTGCATCAAGCTCATATAAATTCACATAATCGGTTATGCCCGGATAGTCAGCCCAACTTCCCACGACACGAAGAGCAGCATCAGCAAACAGCGGAACATTCAGAACGCCATCGACCGTATAGCCCGCACTTCCCGAACCTTCAGCATGAGAAAGCGATCCGCTGGCGGACCCGCTAAACTCGCCCAACTGTGGGTCCCGTGTGATGTAACGGATCGTTCCACCAAGTGAACCCGAACCATACAACGTGCCTTGTGGCCCTCGCAGAACTTCGACGCGTTCAAGATCGCGTAACAAGAAGTTAGCAAAGATTGGTGTTTCATTTACATAAGTTGAGACAGAGGCGACAGACGACACTGCATAATCGCCGAGCGCATTCCCATCAACGCTCAAACCGCGAATTCGAACTTGGTTTAATGTACCAGAGTTTCGCGCACCGCGATCGACCACACCAACCCCCGGTATTGACCGGAGCAATTCAGCACTGTCATAGGTTTTAGCCGCGTCGATAGCGGCACCGCTAACAGCCGAAATGTTGTAAGGAACATCGGTTACACTTTGTTCCCGACGCGTCGCCGTGACCGTAATTTCGTCACGAACGCGCGGTGTTGCGTTATCGGTTGAACTTTGTGCCATCACGCCGACTGGTAATGTCGATAGCGCAGTGCCACACAGTAGCGACATCACCATAACGTTTTTACGTTGCATATTTTTTATACTCTTCATGCTATACCCCTCTTCGTTCAGAATAGGTGTCGTTCTCGACCCGCTATTCAACTACCTTCAGTTTGTGTTTTTCCCCGCCAAAATTCATTTCACCTTTTCCAGAAAGCGAGCTCGCTGTTGGAAGCTCTAATGGCCCTAGATGCGCCATTTCCTGACTCCGTTGCCCGTGGGAGCTATGAAACGGAAACTCAATTGGTGTGTCACGAAAGCTCTTCAGAACCTGTCCTAATCCATGCCAACCGCGTTCGCGGGCATTGCGTACCTGCTCAAAGTTCAACTCCAGAGTTACAATATCGCGACCGCTACCGCATTCGTGTAATAGCTCGCCGCCAGGCCCATAAAACACTGACCGCCCATTTCCTTGGGCACCGGCGACATTCACATCGATAAAATAGCATTGATTAATCGCGGCATTTGCCCGTGCGATAGCGACTTCGACATCACGATCAATGGTATTCGTCATTGTCGGGAGTAAAATTGCCTCAGCTCCCATCCCGGCTAGCGTTCTGATAACTTCGGGGAACCACATATCGTAACAAATCGCGACGCCAAGCCGCCCCACGCCGGGAACATCAAACACACAATATGTCGATCCTGTTGCTACGCCTTTTTCGTAGGGCAAAAATGGATACATTTTATCGTGACGTGCGATTATCTCACCTTCCGGATTAATCACCGGAGTCACGTTATAAATCTTGCCCTCGCGCTTTTCGTATATTGACCCCGGCACAAGCCACAACCCTAGCTCCGCAGCGAGCGCTTTAAGCCGTGTTTCCGTCGGACCGTTTGCCTCCTCAGCGGCGTCGATGCTCGCGCCATGTAGCGCCAACTCACCAACCGTGACCAAACTAACCCATGGAAACCGCCGCGCTATCGCGCGAACTTCGCGCTCAAAAAGATCAAAATTATTATTTTTATCGCCTGCTAGCTGAATTGCGGCTATCCCAAGTTTTGACATGCATGCTCCTACAGCTCCGCAGCCCATCATCGCCGCAGATCAAATTCCGTGCAGGTAAGCTGACAAAGTTGTTGCCGCTCTATTAGGTCCAGTTTTTGATGATTAATGGAGCCAGAAAGGTTTAGCGCTCCGCTGTGTCATTCCCGTCGCGGACGATAACCGCATGATCAACACGATTTCCACCGTCGTCCAGCCAGAATATTCTGTCACCAACGAGTTCAACGTAAAAGCCCGCAACTTCGCCATAGGCCCAACGCGCCCATTGACGATACCAACGCTCGCCCTCGACCCACCATTCACCGGCATCCCGGTCTTCATTAGCGTAGCCCGCACGACCATCCATCTTTCCGTCATTTGATAAAATGATGTTACATGGCTCGCCATACACGGTCTTGTATCGGAGAGTTACATCAGAAAGACAGCGCTTGATCTCTTTGCCAGTCAGCCGCTTTTCTATTGCCTGCCCCGATGGCGATAACTTCTTTTCCTCAAGGTTTCGCATCAACGCAGAGAGCTGCTGAACGCCTGACCTTATATTTTCCGCTGGAATACTCGTCACGCCCATCCGGAACATATTAGAACGTCCGTGCACAGTCGAAAAATAATCCCGCGCCGGCTCAATTAGAATTCCGTGGGCTTCAGCTTCTTTTAAAAGATTATCTCCATCGAGCGAACCGGGGCCTCGAACCCAATAGGACGTACCACCCGCAACAGCAGGAATGGCAATAGAAAGAGGCCTATAATGATTTAATGCATCGCGCAGCGCAATAAGACGTTCTTCATATATCTTTGCGTGACGCGTTAGCATGGTGTCATAATGACCTAACGAAAGGAAAAACGCTGCCGTACGCTGATTATTTGGCGAGGGCCGACGCGTCGTCAAGTTCCGTAATTTTCTTGCCGCCGCAATGACATCTGGTGGCGCAACCAAAAAACCCAACCGTAACCCCGGCGCAAGAACCTTAGATAACGAAGCAACATAGAGGACTCGTCCATCTTGATCCAAACTACGAATAGCTGGAAGCGCATCTTGTAGGTAGTTCATCTCGCATTCGAAGTCGTCTTCTATAATCAAGAAATTATCGGCTTTCGCGATCTGTAGTAATTTTTTCCGGCGTTCAATCGAGAGTGTAACCCCGGTCGGGCGCTGTCGGCTGGGGGTAACATGAACCAAATCACGACCACCGAGTTGATCATCGACAATAAGCCCCTCGTCATCGATAGGGTGAAATGAAGTTTGCGCACCGCGTAACGACAATAATTCTCGCATTTCGGGAAGCCCTGGCTCCTCAACGCCCACCCGGACACCCGGCTTCACAAACAGTTCCGCCACAAGCGATAGCGCCTGTTGCTCGCCAACAGTTATCAAAATTTCATCGCGCCCAGCGGCGATCCCACGTCGTGGTAAAAGTTTGGTACGGATTTCATCAATAAGCATTTCATCATCGACATCACCAATATCAGTTGACCAATCGGCAACTTCATTGACGCCCAAAGCCAGTCGGCTCGCTTCACGCCATTCGGCAACTGGGAACAATGACCGATCATAGCGTCCTTCAAGAAACGGGTATTTATATTGTTGCCAATCGGGCGGACACTGAAAACGACTATGCCCCAACGCAGGGAGGACAATCTTATCGCGCGCGATCGAGCTTTGAATAGCTGTGTGTTTACCAACCACCAAATCACTCGATGCGAGCGCTCTGATTGACCGCTTCGCCACGAACACGCCGCTACGTTCACGCGATTCCAAATGCCCTTCTGATATCAATTGTTGATATGCTAGCGACACAGTGTTCCGTGCAACGCCTAATTCATCAGCAAGTTTACGTGATGACGGAAGTTTTTGTCCGGGTGGGAAAATTCCGTTGCTGATCGCCTCAAAAATACGTGAGCGTAATTGGGCCTGTAACGATCGACTGCTCGTGTTATCGAGCCGCAACAGAGGCGCTATCGATTTTGCCTTTCTCGGCCTGGCAGCTTTCTCGCTCATACATCATCCTTCCGATGTATTGCCAATCACACCCACATCGAGAACTGGCGCTGCATCGAGTTCTTCCGCATCGAGAAGCATAACGGTACGCTCCAGCCCAGCAACGAGAAATGACTGCTCCCAATCTTGTAGCTTATCGAAACCATGCTCAAATCTTTGTTGCAAGATACTTGGTGCATTCTCCAAAATAGAGACACCTTCCTCGGTCAAAACGACACTCACACGACGCCTGTCTTTTGCATCGGGTTTTCGTTGCACGAACCCGCGTTGCTCAAGCTTATCAAGTAGGGCCGAAACCGTTGCTTGGCTGAGGGAAACTTCGCGCGCCAGAACGGTCGGCGTTGCCGCCCCAACTTTGGCAATCACTTCCATCAGTATCAATTGTGACGGCGTCAGGCCGCACTGCTTCGCTAATGCCCGCGAGCTAATCTCAGTGGCACGCAAAATTTGGCGTAGCGCAATCAAAGCATGGTCTAGTCGGCTGGTCATTGGCAATCACTCGCGTTCAGGCGATGCCGACAATTACTTGCCAGCTCTCTCCTCCCGTAGACCGAGATAGAGGCTGACACAACAAGCAAGCAACACAACCGTAAATGGTAATCCGGCTGTAATTGCGCCCGCTTGTAACGAGGTCAGCGCCGCGGCCCCACCGCCCACCAGCAGAACAATCGCAACGAGCCCTTCCATCGTCGCCCAGAAAACGCGTTGTGGAATTGGCGCATGCAACTTACCGCCAGCAGTAATACTATCGATCACGAGCGACCCAGAGTCAGAAGAGGTGACGAAGAACACAATCAACAAAACGATTGCAACAAAGGATGAAATCTCATGAAGAGGCAAGTTCTCAAGCATCTGAAAAAGCACCAGCGAGACGTCTGAAATACCCGCAGGCAATTCGCCAATACCAGATTTTACTTGTTCAATTGCCGTGACGCCAAATGCACTAAACCAAACGATCGCGACAACAACAGGCATGACCAGCACGGCAGAAAGAAACTGACGAATGGTTCGACCACGTGAAATGCGCGCGATAAAACTACCAACGAAGGGTGACCAAGAAACCCACCACGCCCAATAAAATATCGTCCAACCGTGAAACCACTCTGTATCTTCACGATCGATCCAATTACTCAGCCGCAGGCTGTCCGCTACATAATAGAATGCATTCGCGCCAAAGCTTTTCAGGATCGCAAGTGTTGGCCCGGCTAACACCACAAAAACCAGCAGCATTAAAGCAAGAACAATATTTATGTTGCTCAATAAACGTACACCACCGTCCAGTCCGCGTACGACTGAAATGATAGCCATGGCTGTGATGCCACTGATTAGAATTATCTGCGTTCCAAGCCCATTATCAATTCCGAACAAAAATTCGAGCCCACTTGCGGCTTGCTTTGCCCCCAGCCCCAGGGATGTTGCAAGGCCGAACAACGTCGCCACCACGGCTAAAAGGTCGATGATATGGCCCGGCCACCCCCATACCCGCTCGCCAAACAGTGGGTAAAATGCTGAACGAATGGTCAGCGGTAGCCCTTTATTGAACGTGAAAAAAGCGAGCGACATACCGACAACCGCATAGATTGCCCACGGCGTTACGCCCCAGTGAAAGATGGTTGCGCTGAACGCAAGCCTTTCGGCCTCCGGTGTCCGTGCAGCTGCGTCTAGCGGTGTACCAAACCAATCTGTGTAATATGCAGTTGGTTCTGCCGCCCCATAGAACAAAAGCCCAATGCCGACACCCGCTGAGAACAGCATAGAAAGCCACGACAATATCCCGAAGTCTGGTTTTGCATCGGCACCACCAAACCGGATTTTGCCGAATGGTGAAAACCAAATAAACAAGCAAAATAGAAAAACGAGATTCGTCGCCAGGACAAAAAACCAGTCAAATGTATTCAGCGTCCAATCGCGAGCCCCGGTCAGCGCCGTGCCCGCACTGTCCGGAAATATGAGTACAGATCCAGAGAATACGAGAATCAAAACAGCACTAATAAAAAATACCGGGTTATGAATATCGAGGCCGTAGACCTCAATGTTGTCCTGCCCAGTTTCGTAATCAGTGTCATAGATAGATTCAGCCGGCGCTAATTCTTCCGGTAACAATTCTTCAGATTCAATCGTCACGCACGATACTCCGTCAATGCTGGGCCTAATGCTTCTTTTAATGTGCCCAGATAGGGTTCAAATTTACGCCATTGGTCAATGCCAGAACGGCTAATCGGCTGGCGAACCTGCTCGGAACTGGCTGTTCTCACTGATCGTTCCGTCGTGTGAAAATCAACGCAGGCCTGCTCGAACGGCAATCCGCAGAACTCAAGCATACGCCGAACTTGTCCTTCGAGATCACCTACAACGTCTTCATGTTGCACGCGCAGAATTTTCCCCGGCAGGGTAACGTCCCAATGACGCATAAGTTCCGTATACCCTCGATAATAGCGCCCAATTTGTTCAAGCCCATAAGTGAATTCTTGCCCCTCGGCAAAGAGCTGTTTAAAGCCGCTGAAGCAACACGCCATCGGTTCGCGGCGAGCATCAATAATTTTGGCATTGGGCAAGATAAGGTGAATTAATCCAATATGCCGAAAATTATTTGGCATCTTATCAATAAAAAATGGCGCAGATTGGCGATGGATACGCGTGTCTTCAATATACGCCTGTCCCATTTGCGCCAGATGGTCCGGCGTCAACTTATGTAAAACGGCAGGATATTCCGCTTCGTCGCTCATTCGTTTTTTGCCTCGAAGGCTTTGTGAAAGAGATAGAATATTCGGAAGCTCTAAAGTTCCGTCTACTTGTGAATGAGATGCCAGTATCTGCTCAAGCAATGTCGATCCTGCCCGTGGTAACCCGACCACGAATATCGGGTCCGGCGCATCATGACCTGCATTTTGAAACTTCTCGAACAACTCTGTGGTGCAAACCTCAGATTGCCTTTTGAGTTCTGCGTCCATGTCATCGACATTATACGAGCTTTGAAGCCTTTTTAGCTCGTTACCGCGGGCATAATATTCAAACGCGGTTTCATAATCGCTACGATCTTCATATGCCTTGCCCAAAGCAAAACTCAAATGAAAGCGATCGCGGAATGGTGTTTCATCGGCCGCCTCTGCGGCACGCATCGACCTGATCTCTTCATCCGTAAACCGATAGGTCTTTAGATTGGCAAGTCCGTAATATGCGTCGCCATGGTTCGGTTTCGCATGATAGGCCATCCGGTAAGAGGCTATTGCCTCTTTTTGGTGACCCCAAGTTTTTAATGCATGCCCACGAGACGTGAGTGTGGCTGGATCATTCGGCAACATTTCCAGGACCGAATCAAAAAGCTCAAGTGCACGTTCAAAATCACCCGTCTGTAGACTCTCAATTGCATAATGGGACTGGAATAACGGATTTTCTGGTTCGCGGTCATAAAGCGCTTTGGCTTGCGTTAATGCCGCCTCAAATTTTTGTCGTTTTCGCAGCAACTGAATATAATCGAGACGAAGCTGGATATTATCGGGTTCAAACGCAATGGCGCTTTCCAGCAGAAAGTCTGCCTCGTCCAAAACCCCTAATCGAGTGCCAATATCCGCAAGCAAACGCATTGCTTCGATATGGTGTGGATGATGCTGAAGGAAATGGCGGCATAATTTTTCTGCCTTCAATAATTTTCCTTCGTGCAGAAAATTCAAAACCCCTAACAATTCACGCGGTAGCTGTTTTAATCGCTCTGCTTGTTGTGCAGCTTGTTCAGCTTCACGCTCGCGCCCTAGTTCTTTCAAAATTTCGCTCTGCGCGCGCCAACTTGCATCCAGTCCGGGATTTGCTTGAGTTGCGCGGGCATATGCATTTAGCGCTTTATCGATTGCACCGATTCCCCGATACAAATGCCCCTGCTCTTGTAAACCACGCCCAAAATCAGGAACAGTTTCTTGCAGTCTTTTCAGAAACCCGAATGCGCCATCAATATTTTTCGCATAACGAGCACATACCGCACTCATATAAAGTGCGTCAGGGTTGTCAGGCGACGACAGTAAAACATCTTTCAACAATTCGTGCGCTTCACTCAGGTTTCCTTGAGTGATTAGTTTCTGTGCGGCGATAATTGCGTCGGATTTTTTCTGGTCAGTTTGCGCCATAAGGCCCTAACACTATCACTTATCTAGCCCTTAAAGAAGTAATAGGCACCCACAAGGAGTGCCTATTACTATTCGCTGTGATTATTGTACCGGTCTAGTTAAAGTCCACCGTCACACGCATACCATATGTGCGTGGCCGATTAATTGTGATCCGGTTCCGGTCATAACCAAAAAAGTTATTCAGGTCTGCACGCTTATTCGTCAGGTTATCTGCGAACAAATCAAGCCGCCAATTATCTTTGGCAATACCTGCGGAAACATTCATCAACATATACGCATCTTGTTTTGCGCGGTTGATCGCAACGATATCGCTCCATGATGAACCGGAATACGTCACTTGCGGCATCACATGCGCAGTCATATCGTCGCCGACATTCCATTCATAGCGAACCCGAAGGTTGCCCTGGAATGTTGGCGCATGTGCGAGATCGCTACCCACAGGAGCAATCGCCGTCGTCGCCGTAAGGATTTCTTTAATTTCGGTATCAAGCACCGAAAATGCACCAGCTACCGTTAAGCCTTCGACTTGATAAGGTGCCCAAATAACATCGCCCTCAATGCCTTTTACTTGTGCATTGGCCGCGTTATCTGAGAAGAAAAGATTGACAATATTTGGATCAAAAATTGTTGTCTGCAAACGGTCGATATCCATGATGAACGCGTTACCATTGATCTGTAACGTATTTTCAAAGAGACTCATTTTCCAACCGGCTTCATAGTTGGTCAATTCATCAGTATCGACCATACCTGGAACAATTCCGCCAGCACCCGCAGGACGATTAAGCAGCGGCGAACGGAAACCTTCAGAGTAAGTTACATAGAAGAGCAAATTATCTGTCGGGGTAAACGTCAAATTCCCCTTAAAGATAAATCCATCCGTCGTTGCCTGATCCGGCAGATCCACCGTTTCGCCACCAATAACAACCGAACTGGAGCCATTATAAAGCGTAGTCAGATTGGCACCAAAAACTTGCTGATCTTCAGTTTGTCCAAAGTTTCCGAATGACGAATTCGCAGATCCTTCGAGATCAACGCTAATATCGTACCAGCGAACACCACCGGTAACAGAAATCAGTTCCGGTACGACATCAACTGTAACCTCGCCAAACAACGCGATCTGTTCATCTGTACGGGTAATATCATTTCTAAATATCACACCGTCGGGTGCCGGCCCAGGGTCAGTCGTTAGCGCACCCGGGAGCGGAAAGTTCGGTGCAAACCCGAATACACCTGGCGTAAAGCTTTCAGCGAACATTGAACCGGGATAGGTGAAATCATTCCGCTCTTCAATTTTTTGATCGCTATAATACCCACCGATAGTCGCATAAACGCGTTTGTCTTTTGGCGTATTGAAACGCAACTCCTGAGTAAAGACTGTCGTATTGGTCAACGAATTCACAAACAAATTCGGTGCCTGACAATTACCACTTGGGTCCGATGCGCCCGGATAGCTCACCGAACCATCACAAATATAATATGGAAGATACTGACCAACAAAGAGGTAATCAGTATAGTCAATAGTTTGCTGTGATTTGCGATCGAGATATGCACCCGTGTAAAGCGCTTCCAACGCGCCAAGACGCCCTTCAACTGTCCACGACGTGGAGCCATAGCTATCTTCTAATTCATCATTTGAATATCGCTGAATGGATAGCTGATCTGGATCAGGAAGCTCTGGATCATAAAAGAAGACACCATCAGATTCGATCCGCTGGCGCGAATGATTTACGTAAACACGCCAGTCGTCATTCACCTCATACAAAGCCCCCAAACGGAAACCAAGATAATCGGTATCATTGAAGTTTTCTTCGACGAGGCTCGAATTGTTGGCTTCGATGAAATTTACGCCCGACAGATCGGCCCCAGCCTGAAATCCATTCTGAGATGAATCAACAACGACGCCATTCCGACGCACAGTACCGGCTGGTCTAAACCGTCCAGACTCAGAGGCATCACGCGTGCCTTGAACATTATCAATATATCCGCCGCGCTGATCAGAATAAATCACACCGCGAAACGCAAGGCGGTCCGTAGCCGGAATGTTTACTACACCCTCAACTTTATTCGACATTTCGCCACCTTCAGTGAACGAAACACCGCCGCTCAAGGTTGCAGAAAAACCATCCAGATTTGGCTTGTTTGTAATCAAACGGATCGTTCCCGCCTGAGAGCTTGATCCAAACAATGTGCCTTGCGGCCCCGAAAGCACCTCTACACGCTCTAAATCAACCGCATACACGTCGAGATTTCGGCCAACTTGTGTCACCGGTTGCTCATCCAGATAGAGAGCCACATTCGGCGCAAGGCCAGCCACACCCGCAACTGTTAGCGTCGGCGTAGAAGAGGCTACGCCACGCACATAAATTGTACCCTGACCGGGTCCGCTGCCGCCGGCGGTAACGCCGGGAAGCTGCTGAAGATAATCCGAGAACACATCAACATCGAGTTCATCAAGGGATTTTTCCCCCAACGCCTGTACAGCAATTGGGATATCTTGCGCGCTTTCGCTCCGCTTGGTGGCTGTAACCACAATTTCATCAACCTGCGCCAAAGCCGCGCTGGACATAACGGAAGAAACGGCGATCAGAGATGCGCCGGTCAAAAAGTGTTTCACAGAGTAATCCTCGGATTCTTGGGCCCGCCCCAACCGGAGGGCCTAGTGACGTCGGGACGCAACGACGCGCTCTCGCGCATCAGATCTGGTCATGCCGACGGATAATGGTGACGTTCGTGTTATAGGGGGTAATTCGAAAAACGAAAGATATATGAGCAGATAAAATCAGAAATGCCCTTAAGTATTTGTTTTCTCACGCATTGTTGCATAATCAACACAGTACCAGAATGCAAAATATAGGAAATTTATTCGATTTTCGAAAATTCCGGATTTCCAACAACCCGCGCCTATAAACTCGACCCTCTTTAGCTTTCGCTTTTGGCTTTATTGACGACGTCGCTCGGTGCAACCTTGCCCCACCCAAAGAAAGACCACGGCACCAGTCACCTAGCGAGAATTAAAATTGTCCTTCGATGTAAAAAACCTTGAGCTATTTGTCCGTGTCGCAGCGCTAGGTGCCATCGGACGAGCGGGCACGGAATTTAAGCTATCACCGACCAATGCAACTCAACGCATTCAAGCACTTGAAGCTGAACTTGGTGTGAAATTGTTCAATCGGACAACACGTGCGATCTCACTGACACCAGATGGAGAAATCTTCCTGGAGCACGCGAAACGAATTCTGAACGATGTCGAGGATGCCCGATCAGCACTTTCACTCACGGCGAAATCTGTTGCAGGTCACATACGCGTCACTTCATCTGCCTCTTTCGCGCGATCACATATAGTGCCCTTCATTCCCGAATTTATCGATCAGTACCGTGATGTTACGCTAGATCTAAACCTGACGGACTCGATCGTTGATATCGTTGAGCAAGGATATGACCTCGCTTTCCGAATTGGTGAACTTGTTCCTTCAACGCTCTTAGCGCAGAAAATTGATGACAACCCTCAAGCTCTGGTTGCCTCCCCGGAATACCTTGCGCGTTCGGGAACGCCGGAAACTCCCGCAGATTTAGCAGATCATATCTGCATTCCTTTAGGAGAAACTCGTCTATGGCGTTTGATGGCCGAAGACGGCACCGTTCACGAAGCCCGGATAACCGGTCCAGTCAAAGTCAATTTAGGGAATGCCGTCGGCGCGTGGGTCTTGGCCGGGATGGGTATCGGACACACAGCGCTATGGCATTCAGGACCAGATCTAAAAGCTGGGCGATTGGTACAAGTCCTGCCGAAATTTAAACTCAGGCCAGACACCAAAATTTGGGCCGTTCGCCCCCCGGGACGACTAATGCCAGCAAGAGTCAAAGCATTTCTAGATTTCATGCAAAGCCGCATTATCGAGACGAACCAGGCGCAATACGGCACCCTACTGTGACGCCTATTGTTTTGATTTTTGGAATAATGTTTTCAGTTTTATACAGATAGTTCTATTTTAAAAAATTGTTAGATACGGGCCACGAGAGAAAGGACCGTATCATGATGCACAGACAAACCAATTGGATGAACCTTATAGCCCGCGCTGAAAGCAGCGTTGGCACAGCCAAAATACAAAAACGGTCTAAGAATTTTCATCCCCGCAAATCGCAGTCGGCATCAAAATCTGACGTCACGCCCTTCGTGTTTCCAACACTCGATCACAGCATCGTCAGTCTTTCTGCCAAAACCCTTTCCGCAAATCAGTCCGCATCACGGACTCATTAAACTTCATGCAAATTAGAGAGATATGATCATGGACAACGATATCACTTACTATGCCAAAAAACGTCACGCGACGAAAACGTATGACCCCTCAAAAAGAATCCCTGACGAGACAATAGAAAAAATCAAAGAGCTACTTCGGTTCAGCCCATCAAGCACGAACGCTCAACCTTGGCACTTTATTCTCGCATCGACCACCGAAGGGAAAGAACGCATCGCAAAGTCCACTGAGCGTTTGTATCCGTTTAATCGGAATGCAATTATCAATGCATCACATGTGGTCGTATTCGCTAGTCGCCTTGCCATCGAAGATGATTTTCTGAATCGAGTGCTTGAACAAGAAGACAAAGACGGACGTTTCGACGGCGATAAAGACACCTTTAAACCTCAAATGCATGCTGCACGGAGTATGTTCGTAAACTTGCATAAGCAAGATTTTAAAGACGTACAGCATTGGATGGACAAACAAGTTTATTTGAACATTGGCCAGTTCCTTCTTGGCGTCGCGACACTCGGTATCGACGCAACACCAATGGAAGGAATTGACATCAAAGCTCTCGATGACGAATTTGGACTACGTGAAAAAGGCTTTTCCAGCTTAGTTGTCGTTCCACTTGGTTATCATGACCCGGAAACTGATTTTAACGCAGCACTGCCAAAATCGAGACTGCCATACGAAGAAATTTTGACAGAAGTGTAGCGCGCTTCACCGCATAACTCCCTCCGTACACGGTAATATTGTCGAATTTTTCGGAAGAAGCACCAATCACGCCCAAATATCAATATATGGGCGTGAAATGCCTATCAATTATGCACATTGTAACGTTCATTTTTTCAAATAATGCCATAGCGGGCATTCAGCTTCAGAGGGTTTCGGCATGACAAATAATTCCAATGAACTAACGCAGGCCGCCAAAAACTTTTATGACCTAATGTTCAATCAATGCGCACCTCGCGAGGCCATAGAGAATTATGTCGGCGATGAATATGTTCAGCACAATCCTGAAGTTGCCGACGGGAAAGAAGCATTTGTCGAGTATTTCGAACGGATGGCGTCAGAATATCCGGGCAAACGAGTGACAATCAAAAGGGCTTTTCAAGATAACAATCATGTAATCCTTCATTGCCATCAACAATGGCCAGGAGATCACGACTATGCGGGAATAGACATTTTTCGTTTCAACGAAGACGGAAAAATTGTGGAACACTGGGACGTTCTCCAGATCGTCCCCGCAACAGCACAAAATAAAAATTCAATGTTTTAAATTAGTGAGAAGCCGCAATGGCTTAATTGCGGCCCGGCCAACAATAAACACGCTGCCGTAAACACAACTTAGCATAATATTTTCGCCAAAGTAATATGCGCTCCTGAGCAATTGGGCCGCACAAGACATGACATAATCTATGGACCAAGAATCCCTAACCCATGGAGATGGCATGTCGCGCTGTTCTATCGGAAAACTCGCATTCTTAATGAGCACGGCCATCATTATGGTCTCAAGCGCTGCGGCCGCAGAACAAGAAGCCCGTTCACCTGAAGCAAAACATCAATGGCAGCACTACCCGTCTCCTCCGACTGCGCCTAAAGACGCGCCAAACGTCCTGATCATTATGACCGATGATGTCGGCTTCGGCGCAAGCAGCACCTTTGGCGGAATTGTCCCTACGCCAAACTTAGACCGGCTGGCTAAGAACGGATTACGTTATAATCGCTTCCACACGACCGCAATGTGCTCCCCCACCCGCGCCGCGTTGTTGACCGGACGCAATCACCATGCCGTTAATACTGGTGCCATTAACGACCTTAGCCTCGATCGGGACGGCTATACTTCCGTCATTCCAGAAAGTGCTGCAACGATTGGCGATATTCTTGGCCTCAATGGTTACGACACAGCGTGGATCGGAAAGAACCACAACACACCCGTTTGGGAAAACACACCAATGGGCCCATTCGATCGATGGCCAAACGGATTAGGTTTTGATTATTTCTATGGTTACAACCTATCTTACATGGATCAATTCGCGCCGACGCTCATCGAAAATCGAAACCAAGTGGAACTTCACCCAAGTAAAAATTATAGCCTTGAGCGCGATTTTGCGGACCATGCTATAGACTGGCTACGTCAACAAAACACTTATGCTCCGGATACGCCGTTTCTTTTATATTATTCCACCGCTACAGCGCACGCCCCCATCCAAGCCCCCGATGAATGGTTAGAACGTTTCCGAGGTCAGTTTGACGATGGCTGGGATGTTATGCGCGAAAGAATATTCGCGCAGCAACAATCAACAAAAAACGTACCGACTTCCGCAAAGCTGACTTCACGCCCGCCGCAAATCCCTGCGTGGTCATCAAGAACACCTGAGCAACAAAAATTCGATGCGCGCATAATGGAGGCCTATGCCGCCATGCTGGCTTATTGCGATGAGCAGATAGGCAGAATCCTCGACGAATTAGAACAAGCTGGTGAGCTAGACAACACGCTCGTCATCTTCATCCAAGGGGACAACGGCGCTGCGACGGAGACACTTGATGGCGCACTAAACGAAATTGCGATGTTTGCGTCTATCGACACAAGTGAAATCGACATGGAAAAAAATATAGACTTAATCGGTACAGCTAAATCTCAACCCGTACTGCCTACGGGGTGGGCATGGGCTTTGAATACGCCGTTTCAATGGGGTAAACAATACGCTTCGCATTTTGGCGGTACACGGAATGGTCTGGTTATATCCTGGCCAAAGTACATTAAAGCAAAAGGGGAATTGCGGTCTCAGTTCCACAACATTACCGATATTGCGCCGACCATTTTCGAGGCCATAGGCATCAAGCCAGCCAAAAAGGTTCAGGGCGTAAAGCAACAGCCCATTGACGGAACCAGCATGATGTACTCTTTCAATTCCGCCGATGCGAAAGATCAAAGAAACGAACAGTATTTTGAAATCATGGGGAACCGTGCATTCTATAAAGACGGATGGATGGCATCAACTACGCCCCGCCGTTTGCCCGGCTATGGTTATATTTCGGAGGACTATTCTTGGGAGCTATACAACGTAGACGAAGATTTTTCCCAAGATAAAAACTTGGCAACAGAAATGCCAAAAAAATTAAGCAGCTTGCGCAAAGACTTCACCGACGTTGCCACAAAAAATTCAGTCCTTCCCATCAGTGACGAGTTTCTCCCACGCTTCTCACCCGATAAGCGCCCAAATGCATTCGAGGGCAGAGATAAGGTTGTGTTCTACCCAAGAACGACAGCCTATTCTGGTACGGCCTTTCCTAGCCTTTATAGCGACTGGACGGTCGATGCGAAGGTGACCGTGAGCAATCAGGCCGAAAGCGCCCCGATCATTACGCGAGGGAATCGATTCGGCGGTTGGGGTCTATTTATAGATGACGGAAAACCATTATTGGTCTATCGCGCAAGCCACCTTGAAAAAGATATAATCACCATAACGTCGCCCGATACGCTAGCGCCCGGTGATCACAGCATCAGCGTCCAACTTGAACGAACGCCCGAAGATAAGATGAACCATTTATCGTTGATCATCGATGGGAAAATCATTGCAACCCAACAAGTGTCGCAACTCGCTCACCCCGGCGTAGAAACCTTTATTGGGCGATTAAGTGCAATCGAACTAATTGAAGATCTTCAAATCCCCTACAGTACTCCGGGCGTCGTTCAATCAATCAAGGTTTCCTTTTAAGGACCAAAACTTGAAACATTGCCGACGTTGAGCACGCAGAGGCGAATTGCAACGCAATTCGTCGAGAGGCAAAGGCTGGTGGGCCCGGAGGGACTCGAACCCCCAACCTAGCGGTTATGAGCCGCCAGCTCTAACCAATTGAGCTACAGGCCCGAAACGACAATGTCGCGAAATCGGGTGCGCCCTATTATCAGCAAATGCATTCGCATGAAAGCCCAGAATAGAGATATTCCCTCGCTAAATCGTCACAAATCCGCCGCACCTTCCGCCTTGATTTCGCCTTTCCTTCGCTGTCTCATACGCGCAAGAAATCGAGGAGATCAAACTCTATGCGTCCACTACTTGCACCTATCGCTCTAGCCGTTTTGCTCACGGGTTGTGCCGCTCAAGATGCCTCCGCAGCCGACGCATCCACCCCCGCAAGAACCATTACCGTTTCGGGCGAAGGTACCGCCAGTGCTGTACCAGATATGACCGTCATTAATGTCGGTGTCCAAAGCGATGCACTCACCGCGGCCGATGCGCTTCGCGCGAATTCATCAAATATGTCCGCCACAATCAAAAAGCTGAAAGAGCTTGGCATTGCGGATCGCGATATCCAAACCTCAGGATTGTCACTGAACCCACGATACAATTATGAGAAAAATCGCTCACAGCCCGAAGTCATCGGTTTCACGGCATCGAACAATGTCACCGTCAGATTGCGCGACCTTAGCAAAGCTGGATCGGTGATTGATCAGGCCGTTCAATCCGGCGCGAATTCGCTAAACGGCATTTCATTTTCATTCGACGAACCAAAACCACTTTATGAAAAAGCACGTCGCAATGCGGTTGCCGATGCAAAAGCCAAAGCGGAACTTCTGACTGATGCTGCCGGCGTTCGTTTGGGTCGCCTTATCACTATCCAAGATGGTTATTCTCAAGCGCCGTCACCGAAAATGTATGGCGCACGTATGGAAATGGCCGCCGATAGCGCCGTTCCTATGGAAGCGGGTGAATCCAGCGTATCAGCAACCATCTCGATGATTTACGAAATCGAATAAAAAACCACAAAGTAAACTGATAAACGACCCCACCTATGCGGGGTCGTTTTTTATTTTTAGTATCGAATTGATCTCCATAAAAATCGTCACCGATTCGTGTCCTGGGTTCCGCTATTCAGCAGACAGTCGCCCCGTTGAGCGAAAACCACTGCACCGAGCATCTCCCCAATCGTCGCAAGTTTATGTCTCCCTAGACCGACAAAAATACACCGAAAAACGCAATCCATTGTTTTATTGTGGTTTTTACTCTTTCATTTCGCGATGGAACAAAAATGCTCTGCGCGGTATTATCACCCAAGGGGAGTACGGCGTTATGCACCACACAAAACTAAGAATGATATCTATAGCCACCAGTTTTCTGGCTTTTCCAGCTCATGCTCAGGTTCACGAAAATGGGATTGGTCCTGACCCGGATAAAGATACGAACCCCGCCACCATTACAGGGGTTATAAAACGGTACAACGAACCGTCGCCACCATCCGGCGACGCACCATATACGGTTGTCAATTTTGAACCACCGCCAGGCAAACACGGTGAAATTGTTCGCAACGACTATGCCGAAAAATACGGCGTACGTTTTGGGCGTGGTGTCACGCGACAAATTTGTGATGGGCAGCGACGGTTTTATTATGACTCTATGTGCACCTATGAAGCAGCACCAAGCGGTGAATTTGCGCTTGGGTATGTAAATTATCTGAATGCGCCGCTATTGGTGGAATTCGACAAACCCGTCTGTGTGGTGACAATGGCGATATACCCAACTGGCGGAAAAGAAGGCGAAAACTTCACTGTAAAAATTGAAGGTGAGGATGAAATGGGCACCCCCTTGCCGCCCGCCAGCACTTCGTTTGCATGGACAAAAAATACTGTACGTTGGCGGCACATGGCTGGCGCGTACTATCTGGGTGGGCGCGCAAAAAATATTCGCGTCAGCATGGTGAGCGATAAACGTCAGCCCGGCGGCGATGTATTACGCTTTTTGATTGACGATCTCGCCTTTGTCCATGATGGCTGTGACGAAGTCATTAAAGAGTTCAGCGATTCTGAAACAATCAGTGCAGATACTGAACAATATGACGCGGAAGTGATCGCTTCAGGTGATCAATAATAATGGAGCTAAAGCGACTTTCGCATTCGAATGATTGTATTGACCGCTCCATTTTCGGTTCGCTCAATATCCCGTTCAAATTCAACATACCCGCGGGCGCGATAAAGTGGCTCCCCGGGAACCGTAGACCCTAATTCTATTGTTTTATATCCGGCAGACTTTGCGGCGGCCTCGCCTAGGTCCAACAACAATGTTCCGATACCGCGACGTGTCCACCTTGGGTGAGTGTACATAGCGCGGATCCGCGCTGCATCAGTCGCCGGGTTAGAAAAACTATCATCTCGGCCCTTAGTGTGGTCACCACCGTAGAGCGTCCTTCGTTTGCCCCATCCACCGCAACCGACGAGCGTTTTGCAATCGGGTGTATTGGCCTCGATCAAAAAATAGGTCCCGTCATCAATAAGTGTTCTGTCCAGCCCCATCGATTCTTGCGCGGCCGTAATCTCTGCCGCCGACAAAAATGCTTTCATATTTTCTGCAATCGCAGCCCGCATTAACTCAATTATGGCGGGCTCATCGGCACGCGTCGCAAGGCGATGAGAAAATTGGTCGAGCATCGGGTACCTCTTTGATCTAGAAACATGCCATCAAAAAAGCCGCCCCAACAGGGACGGCTTGGATACTGTAAGTGCAAAAAGCTCTATGCAGTCTGATCGTCAGTGCTCGCATCCGGTGCGTTATTCATCACCGATTGGATACCGCCCTCGGCTCCAGATGTTGAATCGTACATTTGGGACTGGCCAATAACCTGATGGTTTGCCGCTTTTAGAACGAAATATGGTTTGCCACTCGTTGATTCTTTAACTTCAAACCGCGCCTTATCGGCTGCGTTCTTTTGCACAGACGCAATGCCATTTTCAGCACCGCTTTTGTCTTTATAACCTTCACTCGCGAGAATGTTTTCCCCATTCCCAGCCTTGAGGCGAAACCGAAACTCACCCGCTTTGTCTTTATATAGCTCGAACTTACCTGCCATATTCAAAATCTCCTTGTAAAAACAATTCCCAGCGCATTTCCAATTGTCGCGATTCCGCGATG
Source organism: Hyphococcus lacteus (assembly GCF_041058985.1). Classification (NCBI taxonomy): domain Bacteria; kingdom Pseudomonadati; phylum Pseudomonadota; class Alphaproteobacteria; order Parvularculales; family Parvularculaceae; genus Hyphococcus; species Hyphococcus lacteus. Next base: position 1,506,646 of record NZ_JBEHZE010000001.1, on the reverse strand, counting down.
GATTGCAATTCCTGTCATGAACGATATCTCTTAATGTTCCAGAATCGTTCTCATTTCGGTAAACTCCACGAATGTCATCCCAAGCAGACCAAAAATTATCCATTTCTCAGCGTGCTATGGCCGCCGCAAAACCCGGCACACCCCAAAATCAGGGAGATTCGGCCCCATATCTAGAGGGGCTAAATGACGAACAGCGAACCGCAGTTCTAACAACAGACGGGCCGGTTTTGATGCTTGCGGGGGCTGGAACGGGCAAAACCCGGGCGCTCACGACCCGATTGGCGCACTTGTTACACACGGAGCGCGCCCAGCCCTATCAAATTCTTGCTGTGACTTTTACGAACAAAGCCGCGCGCGAAATGAAGGAACGCATTCAAACCCTCGTCGGCGACAGTGTCGAAGGCATGAAATGGCTCGGGACCTTCCATTCCATTGCGGCTCAAATTCTTCGCCGCCATGCCGAACTCGTCGGGCTGAAATCAAGCTTCACGATTCTCGATGCCGACGATCAAGTCCGTTTGGCAAAGCAAGTTATCGAAGCTGCGAATATTGACGAAAAGCGCTGGACCGGGCGCGGGCTCGCCGCGGTTATTGACGGTTGGAAAAATCGCGGTCTTGTTCCCGAAAAAGTACCCGCCGACGAAGCTTATCACTTCGCCGATGGCAAGGGTATTCAGCTTTATAAAGCCTATCAGTCGAGAATGATCACTCTCAACGCTGCGGATTTTGGTGATCTGCTAATCCATAATCTGGTGATTTTTCAGAACAACCCGGACGTCCTGGCAGAGTATCAACGTCGCTTCAGCTATATGCTGGTAGACGAATATCAAGACACCAATGTCGCGCAATATCTCTGGCTTCGGCTACTGGCACAGAGACACAAGAACATTTGCTGTGTCGGCGATGATGACCAATCCATTTACGGCTGGCGCGGCGCAGAAGTTGAAAACATTCTTCGGTTTGAAAAAGATTTTCCGGGTGCGGCAGTCATACGCCTTGAACGCAATTACCGCTCAACGCCCGCGATACTTGGTGCCGCATCTGGTCTTATTGCATCCAACAAAGACCGATTGGGAAAAACCCTTTGGACGGAAAGCGAAGACGGCGAGAAAGTAAGAGTTCGCGGCGTCTGGGACGGCGATGAAGAAGCTCGTCTAATCGGCGACGATATCGAATCGGAGCAATCAAAAGGCCGTTCACTGAGCGATATGGCAGTATTGGTTCGCGCCTCGTTTCAAATGCGGGCCTTCGAAGAACGTTTTAACACTTTGGGTTTGGCCTATCGTGTCGTCGGCGGACCGCGTTTTTATGAGCGCGAGGAAAACCGCGACGCTCTCGCCTATTTACGGCTAATCAGGTCGCCTGACAACGACCTCGCCTTTGACCGCATCGTCAACAAACCCAAGCGGGGTCTCGGCAACAAGGCGTTGCAGGTCTTGCATAAAATTGCGCGCGCACAGGGCATTCCTTTGATGGCGGCAAGTCGCATCGCATTAGAAAGCAGCGAACTACACGCTGCAGCGCGGCGATCATTGCTAAACTTTGTCGACAATGTTGATCGATGGGCCCGCGATGCAAAAGACATGGCACCGGCGGACCTAGCCGAACTCGTTCTCGAAGAGGCGGGTTACATTGAAATGTGGAAGAATTCCAAATCGCCACAAGCCCCCGGTAAACTCGATAATTTGAAAGAACTTATTCAGGCCGTTTCGGAATTTGAGACACTCGAAGGCTATCTCGACCATGTGGCGCTCGTGTCCGAACTCAATGAAAATACTGGTGATGGCCAGATTTGGCTAATGACCCTACACGCCGCAAAAGGGCTAGAATTTCCAGTTGTTTTCTTACCCGGTTGGGAAGAAGAGATTTTTCCCTCTAAACGATCACTCGACGAAAATGGAAATGCCGCCCTCGAAGAAGAACGGCGCCTCGCCTATGTGGGCGTCACACGCGCGGAAGAGAGTTGTAGAATTTCATTTGCTGCAAACAGGCAAATATATGGACGATGGCAATCCGCAATGCCATCGCGATTTATCGATGAATTACCCGAGGAACATGTTGAAGTGTTCTCAGAGCAAGGGCTCTATGGAAATACCGCCACATCATTTTCTTCGCAATCGAGCTTTGACAATATCGACATCAAGGAAGATGCTTACTACGAAAATCCGGGATGGAAACGAGCCCGAAATGCATCTTCTCGCGGCTCGATAAAACCCAAAACGATTGATGGCCGCGGCAAAACCCTTTCTATTGGCGCAACCGGAAAATCAAAATTCAAAATTGGCACTCGGGTTTTTCATCAAAAATTTGGATACGGAAAAATTTCGTCAGTTGAAGGTCAAAAACTAACAGTCAACTTTGACCATTCCGGCATAAAAAAAGTTATTGATACATTTGTAGAGGCAGCGTGAGCAAAAAAAAGAGTTACAAAATTACTTGGACCGGCGAACGCGAAGCTCTTGAACTCGCTGGCGACGCCTTGACTGAATTGCTATGGCCCGCCGCCGGCGCAATCAGCCTGACAAAGAACGATGCGACCGTTGAAGATGGCGAAAGCGCATGGCGATTAGATGCGTATTTCGAAGACGAACCAGAGATGGACGCGGTTAATGCGCTCGTGGCAGAAAATGGAAACATAACAGCCGGCGCATTGGAAATGTTGCCCGACGTCGACTGGGTCGCCCATTCGCTCGAAGGGCTGGGCGTCGTGCGGTGCGGCCGGTTTGTGCTTTATGGTGTTCATGACGCCGATAAACTACCTAATGATGAAGGCGATATTCCAATCCGCATTGACGCTAACCTCGCTTTCGGAACCGGACACCACCCAACAACCTCTGGCTGTCTGACCCTGCTCGACCGCTTTGCTGGATGGGCACCACAATCAATTTTCGACCTTGGTTGCGGGTCCGCCGTCCTTGCTATTGCCGCCGCAAAAATGTGGGGCCGTAACATCATCGCTAGCGACATTGACGAAGATTCCGTGATAATTGCAGCCGAGAATGCCGAATTTAATGATGTCGCAGAAAAAGTATCCACACTCACAGCTGCGGGTTTCGACCACCCAGATATCGCGGCTGCTGCGCCGTTTGACTTTGTCTTCGCAAATATTCTTGCAGGCCCACTCGCAGAACTCGCGCCCGATATGGCCAAGCATATTGGGAAAAATGGCAGGGTCATGCTTGCAGGATTGATGAGCGAGCAGGAAAGCAATGTAGTAAGCGCCTATGAAAAAGAAGGCTTTCGATTGATCAACCGCCTGGAGCAACCAACTTGGCCAGTCTTACTATTTGTAAAGACCTAAATTTTTCTCGACCACTTGAGCGGGAGCGATCTAGGGACAATATTGTTGTTAATGCCGCGAGGCCAAAATACACACATGGCAAAATGCCCATAGGACAGCCCCAATGTTTCAAACCTTTGAACCCGTTTCAGATAAGTCTTTCGCATCAAAGCACCTTCCCTTATTGCGCGAGGAAATGAAAAAACAAAATCTTGACGGTTTTATTGTTCCGCATGATGACGAATATCAGAACGAATACATTCCCGCATACGCAGAAAGATTGATGTGGGCGACTGGCTTTTCCGGCTCTGCTGGTGCCGCCATCATTATGCAAGACCAAGCGGTGATGCTCACCGATGGTCGCTACACTTTGCAAGTACGCGAACAAACTGATGCTTCATTCTTTTCCTATGCGGATATTACCGAGACATCTCCTGACGCATGGTTGCTTGAGAACGCATCAAAAGCGACGCGCATTGGATATGATCCAATGCTTCACACACTAACGAGTGTGAAACGATTAAAGGCGGCGGCCTCGCAAATTGGCTTCGACCTTGTTGCGGTTTCTCAGAACCCTATCGACCTCGCATGGACGGACCAGCCAAGTGCTCCCCAGACGCCAATCCAAGCCCACGATCTAAAATATGCGGGAAAGTCATCTAACGAAAAACGTCATGAAATTGCGACCGTAATAAGAAAAGCTGGCGCAGATGCCGCGCTCATTACTGCCCCTCCTTCTCTGGCATGGTTATTCAATATTCGCGGCCACGATGTTGCGCGCTCACCATTGCCGTTAGGTCGCGCACTCCTCGACAAAGATGGCAATGCCACATTGTTTGTAGCCCCCGAAAAGGTCGGGAATGAACTTCCCGGCATCCTCGGTGATGACGTTGACATTCGTTCTGATGCCGAAGTCACGTCCGCGCTGATGAAATTGGGTAAAAGCAAAACCAGCATTGCTGTCGATCCGGCACTAGCGCCATCAAAATATATAGACGACCTAAGAGAAGCCGGCGCAACCATCGTTGAGTTGACAGATCCGTGTGCCGTACCGCGCGCGTCAAAGAACGAAACAGAAATAGAGGGCGCGCGATCCGCCCATATTCGCGATGGCGCGGCGGTCACTCAATTCCTATATTGGCTAGATACCGAAGCACAGAGCGGCGAAATCGACGAAATCACCGCAGCGATGAAGCTCGAAGAAATTCGTTCGCAATCAGACGATCTTCGTGACTTGAGCTTTGACACAATTTCTGGCGCAGGCTCAAACGGCGCTATATGCCACTACAAGGTTTCGACAGAATCGAACATTAAGCTCGGCAAAAACACGCTTTATCTAGTTGATTCCGGTGGCCAGTATTATGACGGCACGACTGACATCACTCGAACGGTTCCGATTGGACAGGCGAGTGAGGAAATGTGTGATCGGTTTACGCGGGTTCTAAAGGGCCACATCGCACTCGCGCAAATGAAATTTCCAACCGGTACAACCGGACATCAACTCGATGCTATCGCCCGCAAACCTCTGTGGGATGTTGGGCTTGATTACGATCACGGCACTGGACATGGCGTGGGATCGTTTCTGGGCGTTCACGAAGGGCCGCAACGCATCGCCAAAGCGCCCAATTCACAGGCGTTAAAACCAGGTATGATTTTATCCAATGAGCCGGGTTTCTATAAAGCGGGTGAATTTGGAATCCGCATAGAGAACTTAATTGTCGTCACCCCGCCTACCCCAGTAAAGGGTGGTGAGCGAGAAATGATGGAATTCGAAACCATCACTCTCGCTCCGATAAATCTTGATCTGGTGATGGTTGAGCTTTTAACCGCCGAAGAACGAGATTGGCTCAATCAATATCATACCCGTGTGCGTCAAACACTAGGACCATTAATCAGTGCAGACATCAAAGGTTGGTTCGAAAACGCGACCCGGCAGATTTAACCCTTAAATTTCGCCAGTGCCCACCAACGTACCGCCATCGATAACCATCGATTGACCCGTCATCCAGCGCCCGGCTGGCGACGCCATAAACACAACAGCACCGGCAATATCATCAGGCTCACCAAAACGGCGCAACGGCAAACGTTGCGTCATCATTTTTTCAATTTTTGGGTCTTTCCATAGCGCTTCTGCAAAATGGGTTTTGACAACACCTGGGCAAATACAATTCACGCGAATGTTGTCTGGCCCACATTCGACCGCAAGGTTTCTTGCGAGTTGCAAATCAGCCGCTTTGGAGATGTTGTAACCACCAATTGAACTTGACCCCACAAGACCACCGATGGATGAAATGATGACAATCGCACCATCTTTCTTCTCGCGCATTTCAGGGATCACCATCTGTGACAGCCAGTTCGATGCTTTCACGTTACATGTCAAAATTTTATCGAAATGCTCGTCACTCATGCCCGCCATGGGTCCGTAATACGGATTAACCGCAGCGTTTGAGATCAAAATATCTGCCGGTCCCCATTTCGCTTTCGTCTCATCAACCAACCGCTGTAAGTCTTCTTTGTGCGAAATGTTACATGCAACTGCATATGCAGCCTCGCGGCCCTCGGCTTCGTTAATCGAAGACACCACGGCCTCACAGGCATCAAGCTTTCGGCTTGATACGATCACACGCGCGCCATGTTGAGCCAACCGGCGCGCAATCGCCTCGCCGATACCGCGTGATGCGCCCGTCACGATCGCAATTTTATTGTTGAGATCAAATAAAGTGTCTAAGCCGCTCATGTACAAAACTCCCGTCTTCGAAAGCGTCATTCATAAGCCAAGATAGGTACCGTTCCTATCAATCTATGCAGTTAATGCAGAGAGAATGATCAGCGAAATTCTAATCACAAGCTGTTCGACTGAGCCAATTATTCAGCAGCGGCTGGCGTAGGCTTCGCTGGTTTGGAATCTGCATCACCACTCTCAGCATTTTTGGCTGTGCGGCGTGGCGCGCGCTTACGGCGAGGCTTTTTCTCCTCCACTGGAGCAGATTCTTCTGCCGCAGCCGGTTGTGTTTTTTCCTCGGGCTTTGCCTCGGCCGTAGTTTCCGAAGGCACAGCGTCAGTGTCGTTACGAGAGTTATTATTTCTTCCGCGACGGTTGGTTGAAGAGCGGTCGCGAGAATCGTTTTCACGCTGGTTATTATCTCGTTGCTCAGAATTATCATCAACGCCCGGTTGACCCCCGTCACTTTCTTGTCCTTGCTGGCTAGCAGGTGGCTGAGCGGGTTGAAGGGATCGAATTAGTCGAAAGTAGTGCTCTGCGTGCTGAAGGTAGCTTTCAGCCTTAACGCGGTCACCCGCGGAATGTGCATCGCGCGCAAGCGCCTGATACTTATCGTAGATCTGATTAGCAGTTCCACGGATCCGTACGTCGGGTCCATTCGAATCGAGCGCTCTGTTTGGATTAGCGCCCGGACGGCGGCGTTGGTTACGACCACGCTTCATATTTTTACCTTTAACAATTCCCCATGCGGAAAGCCGGAGGTTCAATCGGCCTTTCGCGATGCAAGTGGTTTGTCAGTTTACGGCGAGTACAATCAAATCGCCTGTATCTTCATGTTTGTATCTTGTAATTGTCGCAGCTGCGCTGCAGAGCCAGAACCGACTGTTTCCGAGTGTAACGATCCCCTAAATGGATCCCGTCAAAACCAGACGATGGTCGGATTTAAAACCGGGCCGCCAATAACTCAATGAATTAGATGGCGATTAAAGCCCTGTCTTGAGGCGCATGATAGCCACGATTTCAGGCATTTCAATCTTTTTTTTGGTCTTTTCGTCGATCTAGGCCCACGCCGCGTGGGCGACCAGCGAGGTCAAATATAGTAAACGGCATATACCTGCCATCGAATTGGCGCACGAGTTGCGCTAATTCGTCCGTTTGATTTGTTCCACACTCAAAAATCAACAATCCGTCAGGCTTCAGAATTTGTCCCATTTCGCTCAATATTAACCGATAGGGATCAAGCCCGTCTTCGCCGCCAAAGAGCGCATCATGCGGTTCAAAATCGATGACATCAGTCGCAAGCTCAGGTCGCTCAGCCTCGGTCACATAGGGTGGATTTGCAATAACAATATCAAACTGCTCCTCCAAAGGGGCCGTCCATTCACCTTCGTAAAAACTCATTCGATTCGCTAAACGCAGTTTTTCAGCATTTTGGCGCGCAATAGAAATCGCGGGCCCTGAAATATCTACTGCTGCCCCTTTTGCATTTGGGAATTCCGTTAGCAGCGCACAAATGAGACAGCCGGACCCTGTCCCCAAATCAGCAATCCGCATTTGGTCATTTTTTGACCGCCGCTCAAGAACAGCCCCGATCAAACATTCGGAATCATCGCGTGGAATCAAAACGTCTTTACTGACCGTAAACTCAAGTGACCAAAACTCTTTTTGGCCAGTGAGATAGGCCACTGGTTCGCCATTCCGTCGCCGTAACAGTAGTTCATTAAACTGATGCGCTTGTGAAGCTGATAGGAAATCGCGACCGAAACCAATTACCCCAGCATCATCCGTTGCAAGAACAAATTTTAAAAGAACCCTGGCATCAAGCAATGGCGTCTCGCTCGTAGACAGCATTTTCGCTGCCAACAAAACTGCATCGCCGATTAACAGTTTTCCATCGGCCCGAATACCCTGTTGGCCGTCAGGCATTATCCTGCATTTCTGCTAGGCGGTCTGCGCGGTCTTGGGTGATCAACGCATCAATAACCTCATCCAGCCCATCACCGGCAACAATGTCAGTCAACTTATATAGTGTTAAATTGATCCGGTGATCGCTGACCCGGCTTTGCGGATAATTATAAGTTCGTATACGCTCAGATCTATCGCCACTCCCGACCATACCTTTTCGTTCTGCGGCCCGTTCAGCATCAACACGCTGACGTTCCGCCTCATAAAGCCTGGCCCGAAGAACCTTCATGGCTTTCGCTCGGTTCTTGTGTTGCGATTTTTCATCTTGTTGAATCACAACAACGCCGGTGGGAATGTGTGTAATCCGGACCGCGGAATCTGTTGTGTTGACCGACTGACCACCCGGCCCCGATGCTCGGAATACATCAACACGGAGGTCGGAATCTTGTATATCAATATCAACCTCCTCTGGCTCTGGAAGCACCGCAACGGTCGCCGCCGAGGTGTGAACACGCCCTTGGGTTTCTGTCTCCGGTACACGCTGCACGCGATGCACACCCGATTCAAACTTCATCTTGGCGAAGACGCCATCGCCATTCACACTCGCTTGGATTTCTTTATACCCGCCCATTTCAGCTTCAGAGGCAGAAAGAATTTCAACTTTCCAGCCCTGTAGCTGGGCGTAACGTTGATACATGCGATACAAATCGCCGGCAAAAATCGCAGCTTCATCGCCACCCGTCCCCGCCCGCACTTCAAGAATGACCGAGGAATCATCAGCCTTATCTTTTGGCAAAAGCATGATCTGAAGATCTTGTTCAAGATTCGGAATTGTTTCTTTCAACTCCGCCAGTTCATCTTGGGCTAGCTTCGCCATCTCGGCGTCATCGCCTTCTGATAACTCCTTCAACTCGCCCAACTGTTCGCGTGCTGACATTAATACTTTGGCTTGCTCGACAACGTCTTTTAACTCCCCGTGTTCACGCGAAAGACGAACTATTTCTTCTGCACCTGTCGTTGACATCATTTCAGCTTCGATTTTTTCAAATCGAGCAATTAGCGCTTCAAGTTTTTCTTGCGGGATCAACGGATCATTCCATTTTTCAAAGTTCAATTTTAAGTACAAAAAATGCGCGCGGAGCAAAGACACCGCGCGCATTCATCCAATGAGCTTAGCTACTCAGCAGCGACAGATTGTTTCGCTTCTTCAGCTTGAATTTCAGCGGCACGCTTTTCGACCAACTCGACCAAATGATCGACCAAATCCGAATTATCAACACGATGATCAACATCGCCATTGAGATAGATCATTCCGTGCTCTTTACCGGCGCCGCCACCAGTAAAACCAATATCAGTTTCCCGTGCCTCACCAGGCCCATTGACCACGCAACCAATCACAGAAAGCGACATCGGCGTTGTAATATGAGCAAGCCGTTCTTCTAATGTCTCCACTGTCTCGATAACGTTAAATCCTTGGCGCGCACAAGATGGACAAGAAATGACATTCACGCCGCGATGGCGAAGACCAAGCGATTTCAAAATATCAAAACCGGCTTTAATTTCTTCGACCGGGTCCGCAGAAAGAGAAACGCGAATCGTATCGCCTATCCCCGCCCATAGAAGCGACCCCAGACCAATCGCAGATTTAACAGATCCGATCCGCAAGCCGCCGGCCTCGGTAACACCAAGGTGCAGCGGGCAGTCGATCGCCTCCGCCAACGCATGATAGGCAGCAACGGTCAAGAATACGTCCGACGCTTTGACGGAAATTTTGAATTCATGAAAATCATTGTCCTGCAGGATTTTCGCATGGTCCAGCGCACTTTCAACCATCGCTTCCGGGCAGGGTTCTCCATATTTATCGAGCAAGTCTTTCTCTAGGGAGCCGCCATTCACGCCGATCCGCATTGAACAGCCATTATCTTTTGCAGCCTTAATGACCTCACGAACCCGCTCAGCCGAACCGATATTCCCCGGATTGATCCGTAAACACGCAGCACCGGCATCAGCGGCTTCGATGCCGCGTTTGTAATGGAAATGGATGTCCGCAACGATCGGTATCGGCGAGCCTTTAACAATCTCGCTCAGGGCTGCGGTTGAATCCTTATCCGGACAGGAGACGCGCACGATATCAGCACCTGCCTCCGCGATCTCATTGATCTGCCGAATGGTTGCCTGCGCATCTGATGTCAGGGTATTCGTCATAGACTGTACGGCTATCGGCGCATCGCCGCCAACCGGTACATTGCCAACCATAATTTGGCGTGATTTGCGGCGCTCAATATCGCGCCATGGACGTACTGACATGGTCTGCCCTTTTCGCATCGAAAGTGGGTTACTGTGTCGCCAAGATTGCGCGCTGCGCGCCGAAGTCAAGTCCCGAAAAGCGGCGTCCACTAAACAATCACGCGACCTGTCGTGTCATTAATTTTTATAATGAAAAATCAGTACGTTACGGACGATCAAACTGAAATCGATAACTTTGATCATAGGCGGGCCGACGAACCCCATCAATGGTTCGGGGCTCAAACTGCCACCGGCGGATCGCATTTAGCGCCGCGTCATTAAAACAATCATTGGTTGAACTAGCGATTCTCTCGGCCGTTATGCGGCCACTTGCGGAAACTGTATAGGAAACATCCACTGTCTCTACGGTTTGCGCAGAAGAAGCACAGCTTCGCGGATAAACCGGCGCAATTTCTTCGACGATTCGCGCTTCAACTAACTCACCAACGACCAATTCTGGTGTAGGTGCCGAGACGTCCAGCTTCTTTGCCACTTGTGGACGATCCGGTTGGCCCAATTCCGTTACTTCATGGGGCAGACTTAATTGCCATAAACACCAGATCACAAATGCCAAAATGGCGGTTATAGCCGGTAGGCTCATCTGGCCACCTTGGGCTTCAACGACTTGTTCGGCAGCACGAAATTTTTCGGTTTCGATTTCAACAGGAGCGTCATACCCAGCATCTTGCTTGAATTGCTCCACGGTTGCGCGCGGGTCTAGCTCCAGGAACTCCGCGTAGGTTTTAACAAAACCAAGCGCATAGGGTCGGGCTGGCAGTGCAGATGCGTCTACATTTTCGATGGCGGCAAGATGAGATTCTTTAACGTGAATTCGTGCGGCAACTTCTTGCAGGCTGATGCCTTGGCGTTCGCGCACCGATGCTAGACGCACACCCACATTGGCGACTTCGCCGGTACCAAGCCGCGCTCGCGCATCAGCCATATCAACAATGTTTGCAGACCCGCTTGCCATCGACAATTCGCCTCATCTAATTCGAATCCGGGCCCGGCCAGCATACAGAAAAGCCGCCCAGGACATAACCGTTTATGAAATCTATTAGAGAGTTAAAGCAGGAATCTGTTAACTACGGCTTTATTCAACCACAGCGCCGCTGTCTTTTAGAAACTGTGTAAAACTAGGACGCAACGTCGCTTCAGGTGTAACCGAGTGCTTTTCCATCCAAGCACTGATTTCCGCAGCATCCAACGAGCGCACAAGCCGCCGGAATGGCCCGACAAATGCCGCCGGTAGAGAGAATTGGCGCACACCGACCCCGATCAAGGCCGCTGCCGTCACAGCATCGGCGGTTTGTTCTCCGCAATAAGAAAGTGGTGTCCCAGTCCGGGACACTTTTTCAACAGTTTCCTTAAGGAAACTCAAGAAACCTGCATTCATCGGATCATAGCGACGCTGAACCCGTTCCGAATCTCGGTCCGCCGCAAAATAAAACTGTGCAAGGTCATTTCCGCCAACAGATAGAAAATCGACTTTTTGTGCGATCAGGTCTGCCCGCCATGCGGCTGCTGGCGTTTCGATCATGACACCAATCTTTATATCTTTGGGAAGACCTTTGCCGTGTCGGCGCGCACGATCAATTTCAAGATCAAGCAATGATTTAATCTCATCAACTTCCGCTGTCAGCGTAATGAAAGGAAACATTACCCATAAGGTCTGATCGGCAGCAGCCGATAACAATGCGCGCAGTTGAGGCCGAATCATTCCCGGCCGATCCACCGCCATACGAACACCGCGCCACCCCATGGCAGGATTCACTTCGTTACCATGATCCATATAGGGCGCGGTCTTGTCGCCCCCAATATCAGCCGTTCGGAAAACAACTGGTTTTCCGTCCGCGAGGTCGAGCGCTTCTTTGTATAAAGACTCCTGCATCGCGACTGAAGGAAGCTGTGAGCCAATCAGAAACTGCAACTCCGTTCGAAACAAACCAACACCCGATGCGCCAGTCCCCTCAAGAAAAGGCAAATCAAGCGCGAGGCCGGCATTCATCTGTATAGTGATCTCTACACCATCTTTTGTAATAGATGGAAGCGATTTCTCGCTGGCGTAGATGGCTTCAAGTTCGTGGTAACGAGTTTGTTTTACACGATAAAATTCGAGCGCTTCTGATGGCGGGCGAATATGTATTCCGCCCGCATCGCCGTCAATGACCGCCTGATCTCCCTCTTCGGTCAACTCCATTGCGTCTAGCGCGCCGGTAACCATCGGAAGCTTCAATGCGCGCGCCACGATAGCCACATGGGACGTGGCCGACACCTCACCCAGCACCAAACCCTTCAACCGCTTGCGGTCATATTCAAGCAACTCCGCAGGCCCCATTGTGCGTGCAAAGAGTATTGTCTCTTCGAACAGGTCACGCTCACCGCCATTTTTCTCGCCACTTAAATGGCGCAACAGGCGGTTGGAAAGATCGTCGAGGTCATGGAGTCTTTCGCGTAAATATGGATCACGCGATTGCGATAGCCGCGCGCGGTTTTCGGCTTTGACTTGGTCTACCGCAGACTCTGCGGTTAATCCGGAAAACACAGCGGCGCGCAAACGGTCTTTCCACCCGCGATCATAGGCAAACAAACGATATGTTTCGAGGACCTCACGCGATACGCCACTCAATGACGCATTTGAAGTAATCATTTGATCAACGGAACGCCGCAAATCGGTAAGGCCCTCTTCAAGGCGCGCCGCTTCCGCCGCCGGGTCTTTAGCGAAGACCTTGTGTTTCGGCGCTGGCGGCTGAAGAAACACAGCCCGGCCAAGAGCAACACCCGAAACAATACCAAAGCCTTTAAGTTTTTCGGGGCGATGCAACATCGCACCAACCGCTTCGGTTTCCTCAACACTAAGCAACTCACCGGATGCCGCGATTTCCGCCAAAAGGGTCGCAACGGCCTGCACTGCCTCAATTTCTTCGAATGTATATTCGCGGGCAGCGCGATTCTGAATCACCAAAACGCCGAGCGTTTTTCCCGAACGAACGAGCGGCACGCCGAGAAACGAATGCAACGGGTCTTCGCCCGTTTCAGGGCGATAAGCGAAAGCCGGATGCTTCGGTGCTTCGGACGTGACCATTGGCGAATGGCGCTTCGCCACGAGACCAACAAGCCCCTCGCCCCAGTTCAATCGTGTATTGTGAACAGCTTCTCGCTTCAGACCCTGCGTCGAATAGAGTTCCAAAACGTCGTCTGGTCGCCGGAGATAAATTGAACAGACATCCGCCACCACATGACTGGCAATAACCTTGGTCAGTAGATCCAGGCGATCTTGCGCACTAACCTCTTCAGCGACTGCATCACGCATGCGCTTAAGGAGTACGGTAATACCCTGATCTCCATGACCACCATGTGGTGGACGTGTTTTTTCAATACTCATCGCGTCCTATCAGGTTCGCGCAGACTGGCCAGGTCCATCAAGTCCGTAAGCTTCGTGAAGCACGCGAACCGCATATTCTGCCGCATCAGCATTAATCAGAACGCTGATTTTAATTTCCGATGTGGAAATATTCTGAATATTTATACCCTTTTCAGCAAGCGTTCGGAACATCGTTGCGGCGACACCGGCATGGCTCTTCATTCCGACACCGATGACCGAGACTTTTGCAACATTTCGATCTGATTGAAGGGCTTTAAAACCAATAACAGGTTGCTCACCAGTCAACACATCCACAGCGCGCTGAAGGTCGTTTTCTTTCGTGGTGAAAGAAATATTTGCATAGCCCGACTCACGCGATGAACTTTGAACGATCATATCGATATTAATGTTCGCCGCAGCAAGCGCATCAAAAATACCCGCTGCTCTACCCGGCTCATCTGGCACAGCCAAAATTGTAACCGTCGCCTCGTCGAAATCCGGCGTAACCGTAGTGACTATATTCTTTTCCACAATATCATCCTCGTCACAAATGAGGGTTCCCGGTCCTGGTGCATCCGGCGGATCAAAGCTCGATAATACCCGAACAGGAACCTTATACGCCATCGCTAATTCTACAGAACGTGTCTGCAGAACTTTGGCACCAAGGGATGCCATTTCCAGCATTTCCTCAAAAGAAATTTTTTCAATCCGCCGGGCATGTTTTGTGAGCCGGGGATCAGTCGTATAGACGCCGTCAACGTCCGTATAAATGTCGCAACGCTCAGCGCCAATGGCCGCCGCCAACGCGACCGCAGATGTATCGGACCCGCCACGCCCCAAAGTGGCGATACGGCCGTCCGGTGCGATCCCTTGGAATCCGGCCACCACAGCGACTTCGCCACCGTCAATCGCCATGCCGATGGTTTCTTCATCAACCGATTCAATCCGGGCCTTGCCGTGCGCGTTGTCAGTCCGAAGGGCGATCTGCCATCCATGCCACGAACGCGCACGATACCCGAGGCTTTGCATCACAATCGCAAGAAGCCCAGATGTCACCTGCTCACCCGAGGCAACGACAGCGTCATACTCAACATCACGCGCATCAAGCGACGAAGCCGGTTCTCCCGCCTCCTTACAAAGCCCAACAAGGCGGTTAGTCTCACCTGACATTGCCGACACGACAACGGCGACCGAGTGACCAGCGTCCACCTCGCGTTTTACAATCGCGGAAACCGCACGGATGCGGTCCATATTTGCGACGGAAGTTCCGCCAAATTTCATTACTATCCGGGCCATGGAATTTTTGCCTGCGAAGTCTTGCCCTATTGCTCCCGCCCATCGGAAGCGTAATTGTCGAGGTATGTCTAGAAAGCGGCGCCCGCCGAAGCAAGCGAGGAAATATTTTTTATGTCGCAGCCTGGCTTAACCAACCCGCCTGAAACTGCCCCCCATCCCGGAAAAACAACCATAGACCCTGAGGAAGTGGCCAAATTTTCCGCAATCGCAGACGAATGGTGGGACCCATTTGGGAAATTTAAGCCCCTGCACAAATTTAATCCTGTGCGACTGGCCTATATTAGAGATTGCGTGTGCGCGCACTTTTCTCGCGACCGGAGAGCGAAAAACCCTCTTGAGGGGCTACATTTGATCGACATCGGTTGCGGCGGTGGATTGGTCGCAGAACCAATGTATCGGCTAGGCGCGACCGTAACCGCGATTGACGCCGCAGAACGCAACATCAAAACGGCGATGGCGCACGCCATGCCGCAGGATCTAAAAATAGATTATCGCGCCACCACGGTTGAGGCACTGGCCGAAACCGGCGCTGGGTCTTTTGACGTTGTTCTCAATCTTGAAGTTGTTGAACATGTTGCCGATGTCGATTTGTTTCTCGAAACATCTGCCTCCCTGTTAAAGCCCGGCGGCATTATGATTATGGCAACAATCAACCGCACACTGAAAGCGTTGATGTTGGCAAAGATCGGCGCCGAATATGTATTGCGCTGGTTACCTGCGGGGACCCATGACCCGAAAAAATTCGTCCGCCCCGAAGAAGCAAAGACCGCGTTATCACGGGCAGGCTTAATCGTTACAGGCGAAGCCGGCGTTAGTTACAATCCGCTTATGGATATCTGGCGAATTGGCGATGACACTGACGTCAATTACATGTTGACGGCAATAAAGTCATAGGGACTTGTTGTTCGCCCCTTTAATGATGGGAGCAAGAGTTGTCCAGTTTTCTTCGATCGCTGCCATTGCGCTTTTATAGCCCTCTGCGACGGCGAGATCGAATTTTTTCCATTCTCTTAAGTCTACTCCACTTACATCGGGCGCAATCATAATATCTGCGGGGCGCTCGGTACTCAGGTCTTCACGGCGAGCAGTCGCCGTACGCATCAAGAGCGAGACAATCGGCGGAGCCGCCGAAAACCCATGTTGCATAACCCATGAAAAGAAGCCCGGAGGATCGCGAAACGCTTCAATATCAATTACCCCTTCGCGTGCCACATCGACGCCGATTGTAATCCCACGATGAGTAGCCGTCATAATATCCGTAGGGAAATTATTAACAACAGCGCCATCCACCAACAGCGCATCCCCCTCAATTACAGGTGGCAAAATCCCTGGCAGCGCGATCGATGCTCTCAATGCATGACGCAATGACCCGCGTGTATGGATCCGTGCCGTACCATTTACAATATTGGAAGAAACGCAGAAAAAAGGAGTTGTTAGCTCCTCAATTTGGGCTTCACCGAAATGCTGAACTAACCGCGTCTCAACGCGTCCCCCGCGTGTCAGCGCAACAACCGGCAGGACATGATCACCAAGTGGGTTAGAATCGACGAACGCCTCTATAATTCGTCGTTCCATATCCTCTTGGGACCAATCCATCGAAATGGAAGCAGCCACCACCGCACCCATCGAGGCCCCACATATAAAGTCTATTGGTACCCCGGCCTCCCGCATAGCGCGAATAGCCCCGATATGCGCATAGGCGCGCGCACCACCGCCAGAGAGGACCACACCGATCGATTTTCCCGCAATGATTCGGGCCAGTCGGTCGATACAGAAATCATTTCGTAAATTGATAATTCTGGATGCATCAATCGCTTCCATCCATTGCGCTGCAGACGTGGTTTTTGCGCCTTCCGCCAACATGACCAAATCAACAAGCCGAAACTTTCGGGCCCGCGCACCGTCATCCGCTGTCAACGGAAACGGTTTTGATGGTCGCCCGTCTCGCCGCGCTAACACCATAAACCGGTCCGCGTGGCGTAACACAAACCGATACCACGGGCTGTGATCAACCTTTGCCGCCAACAACACAACGTCATGGGCATTTTCGACAAGATCAAACGCGCGGCTATCTGGTGCTTCCTCCGCTGTCGAAAATGATGTGACGTTAACGTGGTATTTCGCAATACGCTTGACCAACTCGTTGACATGAGCGTTCACATCAATAGACGGCGATGAGGCAATAAAAGCAAAAATTCTTGGTGCGGATTGTTGAAAGCTTGCTTTTGGGTGTCGCGCTCTATCCAATACAATACGCGCCAAAGCCGCAGCAAAATCACCATGGCTCCGAATGAGTTGGTCGACATCCTCTAACTTGATCGAGAGCAGTTCCGTATCACGCAGCGCATATACGCTTGCGGAATGTGGCTCGTCTGAGAGTGCAGACATTTCACCAACCGGTTCACCCGCACGAACATAACCAACGACATCATCATCGCCATCTTGATTGGTCCGGACAACTATCAACCGGCCGGAAATGTTGATGTGTAGAGCGTCAGACTTTGTATCTTGAGCAAATAATTCCCAACCACCAGGAAGCGATTGCCACCGACTTACCGACGCAATAGCCGCGAGCGTCGTCGCTTCTAGTTCCGAAAAAAAAGGTAAATCACGAAGGCGGTTGCGAATAGCGTCCATAATACCGCAATCGGTAGCGCGATTTTAGCAAACGCGCCAGAACGGAAAAACGACAAAAACTAAGGAAATGTATTAGTTCAATTTCTTAGTGCTGGTATTGGGCAATTTCGGCGCTCCAGCCGTGTCCGTTTTCTTCTCGGCTTCGGTGCTTTTCGAATTCGGTAGCGGTGCGACCTTCACCCCTTCGTCGATCAGGGCTTTAACGTCTTTTCCTGAAGCCTCGCCAAAAATGCCGCGCTCTTTTGCTTCGCCATAATGGATCTTACGGGCTTCTTCGGGGAATTTATCACCGACATAGTCGAAGTTCTTTTCAACATACTCGCGCGCCCTTGCGACCGCTTTTTCCATATCTCGCTGAACAGCTGCGAGGCGCTCCCCACGTGATCCGGACTTACGTGATATTGAAGGTGCCATAACTGCTTTGCGGACTTCTTCTGATCCACAAACAGGACATTCGATTAGTTCATCAGCCGCTTGGGCGTCATAATCGGCACTATCGCGGAACCATCCCTCGAACTCATGGGCATCATCACAAATCAAACGGTACTTAATCATGGTTTCACAATGGAGACTTCGAAGGATTGTTCAAGTGTAAGATTAGGAATGCGCTGACGCGCATCGTACGCAAGCGCCAAGTCTATCTCAGAAAAAATGACACCCGGCTCATCATTTTGGGCTTCTGCAAGCACCCTACCCCAAGGATCGATAATTAGCGAATGACCATAGGTTTCGCGGCCATCTTCGTGCTTTCCGCCCTGCGCAGGCGCAATTACAAATGCACCGTTTTCAATAGCCCGCGCGGTTAACAGCGTTTTCCAATGCGCTTCGCCGGTCTGCTTGGTGAATGCTGCCGGCACGCACAAAACCTCAGCCCCTGCCTGCGCCAATGTACGATAGAGTTTTGGAAACCGAACATCATAGCAAATCGTAAGACCGATCTTCGCGAGTTCCGTCTCTACCAATACCGGGCACTTACCGGGCTGATAAACAGCTGATTCTTTCCAACTCTCACCGTTGGGTAGATCAACATCGAACATATGAAGCTTGTCGTAACGCGCAACGACCTGACCGTCAGGACCAAAAAGAAAACCGCGATTTGCCGCCCTGTCATCACTCGCGCGAACTGCCATCGACCCCACGAGAAGCCAAATGTTATGTTCCTTAGCGGCTCCCGCAAAGGCTGAAATTTCCTGAAGCGCTTCTTCGTCTCCGAGGTTTTCAAACATCCGGCGCGGATTCCGGTCAACGACATTTGTCATTTCCGGTGTCGTCACAAAATTTGCGCCACCCTTTGCAGCTTCTGCAATCAATCGCAGCGCATCATCAGTGTTTTGCGAGCGGTCGATACCCGATCGCATTTGCACACAAGCCGCTCGAAATTTTCGATGCTCAGCCATTCAACAATGGGTCCAGCTTTCCGTCGCGATCCAACGCACTAAGATCGTCATAACCGCCGACATGGACGTCACCGATGAAAATCTGAGGGTAAGTGGTTTTGCCATTAGATTTCGACAGCATTTCGTTGCGCTTATCTTTGTCATAAGCCGCAGAAATATCCGTCACCATCGCACCTTTTTTCTCAAGCAGAGACAAAGCCCGAGAACAATACGGGCAGAGCGGTTTTGTATATACGACTACAGGGTTCATTCGCTCATTAGGCTCCTCTTTGATTGAACGCGCTATATGGCACCGATCCCACCTTTTACAACCCGCGCAAGCACCAATGCATCAACGCGGGCGGCCCCACCACGCTTTAACGCACGGGCGGCGGCAGACAATGTTGCGCCCGTGGTTAACACATCATCCACAAGAACGACATGAGCGCCCCGGTAACGGTTTTGTGCAGCCAAATCACGAAAACCAAACGCACCGGACACATTTCGCCGCCGCGCATCTGCCGACAGGTCCTTTTGGGGGGGAGTGGCACGTCGCCGAACCAAATCGTTCAAAGCCAGTTGAGCACCGGTTTTTTTCGCAATTCCCTGCGCCAGCAAAGCTGACTGGTTATAGCGACGGGCAAAACGCCGCGAGGGATGGAGCGGAATTGGCATTAGGATTGATGCCTCCGACACCAAATTCTGGCTTGCAACAACCATCCAATTTGCGAACATTGGCGCAAGTTCCGTCCGGTCGGAATGCTTAAAACCAACAATAAGCTTATGCGTTGCGTCATCGTAAACGACGGCCGCCCGCGCTCGTTCGAAATCTGGCGGCGACGCAATACACGACGGACACTCAACTTCCTCGCCATATTCAGCCGCAAAGGGCACACCACATCTGGGACAGAATGGGGCCGCGATAAAATGCACGGCATTCCATGCTTTTGGACTCAGCGTGCCAAATGTCCCAATTTCTTCATTAGTGACAGGACAACTTGGCGGCATCAGCGCATCTAATGTACTACGCGCGGCAGCCGTACCTAATTTACGACATTGATGGATGAATTGATGTTTCACGTCAGGTAGATTAACGCAGCACCGCAAAAAGGAAATCACCCAACCATAATGAATGCCCCGCCCCACATTTTTGACCGAAGGCTTTATGCTCAGCGCCGAACCCGTTCTGCTGCGCATTTTGGGGCGTTCGATTTTCTTCATCGGCGCGTTATGGATGACATCGTCGATCGGCTGGAAACAGTGATGCGTGAATTCCCCAACGCGACGTTCTCAGGGGCAGGCAACTTAACCGATCAACTTACGCCGGCTTGTAGCGTAGGGAGCATTACTCATATTGACCCCGCGCCAGAGCGGCTACCAACGACCGGCAATAGAATCGTCGCGGACGAAGAACTGTTACCGATTGCGGCCCAAAGCCAAAATCTATTTGTAAGCGTTTTAACACTTCACACTGCGAATGATTTGGTCGGTGCATTGGCCCAAATACGACGCGCATTAGTGGCTGATGGGCTATTCATCGCTGCGGTCTTTGCCGAAGACACCTTAATCGCATTGCGAAAATCGCTCTATACCGCTGAAGCGGAAATCACGGGCGGCGTCAGTGCACGGATTAACCCATTTGCAAGCATCCAGGATTACGGGCAAGCGTTATCGCGTGCAGGATTCGCGCTTCCAGTGGTCGATGCCGATAAAATCAATGTGAAATATGATGATCCGCTAAGATTGTTGCGAGACCTAAGAGGAATGGGCGAAACTCAAGCACTCGCGAATAGACCCAACCCATTACGTCGTGACGTACTTATGCGCGCATTGCAGATATTTTCTGAAAATGGCGGAACGGAACAGTTTGAAATTATCTATCTAACAGGTTGGTCGCCAGACCCATCGCAACAAAAACCGCTCAAACCCGGCAGTGCCAAAGCATCGCTCAAAGACGCAATCAAAGGCACAGAATAACCAAGGGCTAGTTACTTGAGCTATCTGCAAGCGTTTGATCTATTCGGTCGTACATCGCGCTATTTGACGTGGCAAAGCTGCGGATCGCACCAACGATCGCCAAGAAAAGCATCGCAAGGATTAAGCCATATTCAATTGCAGTCGCTCCGTCCTGATTACGACGAAACGAGCGAATGAGGTTAGATGCGCCAGAACGCAACCTCTTCTTTTTCTCTTTCGTTTTCATCACAACATATCCCTTAATTGTGCTGCGAGTGGTCGGTCCGCAGCCGGCATTTCCATCGAGGTCAATTCCGAAGGCCTGACCCATTTTAGTTCTTGCCCCTCTTCTGGGGTAGGCATGCCTTGCCATTTTCTACAGACATATAAGGGCATCAAAAGGTGAAATTCCCCTAAAGCCTCGGAAGCGAACGCAATCGGCGCAAGACAAGACGCCTCTGTATCAATCGCTAATTCTTCCTTTAGCTCACGAACCAGCGCCTCTTCTGGCGTTTCCCCATCGGCTAATTTGCCCCCGGGGAACTCCCAAAGCCCGGCCATATCTTTTCCTTCTGGCCGTCGCGCCATTAATATACGTCCGTCTCGATCTATCAACGCACATGCCGCAACAAGAAGTAGCTTTGCCATATTCTCGCCTTAATTCTAATCGGAGATTCATTAACAGAAGTTCGATCAGCCTACGAAGTTTTAATAGAATAAGTTAACCATTCAGAAACCAAGACTATTCGATATCAGAATCCGGGGTGCCGTCTTGATCAACCTTTAAATTACCATCCGGCAATTCAAACGCCGCATCCCTTAAAACCGGCACAGCGTCATTTCGCTGGCTTGTATTTTCTGGGCGGAAGTAAACAACCTGGCTTTTTTCTTCTAGAACGCGCAAAGACGAATCAATTGTCCTCATACGAAGGAAGTTTTCAATCGAACCCCGAACCTGCGTAAACGGAACTGCGCTGGTAGAACGACGGTCGAGCACTTCTAAGATATGCCAACCAAATTCAGTCTCAACGAGCGGCGCGATTTCACCCGGCGTCGCCGCAAACGCTGCATTTGAAAAGACTGGCGTCATCATAGACTTGTTAAACCAGCCAACCTCCCCACCCAGCGGCGCGGTCGCGCGATCAATTGACCTTTCGCGCGCTAGCTTAGCAAAGTCGGCCCCAGCGTTCAGAAGCGCCACAATTTCTTCGGCTTCTTCTTTGGTTTGGACAACAATGTGGCGCGCTTTCACTTCTTCGCCGATACGAGTGACATCGGCTTGGGTAGCATAAAGCCGCTCGACGTTTTCCGGCGTCACCGCTTTCTTCACTTGCGCATCCATATAAGCCGCTGCAAGAACCCGGTCCCTTGCGGCATTTACGCGGCGTGAAACACTCGGATTCCGCTGCATTCCGTCATCCAACGCTGCACGCGCCAGCAATCGTTGCTCAACATAGGACTCGACCAAATTTCGCGCAAAAGCAGTCTGGGGTGTCAAAATTTCGCCGGGGCGTAAAAAACCACCCGCTCTTGCGGCAGCCTCAATTTCGGACAGATGTACATACCGGCCCTCGATTCGCGCGAGGATTGGATCTGCATCATCGGTCGGCGGGCGAATTGTCGATGACCCGGCCACATCGAGCGAGGGCACCGCCCGCAGCACATCAACCATCCAAAGGCCCAATACCAAAAGCAATGCGCCCATCATGGCGCTATAAGCGCGACCGGTTCGGGTCGGGAGCCATGCAATCAACCCACGGAAAGCGGCAACTGCTAATTTTGAGACATAGCCCAACCCGACCAAAAGCCGACTCAGCAGCAGTTTGGTCAGCCGCCATAGCGCCGAATCAAGTGCTGCGGCGACTCGCCACGTCGTTATACAAAATTTCCCGACGGCCTTGAGGCCAATCATAAATACCCGAGAAACCACGCGCAGAACCGCTGCGGCGGGCTTTACCCGCTGCTCTGTGTCGAATTGCTTGCCGTCTGGCGTCTCAATCATGACCTGCCCGATATTTGCCTTCGTTGACAGCGCCCTAGGCGCTTACTATCTCTCCGACGCCCCCTTCGGGGTAGTTATTAATCCAACCCGGCCGATGGAAGGCGCGCCCCGCGCTGATTTTACAAGGGCGCGACCGTTTTTCCATCGCAGCACGAAGGCCCAGTCCTTATGGCGTTACTCGGAATCGCAAAAAAAATCTTCGGTTCATCTAATGATCGCCGCCTCAAGCCTTTATTCCGACGTGTTGAGGCGATCAATGCTCTTGAAGAAGAGTTATCAAAGCTCACCGACGAAGGGCTTATTGCTCAGACAGAAAAGTTAAAACAGCGCTACAAGGACGGCGAATCGCTCGACGATTTGCTGGTTGAAGCCTTTGCCACGGCGAGAGAAGGCGCAAAGCGTGCGCTCGGCCAGCGCCATTACGACGTTCAGCTTGTCGGCGGGATGGTCCTTCATGCTGGTGACATCGCCGAAATGAAGACCGGCGAAGGTAAAACACTGGTCGCCACGCTGCCGGTTTATCTGAACGCCCTCACCGGTCGCGGTGTTCACGTGATCACCGTGAACGATTACCTCGCTAAACGCGATGCAGAATGGATGGCGCGGGTCTATTCCCAGCTTGGCCTGACCACGGGTTGTATCGTTCACGGTCTTTCCGATGAAGAACGCCGCGAGGCATATCAATCGGACATTACTTACGGCACCAACAATGAATTCGGCTTTGATTATCTTCGGGATAACATGAAGTCGTCCCTCGATCAGATGGTTCAGCGCGGCCACCACTTTGCGATTGTCGATGAAGTCGACTCAATTCTGATCGATGAAGCCCGGACGCCGTTGATCATTTCCGGTCCCACCGACGACAAATCGGAGCTTTATCTCAAAATCAACGAAATCATGCCGCGTCTTGAAGAAGACGATTTCGAGATCGACGAAAAGCAACGTTCGATCACCCTAACCGAAGATGGTAATGAAAAAATCGAAGACCTATTACGCGAAGCTGGATTGCTTCAAGGCGATAGTCTTTATGATTCAGTCAACATCTCGGTCGTGCATCACGTCAATCAGGCGCTAAAGGCACATAAAATTTTCCAGCGTGACAAAGATTATATCGTCCGCAACGACAAAGTCGTCATTATCGACGAATTTACCGGACGAATGATGGATGGCCGCCGCTGGTCAGATGGCCTTCATCAATCTGTCGAAGCCAAAGAAGGCACGACCATTCAGCCCGAGAACCAAACGCTCGCCTCGATTACATTCCAGAACTATTTCCGTCTCTATGGCAAACTAGCCGGTATGACGGGCACGGCGATGACTGAGGAAGCAGAGTTCGAAGATATCTATAAACTCAAAGTTTTTGAAATTCCGACGAACAAACCAATCGCGCGTGAAGATTTCGACGACGAACTCTACATGACGGCGGAAGAAAAATATAAAGCGATCGCGCAACAAATTGCCGAGTGCCACAAGGTCGGACAGCCGGTCCTTGTGGGCACAGTCTCAATCGAAAAATCAGAGTATCTCTCGTCGCTCTTGAGCGACAAAAAATTCTTCAAAGACCTTGCGAAAACACTGCGTGAACGCGCAGCAGCATTGAAGGACAAAGAAACAGAGCTGAAAGAAAACCTAGAAGAACAGGCAACTTACCTTTCTTCTCTTGGTGATAAAAAAGAACCTATCCCGCATAATGTTCTAAATGCCCGGTACCACGAGCAAGAAGCCGAAATCGTTGCTGGCGCAGGTGTGCCCGGCGCGGTGACGATTGCGACGAACATGGCTGGACGTGGTACGGATATTCAGCTTGGTGGTTCAGTAGATCTTCAGCTAATGGAAGTCCTCGAAGAGGACGATGACGAAGATACGATCAACCGCAAGCGGGCCGAGATCGAAAAGAAGATCGAAACCGTAAAGCAGCAAGCGCTCGAAGCCGGCGGCCTCTTTGTTCTTGCCACTGAGCGTCACGAAAGCCGCCGGATCGACAATCAGCTACGTGGCCGGTCAGGCCGTCAAGGTGACCCCGGTACAACGAAATTTTTCCTCTCAATCGAAGATGACCTTATGCGGATCTTCGGCGATAGTATGGAAAAAATGTTGAAACGGTTTGGCATTCAACCCGACGAGTCTATCGAGCACCCCTGGTTCACGAAGGCTGTTGAAACCGCACAGAAAAAAGTTGAGCAACGCAATTTCGACATGCGTAAAAACGTGCTCAAATTTGATGACGTCATCAACGATCAGCGTAAAGCCATTTTTGAGCAACGCATCGAATTCATGTCATCAGAAACTGTGGACGACATCATCTCAGATATGCGTGGTCAGTTGGTTGACGATCTTGTTGCCGCACACCTGCCCGCAAAGTCTTATGCGGAACAATGGGATGTTGAGGGGCTGAACAAAGAACTGACCGAGGTCTTTGGAAAAGAGTTCCCGGTGAAAGAATGGGCTAGCGAAGAAGGCGTCGCCGACACCGAACTTGCTGAGCGCATTATTGAAGAGGCGAACAAGCTTGCGGGCACTCGTGCCGCCGAAATCGGCCCCGATACAATGCGCCGAATAGAAAAAGCAATCCTTCTCAATGTTCTTGACACAAACTGGCGTGAACACCTTCAGATGCTTGATCACCTACGTTCAGTCATTTGGATGCGTGGTCATGGCCAACGTGACCCGGTCAATGAATTCAAAACAGAATCATTTGCGCTATTTGCGGGCCTCCTCGATGGATTACGGCGCGACGTAACCCGGATGCTCATGAATGTTCAGGTTCGCGCACCCGAAAATGCTGTACCCGAGCGTCGAGACATTCCGATGACGGAAACCCATGTAAACCCGTCCACTGGCGAGAACGAGATGGCCGCTCAAGCGCCGCGAACAAGATTGTCCGCCGGGATCGGCACCATCAAAGGCATGGCCAATGCATCTGGCGTTGACCCCAACAACCCCGAGACATGGGGGCGCGTACCACGCAATGCGCCCTGCCCCTGTGGTTCCGGGCAAAAATACAAACATTGTCACGGATCAATCTAAAAAAAAGGCGGCACCTTCAAGTGCCGCCTTTTTCTTATTCCCACCAATAGGGTTTTCTTTTTCGTGTTCCGGTAACTTCTTCATTCAGCGTCGCCGCATCATACAATCGACCGTTCAACATCACATGGCTAATTTTATCAGTATTCCGAATATCGGTTAAGGGATTTTCGTTGAGAATGACTAAGTCCGCAAGTTTTCCAACCTCTAGGGAGCCGATGTCTTTACTAAACCCAAGATGAGTCGCAGGCACGATCGTCGCCGCCCCCAATGCTTCAAGCGGACTCATTCCGCCCCTGACGAATGACCACATTTCCCAATGCGCAGCGAGCCCTTCTTGTTGACCGTGCGCGCCTATGGAGACCATAACGCCACGATCAGCGAGTTGTTTGGCTGTCGCGGCATTTACCTGATCTGAATAGTCTTCCTCAGGTGCTTTTTCCCGGCGGACCGATTGCGCTTGCAAAAGGCGGGGCGGCGCATGTTTCGACAATAACGGGTGCAACCAAACGTCCGTTGCCTGACGCCAATAAGGATCACCGCCGATACCGCCGAACGTCACAACCAATGTGGGCGTATATGCAACATTGGTCGCGCTATAAAAAGATAGCACGTCTTCATAAAGCTTCGATTGGGGAAGGTTATGTTCGATTGACGTATTCCCATCCGCAACCATCGCCATATCCATATGAAACAACGAGCCGCCCTCGGCTACAACTGCGATATCTTCCTTTACGGCCGCAGCGATAATCTGTTGGCGTTGATCGCGTCGGGGTTGGTTATAATTTTTGATGGAGTGTGCCCCCTGACGCTTAAGCCGAGTGACGTGGTTTTGCGCATCCTCTGCACTATCGATCACAGCATAAACACTGGGTGCTTTCGCGCCATAAACAACCTCACCAGAGGAGTAAGTACGGGGTGCGATTATCTTCCCCGCCCGCTGAAATTCGGCAACAGGAAAAATATGATTAGCTTGGCTTGATGGGTTATGCGTCGTCGTCACCCCTAGGGCGAGATGCGCCATCGCTGACCAGTTTTGTTGCGGAATGATATCGTCCTCACCCTGAGGACCATGGGCGTGGGCATCAACAAAGCCCGGAACAATAGTCTTACCAGCTAAATCAATCTGGTTTGCGTCAGCAGGTATACGAACTGCATCCGACGCACCAACTGCGGTAATCCGATTTTCAGAGATGAGGATTGTACCGTTTTCGACCACTCCACCATCTATGCCTTTCATTGTTACTATTCGGGCATTTGTCAAAGCCACAACCCCATCGGGTTTATCCGCTTCAACTGTCAGCGTTAAATCCGCCCCATCCGTTGGCGGTTCGTAAGGACCACCTTCTTTAGATGGCCCGCCCGGCACAAGTGCCTCGAGCGAGGCGGAATAAAGTGTCGGGCCTAAGCTCCAATTCAGGCCATCGCGTCTCCAATTTGGATACGTTGCGCCAATCGCACTTGCCTTTGTTACCGGCAAGTCAGTTGCTGATCGCCCCGCTCCTACATCCTGAGCACCTGGGGACATGGGCATCACAAATGCATTGTAATTTTCGACAAAGGCCAAATGCTTACCCGTCGGCGCAACCTGAAATTCAGTAATCATGTCGCCAGATGCATGTAGGCGTTCTTTCTCGCCGCTTAGATCGACACTCACCAATAATGCCTTTACGCCCTCAAAACGCGAGAGAAACACTCGGTCATTATCAACCGCGAAATGTGGGTAAGCACCATTTTCTGTAATTTTCGTGGTGGCACCGCCATTCGAAGAAATTCGATAAACACCCGAAGCTTCGGACCAATCACTATCGGTTAGATACCCCCCTTTCCCTTTTTCATAAACGATTGTGCGGCCATCAGGTGAAAATCGCGGACGGCGATAGTGCCCAGGCTCTTTTGTGATAGCTTTACCACCGCCCCCGCCAGCATTGGTAACACGAATAGTGCCAAGCCCATCATCAGTCCACGTAACATAAACAATACGCTTTCCGTCGTAGGACCACGAAGGAAACAATTCAAAACCATTTCCGCCATTGGTTAAAGGACGCGGTGCCCCGTCAGGGAGCGACTTCACATAAAGCCGTCCGAGGCTTTCAAAAACAGCACGACGACCATCGGGCGATGCGCTGGCAAAGCGGGGCATTGTGGTTTTAAAACTATCAGGGGCCACGACTACGTCAGGGCGCGGCGGATCAACCACCGCTCTGGTATCACGCACATGAAATGGAATTTCAGCTACGTTGCCGCTGTTGACGTCAATTCGCTGGATTTTACCGCCAGCCCAAAAAACTATGGTTTTGGAATCCGCGGTCCAGTCCATATTCGGGTATGTTCCGTGAATGGCCCAGATTTCTTGCAAATCTCGATCAAGCGCGTCGTATAGTTTTCGCTCTTCGCCAGTCTCTAAATTCTTCAAATAAAGCTTGGATTCAGCACGTTCGCGGCGCACAAACGCCATGTACTTACCATCCGGTGAAGGTGCGGGCCGGACGGAACCACCAAAACCAGATACAGCGGTGTCTATTTCACCCGTCGCCATATTATAACGTTTAATATTAAACAGATCGCCATTCGAATCTTGCGCATAAATGAATGTCGATCCCGGCGTTACATTCTGAGAATAGTATATATATTCTCCGTCTGCTGAGAAAATTGGCTCACCTAATTCTTTTTGGTGTTGTTCGCTTGGGCGCTTCACTAGGCGGACCCCATCGCCACCAGAAATATGATATAGCCAAATCTCTCCGACCCCGAGCGACCTTTGTGTCGTAAAGTGCTTTCGCGCCGCAAGGTACTGGCCATCCGGCGACCAAGTCGCATTATTTAAAAGGTGGAATTTCTCTTTTGTGACTTGCTGTTTATCAGAACCATCCGCATTCATGATCCAGATATTGTCGCCCCCTGCACGGTCAGACGTGAACGCAATTTTCTTTCCGTCTGGCGAAAACCGTGGCTGCATTTCCCAGGCAACGCCGCTCGCAATAGGTTTAGCTTCACCACCCGATACCGGAATTACATAAATATCTCCCAACAGATCGAACGCAATCGTCCGCCCGTCAGGGCTGACGTCCAGGCTCATCCATGTTCCCTCATCGACATCAATTTCGACGTTTCGTGTCGGCAATGGAGGTGAAGAAACATCCCATGTACTCTTGGCCTCCTTATCGCTCTCTTGCGCAAAAGCAACAGGCGCCATCGCTAATGCTACGATAATAAATGTTTGTTTCTTCATGAGTATTTCGCCTTTCAATGAAGCTTCCCTAAGGATAGCCTAGAATTGAAGGTCGAATGTTTCAAGCGCAGGACGGTACGGGGCCGGAAGTTTGTTCTTCGCCCACTCAAAGAAATACGAACTATGTTGCGAGGATATCTCGAAGGCGGCTTGCTACCCAGGAGGATAGAAATCTTAGCAGTTCGATCGTCTCACGAGTTAGTCATCATATTTTGACCGAACATAATCATATATTCTATATTCTAGCTCGTTATGCTCTCTAAACTTTGCGATTGTTTTGCTCGAAACCTCATGGGTACGTTTAACTGCGTTGAGATGCTGTAGTTGAGAGACATCAAATTCAAATCCGAGCTTCTCCGCGATGCGAACCATAGATGTATCTAGCCGTTCGGTGATTCCCACCTCAACAAAGTGACTTTCAATAAAATCTTTAAAGTTATTTTCATTGATCGCTCTTGGCAGAAAATTCAAAACTGTCTCAGGCCCGCCACGAGTAAATCGACTTGACCGACGAGTGACATACTGATCCAAAGTCAATTGGGCAGTCCCCCAGAACGCCTTACGCATCGCCTCATTCTGTGTTTTAAAAAAATAACCGGACACCGCCCTATCTAAAGGCTCGCGAAAAATTGCGATAAACTGATCGATCTGAGGATAGTATTTCTCGATTCCGAATCCACGGTTTCGTGTAAAATGGCCGTATAACGCCACCGGCTTTTCCGGTTCTGGCAAATTCGTTAAGTCACGAACGGGCGGACGCTTTCCGTCTTTGTAATGAAGCAAAAGGTTTGGGCCGTACCAACCAGAAAACAGCTCTCGAACAGATGTTCCCGCTGTTTTCGGAATATGACTAACAATAAGCGGACTCTTGGGATCGTATTTTTTCACTTCAATATCAAACCAATAACTTGCTCTTCACAACAGAACAAATAAATGTAGTTAACTGAAAAGTATAGCCTATTTCTATTGATGTAACTATTCTTTCAAGCACCAGCTACTCTCTCACTGTTATCACGTCAATTTTTCACGTAACGCTAAACCTATGGCTGCTTAGTGCATTTATAGAAATCATTGAGTCGATTTTTTACATCTGGCGAACGACTGCCTCGACCCAATCAGGAACTATTTCCGTCGCAGGGCCGTATTGAGTATCACTGAACAAATGCGCGTTCTCTGACGGTTCCAAATTTAGCTCCATAGTCGCAACCCCAACAGCGTGCGCGTGCGAAACAAAACCAGCGGCCGGATAAACAGAGCCAGACGTGCCGATTGACACGAAAAAATCCGCCGACAATATCGCGTCCATCGCTTCGTCCATAAATCTTGGCATTTCACCGAACCAGACAACATAAGGACGTAACGATCCTGACCGTGAACATTCACTACACATCGTTTCAATAGACATTGGCACATTACATTTTCGAATGGCGTTGCAATTTGTGCATATAGATTTTGATAACTCACCATGCATATGCAAAACATTCACTGACCCACCGCGCTCATGGAGGTCATCAACATTCTGCGTAATGATTGTTACATTTCCCCCAGATGACTCAACTTCGCGTTCTAGTTTTGCGAGCGCTATATGTGCGGCATTCGGCTCCACATTCGGCAATGCGCTTCGCCGATCATTATAAAAAGAATGCACAAGACCAGGGTTAGACGCAAAGCCCTCTGGCGTGGCGACATCTCGGTAATCATATTGGGTCCAAATTCCGCCTTGATCGCGGAAAGTAGCCACACCAGATTCAGCGGAAACCCCGGAGCCGGTTAAAATTACAATTTTCTTAGTCACAATATTTTTGCCTCACCCAAACGATTGGCGCAAAGAATTTACCTCCCCCACACTATAGCCACCAGAGCAGTTACTTACATTCTCTCGAAAGTTTCCTTGTCGGACGGTTTCACAAAAAACAATATTGGCCTATCTATTTCCATCGCGAAAGGGACACGCTTGATGACCGCGAAAATTCTATTTGTATGTCTTGGCAATATTTGCCGGTCACCCGCAGCAGAGGGCATGCTTCGCGCAATGGCGAAAGAACGCGGTATTGAATTAGCCATAGATTCTGCTGGCACGGGTGGATGGCATGTAGGTAACCCGCCAGATAGCAGAATGATCAAAACCGCCGCGGCCCGCGGAATCGACATTTCATATCAGCGTGCGCGCAAGGTAGATCTATCGGATTTTTATCAGTTTGATTATTTGCTGGCGATGGACCTTTCAAATTATTCGGATCTGTTAGATTTGGCACCGCATAACCGAACATGCGATATCAGATTATTTCTGGATTTTGCTGATGGTGATGAACGCGAAACGCCTGACCCATATTATGGTGGCCCACAAGGGTTTCAGCATGTACTCGATTTACTAGAGCGCGGGTCAGCGGGGTTTTTAAATCACTTAGAGGACGAAAGCGCGTAACTGGCCTCTATTGTATAAGCACTGACGGTTTTACCAAGCTGAGATGAAAACAAGTGAAATTCTGTGACCGGAAATCGCTCAGTCGAAAACAAGCCGTGATCTCCGCAATATAACATTGCCTGTTCACGGGTTGTCGCTTTTAGATAAGCCAACGTTATATGCGGCATGAATTTTCGGCGCTCTAATTCAAACCCGGCATCACGCATTGATGTTTCGACCTTTGCTTGAAGTAAATTCAGCTCACGCGATGGTTCTACACCCGCCCATAATGCCTTCGGTTTGCGATCACCAAAGAACCCAGTGCCAATTAGCCTTAAATCAAATTCTAACGCATTTATATTTGCTAGTGCATCGACTGCGTCGGCATATTGATGTCTATCTGCGGCACCCAGAAACGCTAGCGTTAGATGAAAATTCTCAATCGGCCGCCATCGCGCCCCCTCAACACCTGATTGTATATTTTCTAATTGACTTTTTATTGCGCTGGATAAATCTAATCCGACGAACAAGCGGTACATTTAGTGGCTCCAATTTCAGGCAGGCGCTTTACGGTCTTTAAGTTTTTTGCCCTCTCGCCGGATACTCTTTTTCTGTCACAAAGTCGATTGCACTTAGCAAATCATCAATAGAAGGGCGTGCAAACGGTGCCGATTGAATAGACGCAAGGTAGAGCGTTCCATCAGGCTTGACCAAAAATATACCGGGTTCGGAGAAAATATCTGGTTCGCCATCCTTTATAGCTTCGGATATATATAGCCCCCAATTCCGGGCGGTTTGTTCAGATACCGAATGCCCGATGGTCAATTCATCGACCTCCCAATCGGATCGCGACTTTCGCCAGCGCACCTCGCTGTCCATCGACAGGGCTATAACATTGGTTCCAGCGTCATTAAATTTTTCACACTTGGCTTCTAATTCCTCAAGCTGCTTTTTACAGATTGGGCAATGAAGTCCGCGATAGAAAAAAATCGCCGTAAAGTTATCTGGCGTTTGATCAAAAAGTGACCAAACCCCATTTTGGGTTTGAACCTCGAGCGATGGGGCTTTTTTACCGGGCACTGGTTTGCTATTTGTCATCTCGGCCTCCTTACATCTGACCGTGCCAACAAGCGCGCTGAGAGAATTGTTCCCCCTAAGGAAATCGCGATGAAAAAACGCCTCTTCTGTATTGGCTTTGGGTATACTGCAAACGCCCTTTCGCGAATGTTGATACGGCATGGCTGGTCCGTAGCGGGCACGACATCGAAAGCTGAAAAAGCATCCCAAATGGCAACTTGTGGGGTCACGGCGCACCTTTGGCACGACAACGCCTTTGATCCTTCGTGGTTAGACGCTACTTCTGCCATACTTATCTCTGCGCCACCCACCAAAGAAGGATGCCCCGCCTTTGCAGCGGCCGGGGAAGCTATCGCCAACAATGCCAAGACACTTCATTGGATTGGTTACTTGTCAACTAACGGTGTGTATGGCGATCATCAGGGAAAATGGGTCGAAGAACAAAGCGAGCTTCGCGCTGGTTCAACGCGCGCAAAGCGGCGCATCTACGCAGAAAAGCTTTGGACAAATCACGCGGTCGCTCATGCTCTTCCGTTAAAAATTTTCCGTTTGCCAGGAATTTATGGCCCTGGCCGGTCGGCAATAGATTCCGTCAGGGCAGGTACCGCCAAGCGAATCTATAAACCCAATCAAGTGTTTTCACGGATGCATGTTGACGATATCGCGGCAGCGCTAAAAGCCGATATAGACCAACCGTTTTCGTTTGACTTATTCAATCTCGCGGATAACGAACCTGCCCCCCCACAAGATGTCATCGAATACGCTTGTAAATTACTGGAACGCGAGCCACCACCGCTAATCCCACTCGAGCAAGCCGCACTTAGCGAAATGGCAAAAAGTTTCTATGCTGATAACAAGCGCGTCTCGAACAGACGGATGAAAGACGCGCTTGGCATTAAGTTGCAATACCCCACCTATCGTGAAGGTCTGGCCTCAATCTTAAAAAACGAGC
Source organism: Hyphococcus lacteus (assembly GCF_041058985.1). NCBI lineage: Bacteria > Pseudomonadati > Pseudomonadota > Alphaproteobacteria > Parvularculales > Parvularculaceae > Hyphococcus > Hyphococcus lacteus. Next base: position 1,473,133 of record NZ_JBEHZE010000001.1, on the reverse strand, counting down.
AAGATAGACCTTAATTATTACCACCGTCCGAAGGCTCGTCATCCGTTGGTGCCGCCGCACCATCGTTCCACTCATACATTTTCGTGATCATGCAACGACGATTAAAGCTCGGCGAATCTTCAACAATGATAACGTCGCCCCGGCGAACGCAGCTACTCCCGCGCCCGCCATCAATGCCGATATTAATCGCAGAATTTAAAACATTGTATCGGCAGGCACCCGACAGCTCGACACGATACCAATTATTGACCCCACGCTCCAACAGAATGACGTCGTCCTGTTTCTTTAACGTCCGCCAACCATTGATATTCCGCTGGAAGCAAATTTGATTGACCTCGTCGCCGACCCTTGGGTCATCAGAAGTGGCTGCGGGTTCGTCCGGGTCGGCCATTGCCGCTGATGTTAATGCAAAAACACTAAACCCCGCGATCACTGCAAGCGATACATGATGTCTCATGATCTTGGTTCCTTTCTCCGCCCAGCCCGAGCGTAAGTTAGCGGAATTTCTCAGGCAAACACCACACAATCACGCTAGTTCCCGCCGCCAATGGTGGACATAAAGAAATCTTTATATGTGCCTTGGCACCGGGGTGCGCCCCTGTTATATGCCGCGTAACTCTTCTCAAGCTGATAAGGAATGCCCGTCATGACAGCGACCGACAAAAACGATTACCACGTAAAGGACATCAACCTTGCCGATTTCGGTCGCCGCGAGATTGAAATCGCCGAAACCGAAATGCCCGGCCTAATGGCCACCCGCGAGGAATTCGGCAGCGCACAACCCTTAAAAGGTGCGCGCATCGCAGGATCTCTTCACATGACGATCCAAACAGCGGTGCTGATCGAAACACTGAAATCACTTGGTGCAGACGTTCGCTGGGCCTCGTGCAACATTTATTCGACACAAGATCATGCTGCCGCTGCCATCGCAGCCACCGGAACACCAGTATTCGCATTCAAGGGTGAAACACTTGAGGAATATTGGGATCTCGCAGACAAGATCTTTGAATGGCCAAATGGCGAAACTGCAAACATGATCCTCGATGATGGCGGGGATGCGACCTTGCTCATTCTTCTCGGGGCAGATGCAGAAAAAGATCCTTCGATTCTCGATAACCCGGCTAACGAAGAAGAAACGGCGTTGTTCGACACCATCAAACGCCGCCTCGCGAAACAACCAAACTGGTATTCAACAGTTAAGGCCAACATCCAAGGCGTCACCGAAGAAACAACAACAGGCGTGCTGCGGCTCTATCAGCGCCAGAAAAATGGCACACTCCCGTTTCCAGCAATCAACGTCAATGACTCTGTCACCAAGTCGAAATTCGACAATAAATATGGCTGTAAAGAGTCGCTCGTCGACGGCATTCGTCGCGGCACGGACGTAATGATGGCCGGCAAAGTTGCTCTTGTTGCCGGCTATGGCGATGTGGGCAAAGGTTCGGCGGCCTCGCTTCAAGGTGCTGGTGCCCGTGTAATGGTCACGGAAATCGATCCAATCTGTGCGCTTCAAGCAGCGATGGATGGTTTTGAAGTCGTGACCATGGAAGAAGGCGCTCCGCGCGCCGACATCGTCATTACCTCGACGGGCAACAAAGACGTTTTAACCGTCGATCATATGCGCTCACTAAAAGATATGGCTATCGTCGGAAACATTGGGCATTTCGATAATGAAATTCAGGTCGAAGGCCTAAAGAATTTCAAATGGGCGAATGTCAAAGATCAGGTCGATATGATCACTTTCCCAGATGGGAAACGTATGCTGCTGCTTAGCCAAGGCCGTCTACTCAATCTCGGGAATGCAACGGGACACCCAAGTTTCGTGATGTCGGCTTCGTTCACCAATCAGACATTGGCACAAATCGAGCTTTGGACCAAAGGCGACAATTACAAAAACGAAGTTTATGTCTTGCCTAAGCATCTCGATGAAAAAGTTGCTAAACTGCACCTCGACAAAGTTGGCGCGAAGCTATCTGAACTTTCAAAAGAACAAGCAGACTATATCGGCGTTGATGTGGCGGGGCCGTTCAAGACCGACCAATATCGCTACTAATCGGCACCCCTATATAAGTTTACCTTTTAGACCCCGGCCACTAGTGGCCGGGGTCTTTTTTTAACTCGAGCGCAACAGCCACCCCGCGAATGATAGTGTCGCGATCTATGTTGCTACATATGTCGCATAATGCTACGGTGCCACTATTGTAACACGCGGGGCGTGCCATAATTACTCATCACAGCAACGCCATTTCGTGTCGCAATTACACGTTAGAAAATACATGAAGGGATGTTTCTATGGTATTGTTTAGATGGATATTTGGATTGCCGTTTGCAGGCTTAGTAACAGCTGCCCTTTTCTTTATGATGGCGCAGCTCATCAAGGATCGATACGAACCCTACCCCGACCCCAAACCAAGCCCCAAGATCAGAATCACAGCGGATGAATCGGTCGATGACCATGAAAAGAAGACACACAAACCAAAAGCCCTTCCCGATTCAGAGCCACCATTAAATCTAGATCTATCACCGAAACGCAGCCGTCCCGACGGTACAAAATTCCGGCCAGAACCAAAGCAGATTGAAAAAACGCCACCGGGCGATACTGGGATATTCTCGGCCGCAACCATTCGGACGTCACCTTTATACCCAGAGGGGTGCCGATCACGCGGCGCATCTGGGGTCGTAATCGTGCAATTTGATGTCACCCCAGAAGGAAACGTCACCAATGCACAAGTCATCGAGTCCCCTGACCGGTGCTTCAATAGACCAGTCCTAAAATCGGTATCGGGGTGGAAATATCCGCCTGCAAAATCTGGCGCGGGAATGCGCTATGGCTACGTAGAAACCTTTAATTTCCAGCTAGTTGAATAATGGTTTGGGCCGCGCACCTGTTGAAAAGTTCATTCGGCGCGCGGCTCCTTTTGCATCAAAGGGCCTAGTCGCAACGACCGAACACAGTACATATTGTGTAATTCAACGCCGAAGACGCACAATGTCGCGAATCCCAGTAATTTGCGGTGTTTCGATTCGGGTGCGATTTAGGATGCAGCAGCATGAAATTAGGCGCGAAATTTTTGTGGACCAGCCTGCTCCTCAGCAGTGTTAGCGCATTTCCGTTAAATGCGGCTGCACAAACAGTTGCAAATGACGCCGCCTCTGGCGGTATCGACCCACTTCTTGCTGGGGCTGCGGGTGCGATCGCGCTAGCTGTTGCTGCCGTCATTTGGGCATTTCGCGTATCTGACGCTACACGTCATCAATCGCTCCATTGGTCTGAAAAACTTGCCGAGATGGAAGCGCGGCTGGAAAAATCAGATTCAGTATTATCAGCACATCCCGGTCTAGTTCTTGTTTGGGAAGATGACAGCGCAAGCGTTAGCGAAGAGAAATGGGGCAAGCCCAAGATTTTAGGTGGGCCAGCGGCCCTCGCCTCATTGTTGTCATTTTCAAAAGATGACCAGCAAGAAAAAGCACAACCCGTTGATCGATTATTGAACGCGCTAGGCGCGCTACCGCTTCAGGACGACGAGGCAGAAACGCCGGAGACCTTGCGCGAAAAAATCAAAAACCTTCGCGCCCATGGCGTGGCATTCTCTGGTAACATCGTGACGCCTGACGGGCGCTCAATTGAGGTTGATGGCCGAGTGGCGGGTGGTCAGGTTGCATTGTGGATTACTGACCCAGCAGTTCGCATGGCCGAAGATGGTGCCGTAATCGGGGCTTTCCGTGAACGCGCCACTGACCTTCATGGTGCGCATGCATTACTAGAGCGATCACCTGTCCCCGCTTGGCGACGCAACGCAAAGCTAGAGCTTGTTTGGGTCAACCGCGCCTATGCCGAAATTGTCGAAGCGCCGAGCGTTAGCGACGTTATCAAGCAACAGACCGAACTCGACAATACAATCAAAAAACTCGCGGCATCGGCGGCATCAGAACGTAAACCAAACGAAGGTCGCGCTATTATAAATTCGCGCGGCGAACGTCGTGTTTATCGCATTGTCGAAACGCCGCTTCATGGCTCTGGCGATGCGTCCCTTGGCGGCGTCGCAATCGATGTGACCGAGCTAGACAAATCCAAAACGGAACTGCGTCAACAAATCGAAGCCAACCAACGCACGCTCGATCAAATTCAAACGTCAGTTGCGATTTTTGGCGCCAACCAAAATCTGATTTATCACAACCGAGCATTTCAAAAGCTGTGGGACCTTGATGATGCCGAACTATCTGGCCGGGTTTATCACGGCGAAATTCTCGACAATCTGCGTCTCGCAGGTCACCTTCCCGAACCCGCTGACTACGAAATTTGGAAAGAACATCAACTCTCGCTGTATACGGATGGTTTATCCGAGCCCGGCTCTGAACGGCTAGGCGATGCCCCTGATGAGATTTGGCACCTCCCCGACGGACGCACGGTAAAGGTCGCAAAGCTGCGTCATCCGCTGGGCGGCGTCATGGTTGCCTTTGAAGACATCACTGAAAAAGTGACGCTTGAGGCTGAATTTAACACCCAGATCAAAGTCCAAAAAGCGACGCTAAACAATCTCGCTGAAGGTGTTGCTGTCTTTTCCGGCAATGGGACTTTGCGGTTATACAACAAGGCATTTCAGAAACTATGGCGCCTTGATACACGGCTTCTCGATAGCAAACCGCATATCGACATCATCGTCGAAAATTTACAAAAGCTCGCCCGCGAAGCAGATCCCTCCTTCGACGCATTACGCCGGTGCGTTGCATCGAAATCCCATGAGGATCGTCAACCACTAAATGCCCAGGAAACGCGCCTTGCCGATGGCCGTGTTCTTGCGATCGGAACGGAGCCGTTACCTGATGGTGCAACGCTCGCACATTTTCTGGATATCACCGATTCCAAAGAGCGCGAAAAAGAACTCAAAGAACGCAATGCAATTCTCGAAAATGCAGACCGTTTGAAATCGAAATTCGTTGACCACGTCTCCTATCAACTACGTACACCACTTTCGACCATCATCGGATTCTCCGAAATGCTAGACGGGCAAATGTTTGGTGTACTGAACGACCGTCAAAAGGATTACATCGCCAGTATCATGTCAGCGTCTTATCACCTACGTGATTTGATTAATGACATCATTGATCTTGCTGCTATTGATGCGGGCAAACTTGATTTGTCCCTCAATAAAACAGATATCCGCGCGCTACTTGAAAACGCGGCAACATTCGCGGCCCTGAAAGCGGAAGACACCCAAGTCGCCCTCAAAGTCGATTGCCCTAAAGATATCGGCGAAAGTGAAATTGACGATAAACGCATCAAGCAGGTTTTGTTCAACCTATTGTCCAATGCTTTCGCCTATACTGGCCCCGGCGGCGCGGTGACACTTGGGGCACGGCGCATAGACGGCACGATCAAAATATGGGTCGCCGATACTGGGCGCGGTCTTTCGCCCACAGATCAGGCACGCGCATTCGATGCATTTGAAAGCCGCGGGCCAAGCGCTGGTGCCGGTCTTGGGCTCGCTCTGGTCGAGCGTTTCGTAAAATTACATAACGGTTGGGTCAGGATGGATTCCACCGAAGGGCAAGGCGTTTGCGTCACCTGTTTCCTTCCCGAACAAGCGGCCACCATTGATCTATTACCGTCGGATAAAGAGGCTCCCAAAAACGACGAGGCCACGTCAAAGACCGCCGAAAAACCTGCAAAAAAGAAGCGCACCCCGCGAAAGACCGCAGCTCAACGCAAAAAAACCAGTAAAAAGTCAGCATCGGCTCGGCCACAAGCGGCGGAATAAGCCAAGGGCGACGTATAACAGCTAAAGGGGAATTCAGTTTCACCTTTTTCCTGTTCATGCTCTAAAGGTGCCATGTTGGTTCTATCACTTATTGCTGCGGCTTCGGTCGCTCTCTCCGCCACGCCGCGTTACGCCGATTGCGTCACATTAGTGGACGCCGATTTAGAAATTGGGCGTATAGCCGCGCAACAATGGGTCAACGAAGGCGGCGGCGCGGATGCCCGCCATTGCCTCGCCGGCGCAGATATTAAAGCGGGCTTTCCTAAGCTCGCAGCGGTTAGGCTCGAAGAGATCGCCGAGCGTGATGATGCTGGTGACGATTACATGAGGGCGCAGGTACTCAATCAAGCGGCGCTTGCATGGCTTCAAGCCGACCAACCAGAATTAGCGAAGGCGGCGCTGGGTAAAGCTCAAAAGATTGTCCCTGATAGTGGCGAACTACAGCTTACTGCCGCGAAAATTTATGGTGTTGAAGAATCTTGGCAAGATGTCATTGAAGCCGTCACAACCGCAGAAAAAGCAAAAATCGTCAGCGCGGAAACCTTCGTTCTGCGTGGTCGCGGGCGGTATATTTTCGGTGCCTACGAAAGAGCTGCCGACGACGTGGTTGCAGCCCTCAGCCTTGAACCCACCAATATTGACGCCCTCGTATTACGGGGAGACCTCGCGCAGGTTGGCATAAAGATCGATGTCTATTTCGCCCCTCCCAACCGATGAGGGCGCCACAAAGATGGCCCTAGCCAATTAGAAATTGGTATTTTTGCGGTCTTGGCTCTCGACGGAAAAAGAAAATCACTCCACTTCCTCAGAATTAACCAATGGTTAAGCAATGAGGCATCCCATAGAGACTAAACTTATGGGACTAGCGGAGGGATTTTAAGCGCCATGGCCGAAGCGCCGTTTCAGGACAAGACAGTACGTGAACTACAGGCGCTTGCCCAAGAAACCCCTATTGCGCGCGAAAAACGCAAAACACCTGCGCTTTCACGCGCTGCCCGCTTGCACTTGATTGACATACTTTCTCGCTGGAGCGGCCCTGGCCTCGCGCTAGTGGCCGGTGTCTCCATTTATTTTGCCGTGATTGCGGGTCGTGCGCACCCCGCCCGCGCAGCAGCATGGGCGTTGATGATGTTCAGCGCTTTATGGATTTGCCGCCGCCTACGCGACAATTTCCGTGCTGGTAGCCATCACACATCTCGTCCATTCCGCTGGCGCTCATCATTCACCGCATCGCTAAGCGTTCTCGGCGTGGTTCTCGCAAGTGCACCAATTCTTTTGGTGCCCCTGGAAACAGCTGCAACCTATGGTGTTCAAATCGTTGCCCTAACCGTGGTCGCAAGCTTCGCCGTTGGCTTAGCACTCGCAGCACACCTACCCAGCGCCGCTGCTGTCGCCGTTCCCGGAGCCGCATTCGCGATCCTCACGGGCTTACGTGCCCAAGATACAGGCCTGCTCGCAGCGTCAATCGCCACCGCAGTTTTGGGCCTCGCCGGACTTTATTTGGCAAACCGTTTTCTCGAACAAAGTGCAACTAAGCGTTTCCCACGCACCAGCTTCATCAGACGCGAAATCGAGCGCCGGGATACGGGCACCGGTGTAATACACCGGCCTGGAGCCGAAGCGTTACAGGCCTAAGTCGCTTTAATTCAATCTTTCAGTAAATTCATCTAACGTAAGGTCACAATCGTGACCCTACGGGCGGTATTCGTTAGACATTTTAAAACCCTTCAAGTTATGAGGGGCAAAACCAACAGATTACAGAGGAAGCGAGATGCCAGAGGGCTTTTCAACCGACGTCGACGGACAAATTCTACAACGTGTTGTTTCGCTAGCGCAAAAAAAGAAGGCTGGTGACCATGATGAAAGTGGAGCGTTGTTGCCTGCTTTTCAGAGTTATCTGGAGCAATTGGTCCTTTATGCAACTGGCGAGGATCATATTTGGGATGAACCTCAATCACTCCTCAATCGCGCGACTCATGCTTGGAAACACGCGGCCACGCGTAAATCGGGCGAAAGCAAAATTTCGCTGCGGATCGAAGAAGGAAAAGGCTGGTCCGAGCGCCGGATGGTGCTCGATCTCGTCACTGACGACAAACCCTTCCTTGTGGACTCAATTTCTGCAGCGCTTTCTGACGCTGGCAAGCCTGTCACATTTTTCTCTAACGCAGTCGTAGACGTTGTTCGAACCACAACCGGCAAGCGTGATCCAGCTAGCACAGGGCGTGGTGTTCGTGAATCGATGATCCATGTGGAAATGGACCCACCGGTTCTCGATAATGAAGTTGAGTCCCTGAAAAAGGAACTTGATGCCGTATTGGCAGATGTCTCGATCGCCGTTGAAGATTGGGAAGCCATGCGCGCACGTCTTGGGGCTTGCATCGCCCAACTGGAACGGTCTCGGCTTTCCGGCGTCAAGGCAGAAGATCAACGCGAGTCAGTACAGTTTCTAAAATGGCTATGGGACAATCGCTTTGCTTTTCTTGGTGCGCGCCGGTTCAATTTTGTCGGCGACGGCGACGAACTTCAACTCGAACTCGACCGCGAAAAAGACCTCGGCATCCTTAGTAGTCCCGACCGCGAAGTCTTGAAATCAACCTTCCAACCGGACGGAAAGCTTTCGCCCGCCGTCGCTGCGTTTTTTGCATCGAATGAGCCAATCATTATTGCAAAATCGAGCACAAAATCGCTTACGCACCGCCGCGCCTATATGGATTATGTTGCGGTCAAAAGCTTTGCATCTGACGGCTCTGCTATTGGCGAAGAACTATTTGTCGGCTTGTTTACAGCCGAAGCTTATAACCGCCCGGTTCGTGACATTCCCCTGATCCGCGCAAAAGTAGACGCCGTGCTGGAACTCGCATCGTTCACCCCCGGTGGACATAATGAAAAAGCGCTCATCAATATTCTCGAGAGCTATCCGCGTGACGAGTTATTCCAAGTTGACGTTGCCAGCCTGACGGAAACCTGCCTGGGAATCCTGCGTCTCTACAAACGACCACGGGTTAAGCTGTTCCTACGACGTGACCGTTTTGACCGGTTCGTTTCAGCACTGTTGTTTGTTCCGCGTGATCGCTTTAATTCTGACTTACGTGAACGTGTCGGCCAGTATATCGCCGACGTTTTCAAAGGCCGTGTTCACTCGTTCGCACCGTCATTTGGCGACGCATCTCTTGTGCGGGTGCATTTCATCATTGGCATCCAGCCGGGTGCGCCAGAAGCGCCTAGCCTTACGGAGATGACGCGCCATGTGCGCGAGATTTGCCGGACATGGGATGACGAATTGCTGGATGCGATGCGCATCGCACATAATGGCGCGACCCCCGCTAGCCTTTATTCAAAATATGAAAAGGCCTTCGATGCTGGCTATCGTGAACGGACATTAGCGGTTGAATCACTTTCAGACATCGCAGCACTCGAAAAACTAAGCGACAACCCGATCGTCGTTCGGGCTTATCGGCGCGCCGACGACGGAGATCAAACCGTTCGTCTGAAAATCTATAAACGCGGCACCCCGATGACGCTTTCGACGCTAATTCCGTCGATTGAAAATCTCGGTCTAAGCGTCATGCAAGAAACATCTCATCGCGTCAGCCCGGCCATTAATAGTGCTGCGAATGAAGTCATGTGGGTTCATGACTTCTCAACCGAACAAAGCGGTGGCCAGCCTGTTGTCCTAGACGAAGTCCAAGAGGCTTTCGAAGATACGATGCTCGCGGTTCTGGAGGGACGTACTGAAGATGATGGCTTCAATGAACTCGTTCTTACCGCTGGCATAAATTGGCGCGAAGCGTGGCTTTTACGCGCGACCGCTAAACATCACATGCAGGCGGGGTTTGCGTATTCTCAATCTTATATCGAAGAAGCGCTTTCCAATAACCCTTCTATTGCCCGCTTATTGATCGCCGCCTTCCATGCTCGGTTTAATCCGAAGGGTCCATCAAATGCGGACGACCGGATCAAAGATGTGGCACTCGCAGAAAAAACGGTCGTTGATGCACTAAATGACGTTGCGAGCCTTGATGAAGATCGCATCATCAGACGTTTTCTTGCCCTGTTTGGTGCGATCATGCGCACTAACTATTACCAACAACAAGCTGACGGTTCGCCCAAGACATATATCTCGTTCAAGGTTGACAGTCACAAAGTCGCGGAAATCCCGGAACCAAAACCCTATCGCGAAATATTTGTATCAGGACCACGCGTCGACGGTGTCCATCTCCGGTTTGGACCAATCGCTCGTGGTGGTCTGCGCTGGTCTGATCGCCGAGAAGATTTCCGCACAGAGGTTCTGGGACTCGTCAAAGCACAGCGTGTGAAGAACGCAGTAATTGTTCCCACTGGCTCAAAAGGCGGATTCTATCCGAAACAACTACCCGCAAATGGGGACCGCACAGAAATTTACGAAGAGGGCCGCGAAGCCTATAAGGAATTCATCCGGGGCTTATTGGATTTGACCGACAACATTGTTCAAGGCGAAATGAAGACGCCTGCAAATCTCGTCCGTTGGGATGATCCTGACCCATATCTGGTTGTCGCTGCTGATAAAGGAACCGCACAATTCTCTGACACTGCCAATGCGATTTCAGACGATTATGATTTCTGGCTAGGTGATGCTTTCGCCTCAGGCGGTTCGGTGGGTTATGACCATAAAGCTATGGGCATAACAGCGCGCGGCGCGTGGGAAGCAGTTAAACGACACTTCCGCGAAATGGGAAAAGATATCCAATCAGAACCATTCACAGCAGCTGGCGTGGGCGATATGTCAGGCGACGTTTTTGGCAACGGTATGCTCTTATCACGCCAGACAAAACTTATCGCCGCGTTCGATCACCGCGATATTTTCTTTGACCCCTCCCCGGATCCAGCTACGTCATACGAAGAGCGCATGCGTTTGTTCAACACGCCGCGTAGCTCTTGGCAGGATTATGATAAGAAACTCATTTCAAAAGGCGGCGGTGTTTTCTCCAAAAGCGCTAAATCTATTCCCTTGACGAACGAAATGCGCGAATTGCTTGGTGTTGATGCGAAAGAATTGCCACCTACCGAACTCGTTCGCTCGATTCTTAGAATGCCGATTGAACTGTTCTGGATGGGCGGGATCGGTACATATTTCAAAGCCGAAGATGAAGAAAATTGGCGTGTGGGCGACCGCGCCAATGATGCTGTTCGCGTGAATGCTAACGAGACTCAAGCAAAAGTAATCGGTGAAGGCGCAAACCTTGGCCTAACGCAGCTTGCCCGAATTGAGTTTGCTCAAAATGGCGGCCGCATTAACACGGATGCGATCGACAACTCTGCTGGCGTTGATTCATCAGACCACGAAGTGAATATAAAGATTTTAGTGTCGAATGCGATTGAACACGGCGAAGTCAAAGCCAACGAAAGAAACGCACTCCTCGCATCAATGACCGACGATGTGGCCAAGCATGTATTGCGCCACAATTACGATCAAACTCGCGCGATTTCGCAAATGGCAACTTCTGCCGCGAAAGAACTCGATGTCTATGCACGATTCATGACGACACTGGAACGCGAAGGTCGTCTTGATCGGGCGATTGAAAACCTGCCTGATGCCGAGCAAATTAACTACATGCGCCAACAAGGCGTCGGACCAACTCGGCCCGATATCGCAGTGCTACTTGCTTACGCGAAAATGTGGCTGTTTGACGAATTGGCTGTTTCGGAAACACCTAATGACCCTATTTTCGAACGCGAATTATTTGCGTATTTCCCTGAAGCACTACGAAAATATAGCCGTGCCGTTGTTAGCCACCAATTACGGCGAGAAATTATCGCCACGCGGCTTTCAAATGAAATAGTGGATACGTGCGGTGTAGGGTTTGTCCAACGTGCCGCCGAAACAAGCGGTGCAGACTTCCCAATTATCGCCCTTGCATATGAAGCTGTTCGATTGATTTACAATCTGCACGAATTTGCTGAGGCTGTTGATGCGCTTGATACTGCGGCCCCCGCTGACCTCCAGATCGGACTTTATCTTGAAGCATCAGCATTGCTCCGGGAACAAACATTCCACCTTCTTGGTAATGCAAAAGCGCGCGAGACACTTGAACGCCATGGCGTCAAAGCGTTGATAGAGCAATATCAGGCACCTGTGTCAGAATTCAAAACAGCATTGCCTGAAATCCTTCCCCAAGATGCAGCTGTCTCGCTTGAGGAACGCTATCAATATTGGATTGAACAGTCCTCGCCAGAAGCAATCGCAAAAGACGCGGCAGCAATTCCGGCGCTCGAATACGCATTTGACATAGTCAACCTTGCTGCTGAAACGGGATGGTCGAACCCCGGCGCGGGCGGCATTTTCTTTGCTGTTGGTCGAATGTTCAACATTGATGCAGTGCGTGAAAAGGCACGACGCGAACCACCAGCCGATCATTTTGACAAGATTGCAATTCGCCAGATCATCGAAGACTTGACTGCACGGCAGTTCGAAATTGCAAAACGGGTTATCAACTCGATCGGAGCAGAACCGAAAGGCGCACCAGCAAAATGGAACGCGAAAGCGATGGGGCAATGGCAGCAATCCGCCGAAACGGCCATTGATGTGTTCAATGAAAGTGCTGGCGAGTTGGATCTAACCGGCGCGGTAAGTGTCGGTAAGTTCACACTCTTCATTCGCAAACTAGATGCGTTAGCCGCAGACGCATAATGCCGCTAACGCAGGACCGCTCCCTTAGGGAGCGGTCTTTAATGGCGGAAATGGCGAACGCCGGTAAATACCATTGCCAGACCAGCTTCGTCAGCAGCAGCAATAACATCGTCATCACGAATTGATCCGCCGGGCTGGATAACCGCGGTAGCGCCAGCCTCAGCCGCCGCCAGCAAGCCGTCAGCAAACGGAAAGAATGCGTCAGACGCAACAACGGACGCCTCGGCCAACGATGCCGTTGCGCCCCAAGCTTCGGCGGCATCCTGTGCTTTTCGGGCAGCGATACGGCTTGAATCTAATCGGCTCATTTGCCCAGCCCCAACGCCTACGGTAGCGCCATTTTTTGCGTAAACGATTGCATTGGATTTAACATGCTTGGCAACTTTAAACGCAAACAACATATCCGCGAGCTCTTGCTCTGATGGCTTACGCTTGGTTACGACTTTAAGGTCGTCAACACCGATAACTTTGGCATCGCGTGATTGGACAAGAAAACCACCAGCGAGCGGTTTAATAATTTTTCCTGTTGAATCTGGTGTTGGAATTCCACCGGCAACCAGGAGCCGTAAATTTTTCTTTGCCGCAAATATTGCAATCGCGTCTTCATCAGCATCCGGTGCAATAACAACTTCGGTAAATACCTTTACGATCTTCTCGGCCAATCCACCGGTCAATTTCTGGTTCAGAGCAACGATGCCGCCAAACGCCGATACCGGATCACATTTGAGCGCCTCTTCATACGCAGCCACGATGTCGTCAGCCGTCGCAACACCGCATGGATTTGCATGTTTAATGATCGCCACAGCCGGTTTTGCGGGGTCGAACTCACCAATTAATTCATAGGCCGCGTCGGTGTCGTTCAAATTATTATAAGACAGCGCCTTACCCTGTAACTGGCGAGCGGTCGCAACGCCCGGACGCCCAGATACGCCCGAATGATAAAATGCGGCGTCTTGATGCGGGTTCTCCCCGTAACGCAAAACACTATCGAGCCGACCGGCTAGGGTATAATTCTTCGGGAATGTGTCGCCATTCTGATCCGCAAACCAGCTTGAAATCGCCGCGTCATAGGCTGCTGTTTTCGCAAATGCTTTGGCCGCCAACTGACGCTTTGTCTCGTCTTTCAACGCCCCATTCGCCTCGATTTCGCCAAGCACAGTCTCGTAATCCGATGGGTCTGTAACAACCCCCACAAAACGATGGTTTTTAGCGGCAGCGCGGATCATCGCCGGACCACCAATATCTATATTTTCAATACAATCCGCAAATTCCGCGCCTTTGGCGACGGTTTCCTCAAAAGGGTACAAATTGACGACCAACAACTCGATGCCATCGATTTTATGATCGTCCATTGATTTTTTATGGCCAGCATCGTCACGTAGCGCCAACAGGCCACCATGCACCCGTGGGTGCAATGTTTTGATGCGGCCATCCATCATCTCCGGAAATTCGGTGATATCGGAAACATCGCTGACCTTAAGGCCCGCGTCGCGCAATGCCTTGGCCGTTCCGCCCGTGGAAATCAGCTCAACCCCCGCTGCCGCAAGCCGTTTCGCGAAATCGACAATGCCCTCTTTATCAGAGACAGAAATTAGTGCCCGGCGCGCCGGAGTATGATCAACCATTAAAAGAACCCTTTTTCGACAGTCGCCGCCTTAGCGCTCACGTCGTGTGGGGGCAAGGGACATAGAGCCTTTTTCAGCGATTCGATTGATTCCGTGCGTGTTTTGCAGCCATCGGGGCCGCCGAGAATTCCGGTACCAAGTGATGTACCGCTTCATCAAGGGAGGCCTGATCGCCTCGCAATGCATTTTCCACAACGTCGGACAGGCGCGGTGTCAGCAAAGGCAGGTCAATCATCGCAGGTGAAGCCAGCAACACGCCGTCGGCACCCGTTTTGATCAAGGCATCGGTATCCAAGAAAATTTCCTCAAATAGCTTTTCTCCGGGACGCAGTCCTGTGAATTTTATCTCGATGTCCTTACCAGGCGTCAGGCCATAGGCGGAAATCATCCGCTTTGCGAAGTCCAGGATCTTCACTGGCTCACCCATATCGAGAACGAAAACGCGTCCATCGTGAGTTACGATCGTTTCTTCAGCAACATCAAGGCTGGACGCCAGCAGAACAAGCTGCACGGCTTCGCGCGTTGTCATAAAGAAACGCATAATCTCCGGATGGGTAACCGTGATGGGGCCACCTTGATTGATCTGCCTAGCAAATAATGGCGCAACGGAGCCCGTTGACCCAAGCACATTTCCAAAACGAACCGTGACAAAATGTGTTTCATTCTGCGCAACGTCTAGTGCTTGTGCATAAAGCTCTGCGATGCGTTTGGTTGCGCCCATGAAGCTAGTGGGGTTAACCGCTTTATCCGTGGAGATGAAAACAACCGACTCGGCATCGTGCTCTATCGCAGTATCAAAAACATTCTTTGCACCAAGCACATTCGTCAATGCGCCAGCACATCGATTTTCTTCAACAATAGGAACATGCTTAAACGCCGCCGCGTGGAGCACGATATCCGGTTGAGCGCGGTCAAAAACGCGTTTCAAATGTTCAATTCGACAAACGTCAGTAAGCTGAGAGGTGATAAACCTTCCATACCCAGCTTCCTTCATCTCCATATCAATTTGATAGAGTGCTAACTCTGCATTATCGACCATGGTAAGGTGAGCTGGTTCAAAACCTATAATTTGGCGACAAAGCTCAGAGCCAATCGTCCCTCCCGCGCCGGTGACCAAAACACTTTTACCCGCCACCAGCTTTCGTGCGGCCCGTAAGTCAATTTTTCTTGGAGGACGCGGCAAGAGCGATGCATGGTCAATGGCTTGCGGGGATAAACGCAAAGATTGTTGCGTACCAGAAGCACCCATAAAACGTCGCAAATTATTTAGCATCCCCGATCCCCGTGCCGCATTCGTCGCGAAGACGATAAAACATTACTCGCTCCAGCGCGATAGCTGAAATCGCTGGTTTTATAACGCATCGAGACGCTGGAATGCCCATTTCGCACTAAAAACATTGGTTTCCCGCAACGCATACGAAGCCGCCCGAATGACAATTTGTTCAGATGCTGTCGGCGCGCCACCAGAACCGCAATAGACGCTTTTGTCCAAAACTAGATCAGGGCAATTTGATTTAAATCGCCAGCCCTCTTTGTTTGGCAATAATAGAATGACGGACTTTTTGTCCCGCGCAAGCGAGGCGCGAACGTCGGGGTGTATATGAAAGCGCCATAGAACACCGCTTAGTACTTCTTGTTGCAAGCCTTCTAGAACGTCCTCGCCCCGTAAGTTTGCGCCATTCGCCGACAGATACAAACGGCGCAAATAACTCGCCTCTTCACCCTGTTGCGTCATGATACCGCGTTCAAATTCGAGAAGTTGCCCCGCGGCTTCTTCGCCACGTCTATGGGAGATATTCCGAAACGAAAATGGCGTGACACCTTCTTCGAAGGAAAGTGCCGAATGGGCATCACGTTGCGCGAGGGCTTTGCGCCACACAGCACCGCGATGAGTCCCGTTGCCGCAATTCGTTATGATACGCGAACGACCAGATGAGAAATGTAACGACCCGGCACTCTTATGCCCAGAATTTGAATCATCGGCAGTATCAACAATCAATAAACCGCGCGATGATGACATCTTATGGTAACCAGAATGCCTCGCAAAATCGACTGAAGCGACATCCGCACCAGAGTTCGTCTGTACAGATATCAATGCGCGGG
This sequence comes from Hyphococcus lacteus, assembly GCF_041058985.1. Classification (NCBI taxonomy): domain Bacteria; kingdom Pseudomonadati; phylum Pseudomonadota; class Alphaproteobacteria; order Parvularculales; family Parvularculaceae; genus Hyphococcus; species Hyphococcus lacteus. The sequence continues at coordinate 1,456,979 of NZ_JBEHZE010000001.1, read as the reverse complement.
CATCATCCTCGTACCCGCCATTGAACACCACCAACCTGCCATCTGGACACCGAAAAAAGCTCGCCATAGCACTTGCACGCTGCACGATATGGCGCAGAAAGCCCGGCGGTTGAAATCCGCGCGATTCAATAGCTTTTAAGAGTGCTTGCAAACGCAACGCGAGTTTCAATTGCCTCGATGGATTGCGGCTAACATGTCCGCCATCTGGTCGTAATTGAATACGCAATTCACGGCGCGCCATTTCAAGGCCGCGCTCTGCTGGCCCCTCACAGCCCGGAAGGCTATATCCAGCAATGCCCAAGCCAAGTGCCGTCATTAAACGGTCGAACCCCGTAGCCGAGCGATGGGCGGTGCGTGCCAAATGCCGGGTCTGGCGTGCCATACAGGCCAGAACGCGGCTACGCCACAACGCGTCCGTCCCCGACAATAACAATGGATGGTGCGCGCAAAGCTGTATGAGACGTTCAGAGACGAAAAACGGCTCCCAGCTCTCAGACGACCAACGTTCGTAACGGTCCAACCATGATTTCATCAATGTCCGCGCCGGTGGCTTTCCATCGTCGCCCAATGCGGAAAGATGCCTTAGCCAGGAGAATTCATGAAGGTAGGCATATAGCGGGCCGTCCGCCGACGGAATATCCCAAATTTTATCTAACTCGCCTTCGCAATCAATAGACTCATCGCCGATAGCCAAGCGTCCCTTTGCCAAGGACGTCGCAACTGATTTATCCGGCGTATAGGGATCAACCGGTTGAAAAAGTAATCTGTCCGGTGCTGGGCCTTTTAGCTGCGCTTGATAAAATGGGCTTTCGCCCCATGCCTTGCGTACCTTTGACAACACATCACGAGACCCTTTACGGGCGTTAGCGCGTTGCGCATTTTTTGGGTAATCGGCCATACCATCACCCCTTGGGTCGCAATGCAGCAATATTTGCCGCATAAGCTTGAGGGCCGTTTTTGAATACTGCCGACCCGGCGACGAGCATATCTGCACCGGCACTGATTGCTTGCGGTGCAGTTTCCGGGGTTACCCCGCCGTCAACTTCGAGCCTGATATCACGCCCGGTCTGATCGATCATTTGTCGAACTGTTTCAATCTTCCGCAGTTGAGATGAGATAAATTTCTGACCACCAAACCCGGGATTTACAGACATCACCAAAATTAGGTCGACTTGATCGAGGATAAATTCGATAGCGCTTGCAGGCGTGGCCGGGTTGAGCGCAACACCGGCTTTTATCTCGGCGCTTTTGATGTGCTGAACCGTTCGGTGAAGATGTGCACCGGCTTCAGGATGTACCGTCAGGATATCCGCACCAGCATCAACAAAAGCATCGATATAGGCATCGATCGGCGAGATCATCAGATGGACATCGAACGGAAGGTCGGTGACCGATCGGATGGCTTTCACGACTGCCGGGCCAATCGTCAGATTTGGCACAAAATGACCGTCCATAACATCGACGTGGATATAGTCGGCCCCGGCTTCCGCGATGGCGGCAACTTCTTCACCCAGTCGAGCGAAATCGGCAGATAAAATTGATGGTGCGACCTGAACTTTACTCATACCTTCAGGTATCTTGATGCGGGCCATTTGCGCAATAACAGTCACACTGAAATCATTCCCCGTTTCCACAAAAAATAGAAAGAAAAAGCCCCGCCAAATGTGACGGGGCTATTAGTTTGGGGGTGCGTGCAAAGAAAAGCGGCGAAGGGCAGGAGTTCAAATTGTTTCAACGTCAGCGCCGTCAAATTCGATAAACCTACCCTAGGTTGCGAATGGGGCAGAAATATGTCGCATCCGCCCCAATTAAGTCATAACCCATTGTAAATGATGGTTAATTTTTCACTTCAGAAAAGGGTGGCTTTTTAGCTTTCGCACGAACAGGCTGAAAAATATTGCGCATTTTAACAACGCCAAACATCCCTACGGCGGTCATCGCCGCGCCGGACAAAAGTCCGCCAATCCACTCAACGTCGAAAATTCCAATACCTGTCAGCGCAAAGAGCGCGAGACCGAACAAAACCGCCAAAAACCGCAAAGGCGAAGAAACAGTACGACCCACAGCTTTTGCGGTACTCGTTGCCGCTTTCGCGGCGACTTTAGCCGTTTTCACTGTGCCTGACGCAATCGCATCAGCCACCCGGCGCGCGCCGATCAACTTGACCAATCCCGCCAAAGCACCAGCCGCTGCCATAACGAGCGCCCATTTCTTAGCGCTCAGCGGTACTTTATCAGCAACATCCACATCAACCACGGGAGCAGCAGAAGCCGATATTTCGTCGATCACCACTTCAATCGGTGCCACCGGCGCATAATCATCCGCCGCAGCAGGCATCACCACAGCTGATGCGGCGATTACCGACGCAGCCGCCAATAATGTAGATTTGGTTGCGAAAAGTCGCTTCATTCCAGCGCTCCTAAAAACTCTGTAACAAAGATGGGAACTTCCCGCTAAATTTCAACTTTTGCGCAAAAATTGCGCTTTTATACGCGCAAACGCTAGACGTCGACTGCACCAAGCCCGCGACGCCGCGCGGCAGCGACAACTGTGTTCCTTAGCAAACAAGCAATGGTCATCGGACCAACACCGCCGGGAACCGGCGTGATCGCCGATGCATTTTCTTTGGCGGCGTCAAAATCTACATCGCCAACAAGCCGTGTTTTGCCTTGCTCTTCGATCCGGTTGATACCGACATCAATAACGATTGCACCTTTTTTGACCCAGTCGCCCTTCACAAGACGGGGAATGCCAACGGCCGCACATAAAATATCTGCCTCCCGACAAACCGCAGGAAGATCAGCGGTACGGGAATGCGCCATCGTCACTGTACAGTTTTCAGCCAGTAACAGCATTGATAGCGGCTTACCCACCAAGATCGACCGCCCCACAACAACCGCATTTAACCCGGAAAGATTAGGCCGAACTGTTTTCGCCATGATGACCGAACCTTGCGGGGTGCAAGGGACAAGCCCCTCTTTGCCCAAAATCAAGCGCCCTGCGTTGACTTCCGTCAGGCCATCAACATCTTTGTCCGGATCAATTTCGTTGATTACACGAGATGACGAAATATGCCCCGGCAATGGGAGTTGAACTAATATCCCATCCACCGTGTCATCAGCGTTCAAATCACGAACAAGTGAAACGACATCTTCTTCGGCTGCATCAACGGGGAGCCGATGCTCTATTGATTTCATGCCCGCTTTTTCGGTCGCAATTCCCTTGTTGCGCACATAAACATGACTTGCGGGATCATCGCCTACGAGCACGACCGCCAAAGCTGGCTGAACATTATGCCGGCTTTGCATCGCTGTCACTGCTTGCGCAATTTTCGCGCGCACATCCGCAGCGATAGCCTTTCCATCAATTATCGTGGTCATTTGGGTCTCCGGCCAATTTTTCGAGCGCAGGAACCAACGATTGATCGCTGCCTGCTATTTCGATGGTCTTTAAACGCGAAGTCTCCCCTGCTGCAACCGTTAGTGCCGATTTTGGCAGGCCCAACGCCTTGGCCAAGAGTTTTAGGATTGCAGCGTTCGCTTTGCCTTTGTCGGGCGGCGCGGAAACACGGATTGCCAGGCGCGGGTTGCCATCGGCGCTTGTCCAAAGCCCAGTAATTGCGTTGATTTTCGCGCCCGGACTTGCCCTCACGAACAGTCGCACACCAGTTTCAGAAGCCTGGAAGAAATCAGTCAGCGCCGCAATCCGTTAGATGCCGATCCGCAAAGCGGTCCATTGGTTCATTTCGCGCAAGAAGAATATACCCAACAGCAAGACTAATGGCGAAATATCAATTCCGCCGAATGACGGAAGTGTGTTCCGGATGGGGCGCATTACCGGTTCAGTAAGGGCCAAAACTGTGCGCCATATCATATCGACGACTTGATTATGCCGATTGATGACGTTGAAGCTAAGCAGCCACGACATAATGACCATGATGAAGACCACCATAGAATAAAGCGACAAAACCGCATCAATCAGCGAAAAAACCGGCAAAGGGATCATGGGCGCGCGAGGCTCCTATCTGGACGCACCCAGCACTTAAGGGCAGTCGCACGGGGTTGCAAGTTATTGGTCGGAAACCTCACGCGTACACAAAAGCGGGCTGGCAATTCCGCCGACACGAACAAAACCTACGCCGTCTTTTTCGATAATAAGCAATGATACGTCGGTGCTAGATCCGTCGGGATTGGTCGAAAACGGTGCCTCATTTGCCGCCCATAACAAGCGCCCTTTTAGATCATGAACTTCGGCCTGCCCTTCCCAACAACCGGTATAGGCGCAGACCGAAAACCCGCCATCGCGACGAGCCGAAATTGACATGGGTGTGATTTCGCCCTCGGCCTTCGCCGCGCAACCATCGACCGCGCACCAAACCTCAACATCGTTGGCACATGACCAATTATCGGGCGGAATTACTGATTTTGACGAAGAAAGCAACACGGCGACAAGCAAGCTCAGCATAGGTCGGATCCTCATTATTGCTGAGACGAGGTTAAACCAACTTTGAAAAAATGAACACAGCCCCGCACGTCGAGAGACGACGTTACTATGCTCTTTTTCTATTACACAGCCGCGCTCAAAGCTCGATCTAAGTCCTCTAGAATATCGTCCACATGCTCAATGCCAATACAAAGGCGGATCATTTCTGGGGTGACGCCCGCGCCTTTTAACTCTTCCTCAGATAACTGACGATGTGTTGTTGATGCCGGATGCGCCGCAAGTGATTTCGCATCGCCAATATTCACGAGGCGTTTGAATATTTTGAGCGCGTCATAAAACCTCACCCCAGCCTCGAAACCACCCTTTACACCAAACGACAACAGTGCTGATGGCTTTCCGGCTGTATATTTCTGAGCAAGATCGTAAAAAGGTGAACTTTCAAGACCGCCATATTTAACCCATTCGACGCGGCTATCCTTTTCAAGATATTCCGCGACAGCCATAGCATTTTCTGTATGGCGTTCCATTCGCAATGCCAAAGTCTCAAGCCCTTGCAAGATCAAGAACGCATTCATTGGCGATAGTGCCGAACCCGAATTTCGAAGAGGTACTGTTCGTGCACGCCCTATAAAGGCTGCTGGCCCCATAGCCTCTGTGTAGACCACGCCATGATACGCTGGCTCTGGCTCGTTCAACATAGGAAACCGCTTTTTGTTAGCAACCCAATCAAACTTGCCACTATCAACGATCATGCCGCCAAGGGAATTACCATGCCCGCCAATATATTTCGTCAGTGAATGGACAACTATGTCTGCGCCATATTCAATCGGCTTGATTAAGCATGGTGTCGCAACGGTGTTGTCTACAATCAGCGGAACACCGTGTTTATGGGCAACTTCGGCCAGCGCTTCGATATCAACAATGTTGCCAGCCGGATTACCAATGCTTTCGCAAAATACAGCGCGCGTATTTTCATCGATCAATGCATCAATCGCTGCGGCGCTATCGTCAGCGGCAAACCGGCAATCGATCCCCAAGCTTGGGAACATATGTTTGAACATCGTATAGGTGCCGCCATAAAGCAGTGGCACAGTGACAATATTCGTTCCAGCCTCAGCAATGGTCAAAACCGCATAGTGAATGGCCGCGCTTCCGGCGCTTAGAGCGAGACCAGCGACCCCGCCTTCCAGTGCCGCAACGCGTTGTTCGAGCACATCATTGGTCGGGTTCATAATGCGCGTGTAGATGTTGCCGGGCACGGCCAGATCAAACAGATCTGCACCATGTTGCGCACTATCAAACTCATACGCTACCGTCTGGTAAATCGGAACCGCAACTGATTTTGTGGTGGGGTCGGTTTCATAACCGGCGTGAATTCCCAGTGTTGCGTCTTTCATTCGGCTCTCCATGACGTAGGATTTTGAAACAATTTCCTGCGTCTAGGGTTTTGGCACCGAAATATCAACGCGCACTCTAGGTCAAAACCCAAGTTTGGAAGAAACGTCTAAAACCAATGGCCAATATCACTATCGATCACACGCCTTGATGGTGTTTAAACCTGCGGCGAAGAACCACCGAGACATGCCAAACAATGTAGACACACAGTGTGCTTGTTCTAGAGTCACCATAATCATCTGGAACGTCCTTGAGAGGAGCGAACTATGCCTGCTGATACCGCTCATATGGAAAACCCAACGAAATCCGACGGCGAACGCTCGCTAGAGAGGCTTTTTGCGCTGCAAAAGAAAGCCCATAGAGATGCGCCTTACCCGTCTTACGAAGAACGTATTTCAAACCTTGATCGGCTCATTCGGTTGACCGAAGCCAATGAAGAGAAATTCGTCAATGCAATAAGCGAGGACTTTGGTAATCGCGCCCGACATGAAACTATTATAGCGGAAATCGTTGTTACTGTTTCCGGGGTAAAGCACGCGAAAAAGCATCTAAAAAAATGGATGCGCCCGCGTAAAGTCTCTACACCACTACATATGTTGCCGGCCAAAAGTCGAATTGAACCACAACCGCTTGGCGTTATCGGAATCATTTCACCGTGGAATTATCCACTACAATTAGCGCTTGCCCCTGCCGCTGCGGCGCTCGCCGCGGGTAACCGTGTACTGATCAAGCCAAGTGAACTAACACCTCACTTAAGCGAAGCGCTTTTCAATGCTGTCACCGCCGAATTTGACGAAAGTGTCTGCGCCGTCGTCACGGGCGGCGTTGAGACGGGACAGGCGTTCACGGAGACACCATTTGATCACTTGCTCTTTACCGGATCGACGCCGGTTGGCGTTCGCGTCGCCCAAGCAGCAGCGAAAAACCTAACGCCCGTGACATTGGAATTAGGCGGCAAATCCCCTGCGATTGTCGACAAAAGTGCTGACATAGCGGCAGCTGCAAAATCCATCGCTCATGGCAAAATGATGAATGCAGGTCAGACTTGCGTTGCACCTGATTACGTTCTCACCCCCGGCGACCGGCGTGACGAGGTCGTATCCGCTATTGCTGAGGCTGCTCGCAATTTGTTCCCCGAAATTGATACGACCCAGGATTATACATCCATTGTCTCTGACAGACATTTTTCTCGGCTACAGTCGCTTGTAGAAGATGCCAAAGACAAAGGTGCGGACGTCGTTGAGGTTGGTTCTTCGAATGCCTTGAACCCCCAACGTAAGCTGCCGTTGACGATGGTGATAGACCCACCAATGGACTCAGCCGTGATGCAGGAAGAAATATTCGGCCCTATTTTGCCCATCATTTCTATCTCAAACGAAACTGAAGCCCTCGATTTTATTAATGACCGCGACAGACCTTTGGCCCTTTATTGGTATGGTGACGATGACACCGCCCGTGACCGTGTTCTACAGAAAACTGTCTCTGGCGGCGTAACGGTCAATGACACCCTTTGGCATGTCGCCCAAGAAAACCTACCGTTCGGCGGCGTTGGCAAAAGTGGCATCGGCGCATATCACGGCACCGCAGGATTCGAGACATTTTCCCATATGAAACCGATATTTTATCAAAGCCGCTTTGCGAATTCATCAGTGATGTATCCGCCCTATACGGAGAAAACAGATAAAGTCCTCTCTATTGTACGGAAAATTTTATAGGTCATTATGAATCAAAATAACGAGAACCGAGAAGAACTCGGTAGCTTTGATTATGTAATTGTCGGCGCTGGTTCAGCGGGCTGTACACTCGCGGCTCGGTTGAGCGAAGACCCAAATATCAGCGTTTGTGTTCTTGAGGCAGGTGGCCCAGACAAGCACCCGTTTATCCATACGCCAATCGGCTTTGCGTTCTTTGGTGAGAACTCGCCATTAAATTGGCATTTTGAGACGACACCACAGAAAAATTTGAATGGACGCAACGGCCTCCAGCCCCGAGGGCGTACCCTCGGTGGTTCAAGCTCGATTAACGCGATGATCTATATTCGCGGCTCAAAGGCTGACTATAACAACTGGGCCGAGAATGGTGCCGATGGGTGGTCGTGGGATGACGTCTTTCCCTATTTCCTAAAAGCCGAAAACAACGAACGCGGTAACAGTGAATTTCACAATGACCGCGGACCGCTTTCGGTATCGGAATTGCGATTCAAAAACCCACTTTCAGATACATTCTTGAATGCAAGTCGCGAATTACAACTGCCATTCAATGATGACTTCAATGGCGAAACCCAAGAAGGCATGGGGTATTATCAAGTCACGCAGCGCGACGGACAACGGTGCTCTGCGGCTGTTGCCTATCTCCACCCCGCACGCGACCGCAAGAACGTCACAGTTGTAACCGATGCCCACGCGGAACGGGTTTTGTTTACGGAGAATACAGCAACAGGCGTTGCGTTTGTACAAAACAAGCAAAAAAAATCCGTACACGCCAAACGCGAAGTTATTTTATCAGCGGGAGCGTTTCAATCACCGCAATTACTGATGCTATCGGGTATCGGCCCAGGTAACCATCTACGCGAACATGGAATTGACGTTATCGCAGACCGGAAAAATGTCGGCGAAAACCTTCAAGACCACCTCGACTGGACAGGGTTATATAAAGCGAAATCTCCTGATTCTGTCGGCCTTTCGCTTGGTATGGCAATGCGGGCACTGCCTGCTTTATCCGCCTACAGAAATAAAAAAGATGGCTTGTTCACAAGCAACTTAGCTGAATGTGGTGGTTTTTTGAAAACAGACCCGTCGGAACCAGAGACAGACGTTCAGCTTCACTTTCTTCCCGCGCTCGTCGACAATCACGGTCGCAAGAAACATTTCGGTGGCGGCATATCAGGGCACGTTTGTGTGTTGCGTCCGAAATCCCGCGGGACAGTGCGCCTCAACACACCAAACGCTGAGGATGCCCCAGCGATTGACCCGAACTTTCTCGGTGACAATGATGACCTTGTGCGTCTCAAAAAAGGTGCGCGTATTGTCGAACGAATCTTTGACGCCCCGGCTCTAAAGGCCATTCGCGGAAAACGGCTCTATCTAGAAGAGCCCGCTGACGATGCAGCACTAGAGGCCGACATTCGCGCTCGCGCTGATACCATCTACCATCCTGTTGGAACCTGTCGCATGGGAAGCGACGAAGACGCCGTTGTAGATACGTCGCTCAAAGTTCGCGGCGTTCGTGGGCTTCGTGTTGTTGATGCGTCGGTCATGCCATTTTTAATTTCGGGCAACACAAATGCACCGACAATTATGATCGCAGAAAAAATTGCTGACGAAATTAAGAAGACGAATTAACGGCCAACGGGTTCAGCTCAAGGGCTAATTCTTTTGCCACCTTCACACGTTCTGAAGCGGTCCGATTGACTGCCGAAAGCGCCATTGCTCGTTCCAGAACCTCGCGCATACCGCGGCGGTTCGCAATTTGAATTGAGATCCCCGGGCGAGCATTTAATTCAAGCAATAACGGCCCCTTTTCACGATCTAGGACGACATCAACGCCAATATAACCAAGTCCCGTAACGTCGTACGACTTGGCGGCCATCAGCAATATGTCATCCCAAAACGGGGCCTGTATATCCTCGAGTGGGTGCGCCGTATCCGGATGAATTTCAATCAAACGGTCAAATTGCATTGCTCTAGCGGTCAACCCAGTCGCAATGTTTACGCCGACGCCAACGCCGCCTTTATGTAGGTTTGCCTTTCCGTCTGACTCAGCCGTCGGCAGACGAACCATCGAGAAAATGGGGATTCCCTTGAGGGCGATAACGCGAATGTCAGGGACCCCTTTATAGGAGACCTTTCCGAATACATCGTCGAACTTCACCCGATATTCGATCAATGCCTTGTCCGGTTGACCACCGAGGGAATACATTCCTGATAGCATGTTGTTGATCTGAAATTTAATATCATCGAGATCAACACGGCGCCCAGATGATAAGCGCCAACCACCTTTCAAAGGACCTTCGACGACGAAAATTCCCTTTCCCTGTGACCCTTGGGCCGGCTTAATTACAAAACCGTCTGGATGATCCATAAATTCGGAAAGACGCTTCATGTCGCGAGCATCTTTTATCACGCCATAAAGCTCCGGCGTCGGAATTCCGACAGCCGTGGCCAGTGTTTTGGTGACTTCCTTATCGTCAACTTTGTAAAAGAACTTACGGGGGTTGAGCGCGCTCACATACCGAACATTGCGCTCATTAATTCCGATAACGCCATTTTTCTTTAACGCGCTATACGTTTTAAACATCACGAACCTACAAGGGCCCGGAAGCGCCACAACTCAGAAAGGCGCAAGCCAGTATAGCGGCCCATCATGACGCAGATACCCATAAGAACCAGTAATAACTCTGGGAATTGATACATCAAATATTCAACGTGATCATTGCTCATCGCGAGATAAGTGATCGAGGCAACAGCAAGACTACCCATGCCTTGTTTAATTGCCTCGCCGGCAGAGCTTTCTTCCCAAACAATCGACATTCGTTCGATTGTCATGGTCAGGATAACCATTGGGAACAATGAAATCGACAATCCGATTGCTTGGTTCGCACCGGTCATGAGGACCGTGATACCGGCCATCGCCATGACAATGAAGATCAGCACTACCGCCAATCTTGGCACTAACAAAAGATGTAATCGTTCCAGATAAAATCTGAGCGCCAGCCCCAAAACGATCAGCAATGTGAAAAGCAATATTCCGTTCAACAGCGCAGTTTCCCGAAATGCGATCCCAATCAAAACCGGCATAAACGTACCCAACGTTTTGAAACCGATAAACTGGCGTAAGAATACCAAAATCGCGATCCCGACGGGGATTGTCAGAAGTACTTCATAAACAAGCTGGGTTGTCAGCGGCAAATTATTAAAACCGACAGCACGCCCCACATCGCCCAACCGTCCTGGTGCATTTTGCGCAATAGAGGTTGCTTCGGTATCGCGTGATCGCAATGCAATCTGAACATCCAGATTGTCTACGCCCCTTGCTTCGACCAAAGGTTTCGTACCGTACCAGATCGTAAAAAAGCGATCAGGCGCACCCCCCGGAAAGTAACGAAAATCCTCGCCATCAATATGATACTCTAACCACCGGCGTGTCTCGACCCTGCGCCGCGCTTCTGAGAGGTAAACACCGCCAGCAATTCGCGCTGGAATCCCTTGCGATTGAAGGAGCTGTCGCGCCAGTTGCAACCGTCCAATAACGCCGCTGTTATTGTCTAAAAGCGCTTCAATTTCATCTGCATATTGCTCACTATTAGTGCGCTGTTCGAATGTCTCTTTGATGGCAAGATCAGCAAAGGAAAAATCATCGGCTGATCGTTGTCTTAAGTTTCCCGACCAAACGATAAAAGCTTGTCGCTTAACTGAATCAGCTTCAAACGGCATCACGCTGGTCAACGACTCGCGAAACCATAATGGCAACGGTGTAGATTGTGTCTCGCCCAAAGTTTGTGCCCCGTAACGCACGACCTTGCGGTTAGCGGGGTAACGATAGGTCCACACCGCTTTACGATTCCGGGTCGTCGGCTCACCCGCAAGACTTAGCCCGAACGACCCATTATAAAATTCCTCTTGCGGAAAAGTACGCTCTACATCCCCTGCCGGAATGTAGCTCTCAATTCGGGCTGGTTGGTTACGTCCTTCAAATTCGATATAAATTTCAAAATCCCAAAGCGTTGCCTGTGCGCCAGGAACCAATGGGTAATGGAGGGCAATGGCCTTCACAAAGAAGATGCCAAGACCGACGGCGATTAGCGCGAGCGCCAAAATCGCTGCGTGGCGAAGACTAGTCTTCATTCGGTCTTTCGCACTCCTGCTCAGCCGTAAAGGTCCGACTGGAATCAATCAAAACACGATTTGCCAAAAACTCACGACCAATGAGAATTTCATATTCGAACTCGCCGCGATCAGCGAGGTTGATCTCAGCCCGCCCCCATCGGCCGCCAACGCATAAAGGAAGGTGAATTACAGGGCGCCGAATAACGCCGCCCCTTTTAGTTTTGATATTAGCAAATCGAATGACATTCTGGTCGTAGCGGATCGCACGACCGTCTTTGCCAACCAGGCGAAATCGAACCCAGTTGTCTCGCTCCCCGCGCTTGTAAACTTTGACGTTGAACGCATGAACCGAGCTTGTATCGGCACCTGTATCAAGCTTACCCTTCATTTCTAAGGCAAGATTGCCTACGGCGACATTTTCAATGTAGCCCAGCGTTACAGGTTCCCCGCGCGGCTCATCATCAGCAAATGCAGGAAGAGAAACCGCCCATATTGAGGCAATTATCCCAACTATTGAACGGCTATTAAGCATTTGCCCCTACTCCTCGGGTTAGCATTCATCGGCCCAGCGGACGATCCAATACCAAAGCAGTTTATAAAGTAAATAACCTCTCTCTGTACTATACGGCAAACCCGGCTTAACAAACGGACAGACAAGAAAATACCTGAAAATATACGCGCAATTCGGCCAGATTTTTGCTTTAAAAAGAACCAGACGACCCCGTATTTGCTGCGGCTCGGGCGATAAGACAGGAAAAAAGGTATATGTGCGGAATTATCGGCATTTTGGGGTCAACGGACGCCGCGCCACGGATCATGACTGGCTTAAAGCGACTAGAATATCGCGGATATGATTCGGCTGGCATTGCGACCATTGCCGCTGGCAAGCTTGACCGCCGCCGCGCACCGGGCAAACTATCCAACCTTGAAACCACACTATCGACCTCCCCCTTAAGTGGAAATGCGGGCATCGGACATACCCGGTGGGCAACTCATGGCACACCGAACGAAACCAATGCCCATCCACACGCGACCCACCGCGTCGCCGTGGTTCACAATGGAATTATCGAAAACTATGCAGAGCTCCGGCAAGAGCTCGAAGACAAAGGCGTCGTATTCGAATCCGTAACGGACGCCGAAGTCTGCCCCCAGCTCATAACCTATTACCTCGAAAACGAGAACTGCACCCCAAAAGAAGCGTTCCATAAAGCCATCGAGCGAATGCGCGGCGCATTCGCATTTGCCGCACTCTTTTCGGGTGAAGACGATTTGATGATCTGCGGCCGAAAAGGAAGCCCGCTTGCTATTGGATGCGGCGATGGCGAAATGTATTTAGGTTCGGACGCATACTCGCTTGCACCTTTCACCAACCGGATTGTTTATCTTGAAGAAGGTGACTGGGCCGTTATCACCCGTAGCACGCTAGAAATATTCGACGAGGCTGGAAACAAAGTATCACGGCCTGTGTCAATTTCATCCGCCTCACAAGGGCTTGTGGATAAAGATGGCCACCGCCACTTCATGGCAAAAGAAATTCACGAACAGCCAGAAGTTATCGCCCACACCATCTCCCGCTATGTAGATCCCACAACCAAAACTGTGCACCTGCCGGACGGATCTTTTAATTTCGCAAAATTGGATCGCTTGACAATCTCCGCATGCGGTACTGCCTATTATGCAGGACTAGTTGCCAAATATTGGTTTGAGAAATGGGCCCGTCTACCTATCGAAATCGACGTCGCCTCAGAGCTTCGTTATCGTGATGTTCCGTGGACGAAGAATGGTGGCGCATTATTCATCACACAGTCTGGCGAAACCGCTGACACGCTTTCCGCCTTGCGCGAAGCCCGCGCCAACAACCAACAAATCGCAGCTGTTGTGAATGTTCCTGAATCTTCGATTGCGCGGGAATCGGACATTGTTTTTCCAATGGCGGCTGGTCCCGAAATTGGCGTCGCCTCAACAAAAGCGTTTACATGCCAGTTAGCCGCGCTCGCCTGCATCGCCATTGCCGCCGGGCGAGAGCGCGAAACCCTAAGCGCAGAACAAGAGCAAGAACTTGTCTCTAGTTTACTCGAAATCCCTAGGCTGGTCGCCGAAGCGCTTAAGCAAAGTGACAAAATAGAAGGTATTGCGCGGGATATCGCCAAAGCAACCGGAATTTTTTATATCGGACGCGGGGTTTCATATCCCATGGCACTAGAAGGCGCGCTAAAACTGAAAGAAATCTCTTATCTTCATGCTGAGGGCTATGCATCCGGTGAGCTAAAACACGGCCCAATTGCATTGATCGACGAAAATTTGCCCATCGCCGTTATCGCGCCGATGGATGCCCATTTCGAAAAGACCGCATCAAACATGCAAGAGGTAATGGCACGCGACGGCAAAGCGCTGTTGATTTCATGCAAAGAAGGCATAGCCCGCGCTGGCGCGAAGACATGGGCAAACATCGAAACACCCAAAACACATCCGATGCTTGCACCGATCGTGTACGCCGTGCCCATTCAGCTTCTTGCCTACTTTACTGCCACAACTAAAGGCACGGATGTTGATCAACCCCGCAATCTGGCCAAATCCGTGACTGTTGAATAAGTCGCCAAACCATCGGAAGTGTCAGTTTCTAGCGCTGACCGATTATAGAGCCCTAACAAAATCATCCGTATAAATAAGTTAGTCGTTTCGAAAATGTAGGCCAGAATGAAGTCGCTTGAAAAATCTTCGGAAAAGTTTGTCAGCTGGTTCTGCCAACACGCTTTACCCGTATGGGCCGAAAATGGGTATAATCATTCTCAGGGCGGGTTTTTCGAAGCGTTAGATTTTCATGCGTCGCCAATAATGGGAAAGCCACGCCGCGTTCGCTCGCAAGCCAGACAAATCCATAGTTTTAGCCAAGCCGGACTTCGCCATTGGAATAAAGACGCTGAGTCTATCGCGGCAAAGGGGTTTGAATATTTCACGACGACAGCATGCCCTGATATGGGAAAACGTGGGTGCGCGCATCTGATTGCTGACAATGGCGCTATTATTGACGATCAGCGCGATCTCTATGACCAAGCCTTTCTACTCCTCGCCTGCGCTTCGCGTTGGGAAGCCGCAAAGGACGAAAACGCGCGAGTTCTCGCCGACAATACAATCAGCTTTATGGAAAACGAGCTTCGCGGCGAAAATGGAGGCTGGTTAGAGAATTGTCGTTTTGAACTACCCCGGCGTCAAAACCCCCACATGCATCTTTTCGAAGCATTTACCGCTCTTTTTCGCGTCACTAGCGATGAACGATATCTAAGCTATGCAGATCAGATTTTTGATTTATTCCGTACCCGTTTTTTTGATAAAAAGCACAGCGTTATTCGCGAATTTTTTGACACCAACTGGACCCTCGACCCAAGCGCTAATATTGTTGAGCCGGGACACATGCTTGAATGGGTGTCACTTCTAACGGCCTATGATGCCTTTAGAGACAGCAAAAGCTCGGACATTTGCGCAGAGCTTTATGACGCCGCGATCACGATTGGAAGTGATCCGAATTTCTATGGTTTTGTAGACAACAAATGCGACCTACGAGGCTCTATCGTCCATAGTGCAAAACGACTTTGGCCACAGACAGAGTTTCTGCGGGCATCTATAATTATGGCATCCCGGAACCATGGTGATGCTTCTGACCACGCCGTTTCAATCATCGAGAACTTCTTTCAAACCTATCTCAATGTGATGCATCAGGGATTGTGGATCGACGAATTCGATGCTGACGGAAGACCGGTTTCTGATAATGTACCGGCGAGCATTCTCTATCATATAATAGAGGCCGTGATCGCCGTGGATAATTTCCAGCGTAAAGGACAAACGAAATGAAAATTCAGCCCGTCATTATGTCCGGCGGCTCTGGAACGCGGCTATGGCCCCTTTCACGCCGCAGTTACCCTAAGCAGTTTCTTAACCTCGTTTCTAATCGCTCATTATTTCAGGAAACGGTCCTAAGGCTTTCTGGCGACGCGAGCCTATTCTCTGCGCCCCTTATCATTGCCGGGCGCGACCATGCCGAACTCGTTGAAACACAACTCAAAGAAATTGGCATAGACGCAGCGGATATCATCCTAGAGCCGTGCCCGCGCAATACGGCGGCCGTCGCAGCTGTGGCCGCAGCATGGACCGCCGACAAAAACCCAGATGCTCTCGCCTTATTATCTCCTGCAGATCACCACATCGAAGATAAAAACGCATTTCATCGTGCGATCAAAGATGGTGCCGTGGCTGCCGCCAAAGACCACATCGTTACTTTTGGTATTCAACCCGCGCACCCCCATACAGGTTACGGATATATTCAGTCTGGGAATGATGTGTGCAAGCATGTCTATGAGGTCGCGGCATTCAAAGAAAAGCCTGACCACGCCACCGCAGAAGCCTATATCAAGAGCGGCGGATATTTTTGGAATGCCGGGCTATTTCTTTTCAATTCAAAGTCTATGCTAAACGAGCTTGATCAACATGCGCCCGATATCTCTGCCGCTGCAAAACAGTCCTTAAAGGAATGCACCGAGCAAGGGAATGCACGAATGCTGAACGAGAAAGAATTTTCAGCTTGTCCCAGCGACTCTGTCGATTACGCCATAATGGAAAAGACCGACAAAGCCGCGATTGTAGCACCAGTCGATATAGGTTGGACCGATATCGGTAGCTGGAGCGAAGCATCAAGTGAGAGTTCCGATCACGTTATATCTGATTGTAACGACATAACTGTCCGGTCCAGCGGGCCGGTAATTGGTGCTATTGGCGTCGATGACCTGATTATCGTAGCCACCGGTGATGCAGTGTTGGTTGCCCGCAAAGACTGTGCTCAAGATGTCCGAAAAGTTGTAGACGAGCTAAAGCGGCGTGGCCGCGAAGATCTGTTGTGAGAATACAATGAGCCAAAGAGTCGTCATCGCTGGAGGTGCTGGGTATATCGGCAGTCACGTATGCGTCGAATTAATGTCGCGTGGTGATACGCTTCTTATCATTGACGACTTCTCTAATGCGCATCCAGAAGCAATCGACCGCATACGCGAATTAAGCAATGCTAACGTTGTTGTCCTAAAGCGCGATCTCGCTGACCCAATGCATAAAGCGGACATACTCGAAGCGATCAAGGCATTTCGCCCTGACGGTGCCATACATCTTGCAGGACTTAAGGCCGTGGGCGAATCTGTTGCTGAACCCGAAAGATATTATAATGTAAATATCGGCTCTGCACTGACAATGATTGAAGCACTGAAAGCGGCTAATGCAAAAAAATTCGTGTTCTCGTCATCAGCGACAGTATACGGTGATGGCAACACCAATCCGGTGAACGAATCCGGCGGCACTGCACCAACCAATCCATATGGGCGGACAAAATTTTTCATCGAGGAAATACTAAAAGACATCGCCATAAGCGACGCCGATTGGCAGATCGTCAATTTACGGTACTTCAATCCGGTGGGCGCTCACCCGTCGGGACGAATTGGCGAGGACCCAAACGGCATTCCGAATAATCTGTTTCCGTTTATGGCCCAAGTCGCTGTCGGGAAACGGGACAAGCTTTCAGTCTTCGGCAATGACTATCCCACGCGCGATGGCTCTGGCGTCCGCGATTACATTCATGTCTGCGATTTGGCAAAGGGGCACGCAGCTGCATTGGATTATCTAGCCGAAGACAAAAAAGGTGCGATCGATATCAACCTGGGAGCCGGGAAAGGGTATTCAGTACTCGAAGCAGTTGCCGCATTCAAACGTGCATCTAATCGCGACATCCCTTTTGAAATAACGCCGCGTCGTGACGGAGACATCGCAGAAATATACGCCGCGTCGTGACGGAGACATCGCAGAAATATACGCCGATGCATCTCGCGCCGAAGAATTACTGAAATGGCGGGCAGAAAAGACACTCGATGAAATGTGCGCCGATCATTGGCGCTGGCAAAGCCTAAATCCCAATGGCTACAAAGACTAAGCTGTAGTTTCAGAAAATTGTCCATAACGACGATAGCGAACCATATAAGTCGGCAACACCGACTCAACCGATTGGGGCTCAACGCCTAAGTCGTTTAACGTACCCACTTCGGCATCAATGCTAACTATGTTATCTCGTTTTAACAGCTTCACCTGATCTCGCGTCAGTGGCGGTTCAACAAACGGCAACTTACCGGCAACCTCGCCAAATAATCCGATAAGCGAAGCAATAGGAAAAGGCACAGGTGCCAGTATGCGGTTCTGGCCCGTTTCTGACACCATCAATTCCATCAGCTCACGGAATGTATAAACACGCGGGCCGCCCACCTCGAATGTTCGGCCCTCCGCATCTTTACGTACAAGCGCTTCGCATACTGCGTCAGCAACATCATCCACATACACTGGCTGGAATTTAGTCTTGCCACCACCAATAAGCGGCAGCACTGGCGAATAGGATGCGAGGGTCGCAAAACGATTAAAAAACTCGTCCTCAACACCAAAAATCACAGAAGGCCGAATAATCTTTGCGCTTGGTATAGATGACCGCACAGCGCGCTCTCCTTCGCCCTTGCTTTGCGCATAAAGACTGTCACTCTCAGGATCAGCGCCAATTGCCGAAAGGTGAATAAAATTCTGAATTCCAGCTTCAGCAGCCAGGCTCGCTATATTCGCCGCGCCAGTCGACTGAACGCTGTCAAATGCCTGCTTCCCCGACTGAAACAAAAGCCCCACAAGGTTCACGACAGCGTCAGCCCCACGTAGCGCTTCTCTGACAGATCCCTTATGGCGGATATTACATTGCGTTAGTTGAATCTGCCCCACTGCGCCCATAGGACGAAGAAATTGCGCCAAATGTGGGCGACGCACAGCCACACGGACCCGCCAACCGCGACGCGCCAGCTCGCGCACGACATTCCGGCCCAAAAAGCCCGATCCACCAAAAACGACCGCTAATTTGCCCGCCACGTACAATGCCTCCGTCAGGCCCGCATTTCCGTCGCGGGCTACGTCTATTTGTGACAGCAACTATCCGAATTTTCACCCCGGTACAATTGCCAGAATTGCCGCGTTTGGCCCATTTTCTGGCTTATTCGCCAATTTCGATGGTTTTTGCCGGCGACCGAAATTTTCCACAGGTTACCTCAATTATCGGCACATTAAGATCAATTGACATCACCACCGCGCAATTCTACATCAGCCGTCCTTCACCTGCCCAGGTGGCGGAATTGGTAGACGCGCCAGCTTCAGGTGCTGGTGTCCGTAAGGACGTGGAAGTTCGAGTCTTCTCCTGGGCACCAAAGGAACATCCCAGAAAATCCGATAACGAAAGCGGGAAAGGGATTTCCCAATCCCGCGATCATGCCTAAGGCATCAAAACAGTGTCGATGACGTGAATGACACCGTTGGATGTTTTGATATCCGCTTTGACAACATTCGCATTATCAATTTTGACGCCGTCTGTCGCATCAACGGAAACCGTGGTGCCCTGAACAGTTTTTACTTCAAGCTGTTTTCCTGCAATGTCCTCTGACATCACCGCACCGGGAAGCACATGATAGGTTAGGATTGATACAAGTTTGTCTTTGTTTTCTGGAAGCAGCAGGCTCTCGACCGTACCATCAGGCAATTTTGCAAACGCGTCGTCCGTCGGTGCGAAAACTGTGAACGGACCTTCACTTCGTAACGTGGCCTCAAGCCCTGCGGCCTGAACAGCAGCAACAAGTGTTGAAAATGATCCCGCTTTAATCGCTGTATCAACGATGTCCGCCTTCTCTGAATAATCAGACATTTTGTCCGGCCCTGCGGCACACGACGACACAGACATGGAAGCAAAAGCGGTAGCGGCTAACGCTGCTTTTAAAAATGACATTGTAAAACCCTTTTCTTGATTAATTGGATAGATGCTGGTTTTACGGATATGATTGGAATTCAGATGTAATCTTTATGGGAATTTTTTTCCAAAATTATATAAACCAAACGGAGGGTTCAAACGTTATAGAGAGATGGAAAAAATTAAGACAGTACTCATAACAGGGGCCTCAAGTGGCATCGGAAGGTCACTTTCTCTAAGATACCTAAAGCAAGGCGCGACCGTCGGTATATGCGGTCGTCGCACTGAAGCATTAGAGGAAATTCGCACACAATTCCCAAACGCACATCCAATCGTCTTTGATATGACGAACAAAGCCGAAGCAAAAAAATGTATAGAGCGTTTCGTTTCCTCGGTCGGATCGCTCGACCTCGCAATACTGAATGCCGGTAATCATAAACCCACTGACGCCCGAGATTTTGACCTCGAAAGCTATATTTCTATAATGGAAACCAATTACTTCGGTACATTGAACTGCCTTGACGCGGTCATTCCTGCAATGAAAAAACAAGGCCGCGGCACCATAGCAATCGTTGGATCGGTTGCCGGTTATATAGGGTTGCCGCAAGCCGGAGCCTATTGCGCCTCAAAAGCAGCGTTGATGCGCCTAACAGAAACATTATGCGTAGAACTTGAACCATTAAACATTGATGTAAAACTAATTTCGCCTGGATTTGTAAAAACACCGCTTACTGACAAAAATGACTTTGATATGCCGCTTTTAATGGACGTCAAAAAAGCTAGCGACCGGATAATCAATGGCATAACTCAAAATCGTTTTGAAACTGCATTTCCTCGGCGTTTGGCATGGGGGCTAAAAACTCTGGCCATTCTTCCAAAATTTGTCTTCCTGCACATCGCTAAGAAAATGCTGCGTTAACTTCAAAACCAGAAGTCAGCTCAGCCTTGCCCGGCGAATAGGCAGTGACACGCATGATAGGAATTCCAAATATTTTTATGATGCCGATATTAGAAACATTCCCACGATCATCGACATCAAAAATATCAGTATACCGAAACCATATGCCGGACATTTTTAAGCGATACTCTATTTCAAATTTTCCTTTTTCTATTTCTCCCAGACGAATTGGCATTGCGTTATCTGCGATCAGATCAACGCCATCTTTCGTATCCAGCAACCGCCATGATCGGTTCTGACTCTCGCCATCCGCGAAATCAATTCGCTCGTCAAATAATAAATCTTTTCCTTGAATAACGCCCCCCGAAGAAATGCGAAATTTCCGGGTGTATATCCCCCATAAAGACTCCACCTGACCGGTCCATACACGGTCCCCAGCCAAACAATTTCGCGCGAACTGAAAGGCTAACGAATAACGGGAAGCAGAATTTGTATTCGAATCCACGGTTTCAATCATGTGCCGCTCTACTGTATTTCTATATGGCGAGGCGTAATTTTCTTATCTTCTCGGGTAAGGCCGCCTAGGCTCCGGTCCGTGCCATTTGCTGGCTTCAATCGCGCGCCCTTGAGGAAAAGCTTTAACGCCTCCCAATGGATAGCAACCACAACCCCAACCGTCATAAATGGAAACGCCAGAAGTATTTTTAGGCACTGCCGATCAGTAATAGGCAGTTTTTTTCCGCTGAAGCTAGCTTTCATTGCCAGAGTATCGTGATCATCAAAATAATCGATGTCCAGACTAATTTTGTCTCTGGGCGGAATTATTTCAAATTCATAATACCCCTTCACATCAAAATATGGCGAAACATATAGTGCCTTTGTACAGCGATGGAATTGGACTCCGCCGTCTGGTTTTGTCGCTGCGAAATAGTGATGTCGCCCACCAAACGTATTATTCACCTCATAAATGAGATGATGAAGCTTTTCGCCGTCATAAATGTAATAGATCGAGATCGGATTAAATACATAACCAAAAATTTTGGGTATCGTGAGCAATTCGATTCGCGTAGCCGGGGTCGTTATACCTTGCCCTGACAACATTTCCCTGACCCAGCCTGCTAGATTACCCGTTTGTCCATCACCATAATTTTTTGGGTCGATAGAAATTGGCCGTCGTTTACGCCAGCCAAACAACTTTGAAATTGCCGGAGCGCGCGCGATTTCGTCAAGATCGACACATATATAGGCGATTTTATAACGGAACTTATGTAACGGTGCAGTTAAGCGGGCGTGAAACACAGATCCTTTATAAAAATGGCCAAATGTCATGCCGCGATCCGTTTTGAAAAATCACCGGCGTCCGGTCGTGAGAGCCGTTCCGTCGCATAATCAAACGCCCAAGGACGCCGCCAATTTGTCATCATTTCGGCGACCGCGAGTCCGGCCTGTAGTCCATCTTCGTGAAATCCATATCCCATCCACGCACCAGCAAACCAGACATTGTTAGTTCCTTGGATATTCCAAATTTCACGCTGGGCTTTTGATGCTGCGGGGTCAAAAATCGGGTGATCATAATCAAAGCTCGCGATAATTTTTTCAGGCTGCGGCATATGCAAGGGATTTAACGTAACGAAACAGTTCGTCGAAGTGGGCAAGTTCTGTAGGGCATTCATCCAATAGGTTACAGAAATTTCCTGCTGACTGGAAAAGTTTGAAAGGTAGTTCCAACTCGCCCACGCGCGCTTTCGGCGCGGCATAAAATTATCATCTGTATGAAGAACTGCTTTATTGGGCTGAATTTTAAACTTCCGCAAGACGTTCTGCTCTTCGGTCGATGGATCATCAAGGAGCGCCAAGGCCGTCGGGGCATGGCACGCGAATACAACTTTATCGAAGTGGCGTCTATTCCCACCTTCAAATAGTAATTCGACGCCATTATTCAAACGCCGAACAGAATGTACAGGGGTATTACATATTATTCGGTCACGAAAATTAGCAGTCATTGGTGCAATGTAGGAAGCACTTCCTCCGTGAACCGATTTCCATTCAAACGGCGTTCCTAATTCCACAAGACCATGATTGATAAAAAACCGGGCCAGGCTTTTAACAGGAAAGTCAAGAATTGTTCCCACAGGACAGGACCAAATTGCAGCCGCCATAGGTAAAATATGGTCGTGTATAAAAGACGCGCCATATTTTTTTCGTTTTAGAAATTCGCCGAGCGTAAGGTCATCGGACGCACCTATTAGGTTCGGTGCCGCTGCGTAGAATCTCAGAATGTCGGCAAGCATCGCGAAAAAGCGCGGACGTGTGATGTTTCGTAAATCAGCAAATATCCCGGAAATGCCATTACTTGCATATTCTAATCCGCGATCGCGGGCAGAAACCGAAAAGTGCATTTCAGTTTCTGTTGAGCCAATTCCCAGTTGATTGAACAGTGCGGACAAATTTGGGTAATTCGGATCATTATAAACAATAAACCCAGTATCAACCGGCACAGGCCCTTCTGGGGCATCAAAAGTCACAGTGTTGGTGTGGCCGCCGACATAATCATTCTTTTCGAAAACATGGACCTCGCAGTCCCTGTGTAGCCCCCACGCCGCAGAAAGCCCCGAAATCCCGGATCCAATTATTGCAATGCGTGGTTTTGGCCGGGCTATCTCAGAGCTGGCTAATTGGTTTATCTTGCTCATATAATTTGTGATGCCCGTTTTTGATATACCACTGTTCTACGCTATCGCGGCCCATTTGGATCAATTGATCCAAATATCTCCTTGGCCCGTAAATAGTCATAGGAGAATAGAATGGTTACAGAATCTAGTCGCCAACGCCTTGGAATGCGGCCGCGACCATCGATCTCGGGGGCCGTTATAGCCATGCCCAACCGTAGCGAAACCGATGAGGCATTAATCGGTCGCATCCGCAATGAACGTGATCGGAATGCACTTGATACGCTGGCCCTACACTATGGGCCACGCCTCAAATCATGGTTAACCCACCGAGGTGAAGAGCCTTCGACAGCCGAAGATATTGTTCAGGATGTATTGGTGTCAGTTTGGGTAAAGGCCCATAAATTTGATCCAACCCGAGGAAAATTCTCTACCTGGGTTTTCCGACTCACACGCAATCGTTGGATAGATCACAAGCGAAAGTCAAAAAAAATAGACGTCACTGATCCCGACGATTTCATCCAACTCATAGATACGACGGTTAACGGAGCGGATTCTGATTATGCGCAGAATGAAATATCTGTGGCCATCCATAAACAACTGGCGCTTCTACCCACTGATCAGAAACAACTATTATATCTTTCGTTCTTTGAAGGGCTTTCCCACGGCGAGATCGCAAAAAAGACCGGGCTTCCCTTGGGCACCGTCAAAAGCCGGATTCGCTCTCCCTTAAAAAAGATGCAGCAAAACCTAGCTGAGTTCTCGGAGTATTTTGATGAGTAACAGAAACATTTCACCCCGCCACACCGCTAGTGAAGAATGGCTGGCGTCTTATTCATCTGGTGCACTTTCTGAACTAAAGCGGTTAGTGATTGAATGTCAGTCCGCAATAGAGCCATCGATAAAAGCAAAGCTAAATGTCTTGGACGATCTTGGTGGTGCTTTTATCGAAAGCGCACAGGGCGAAAAACTGTCGGACGATTTTCTCGACCGCTTATCGGCGGCATTGCCTTCTGACACCCAGAGTAAGGGCGCACAAAATGCTGAACGGCGCTCATCCCGCGAGTCGCAATCGACTTGGATACCTCGCCCCTTACAAAACTTTCTGGATAATTCAGAGATTAATCTCAAATGGAAAAAGAGCGGGCCCGGTGTTGAACGGGCATTTCTTGGCCAGCAGGAAAATGAAAGATTGTATCTATTGAAAGCAAAGCCGGGACTAAAATTACCCGCTCATTCCCATAGTGGACAAGAATGGACTCTTATTCTTCAAGGGGGGTACCACGTCAACGGCCAAGGCTTTATCCGCGGCGATCTTCACTGTGAAGATGAAACATGCATGCACCAACCTGTCATTGACGACGACGGTGAAGATTGCATTTCTTTGGTGGTCGATGAAGGTGCTTTGATCTTCGACAATCCTATTTTGAATTTATTGCAACCCATAACCAAAATTTGAACGACGACAATAAATCAATCACCTTCGCATAAAAAAGCCGCCTTAACACTGACGGCTTTTTCTATATGAGGCTTATACCGGAAGCTTGTAATCTCTAAAGGCTTTGCGGAGTTCTGTTTTTAAAACCTTGCCGGTCGCACCCAATGGAATTTCATCGACAAACTCAACCGCATCAGGCCAAGCAATTTTATCAATTTTGTCCTTTAGAAATTCTTGGATTTCTTCGGCACTAGGGTTTTGACCTTCTTTTTTGACAATGATCAGCAATGGACGCTCTTGCCATTTCGGATGATAAACTCCAATTACGCCCGCCTGAGCAACACCGGGATGCGATTGTGCCGCATTTTCGATTTCTATCGACGAAACCCACTCCCCGCCCGTTTTAATAACGTCTTTTGACCGATCCGTAATCTGAAGAAATCCATCCTCGTCAATAATGGCAACGTCGCCAGTATCAAACCAACCATCATCTGTCAGCGTTTCACTCGTGGCTTTATAATACTCCCCGACGATCCATGGCCCACGAACCTGTAGATGACCATCAGCCTGACCGTCGTGCGGCAACACTTTTCCTGCCGGATCAACGATCCGCATATCGACGAAAGGCAGGGCCCGCCCAGCCTTTAACTCATATGGAATGCGGTCTTCAAAGGAAAGTTTTTGAATGTGAGGCGGTAAAGAGTTCACCGTGCCGATCGGGGACATTTCGGTCATTCCCCACCCTTGGCGCAAGTGCACATCGTATTTCGCAAATCCACGGATCAATGCTTCAGGAAGAGCCGACCCGCCGCTCAATCCCGTCTTTAGATGAGTTAGTTCCTTGCCTGTTTTTTCAAGATATTGGAGCAGTCCAAGCCATACAGTTGGCACACCAACACTATAGGTAACCTTTTCGGATTCCAGCAATTCATAAAGCCCCTCCCCGTCCAAACGGGGGCCAGGGAACACTTGCTTCAAACCAACCATAAGGCTCGAATAAGGTGTATTCCAAGCATTAACATGGAACATCGGAACAACGGGGAGAATAGAGTCGCCCTCGACGACGCCAAGCGCTGTGGGCAACACGCTACCAAATGCCTGAAGCACGAGTGCGCGATGACTATACACCACGCCCTTTGGGTCACCTGTCGTGCCAGAGGTGTAACACATCGCAACGGCCGTGCTCTCATCAAAGTCTGGCCATTCAAATGTATCTTTCGCAGGCGCGATTAGGTCCTCATAAATCAATGCATCGTCAGTCGCATGATCGCTATCCGTCAGTGCACAAAACTGTTTTACGGTTTTAAGTAAGGGTTTAAGCGCAGCAACCAATGGCGCAAACGTCGTATCATAAAAGAGAAAATCATCTTCAGCATGATTAATGACAAAAGCTGCATTCTCTGGTCCTAATCTCGGGTTCACCGTATGAAGAACTGCGCCGATGCCGCCAATGGCGTAATATAATTCAAACTGCCTGTGGGTGTTCCAACCAATAACCCCGATGCGGTCACCGGGCTTAACCCCCATATCAATCAGCGCATTCGCAAGCTTCGCAATCCGCCGGTTCGAGTCACCGATGGTATATCGATGAATCGGCCCTTCTACAGTTCGGGTGACTATTTCCGTATCTTTGTAATTTCGCACCGCATGTTTCAGGATTTCGGTCGTCAAAAGCGGCCGATCCATCATCAAACCCATCATAGCGTTTGTCCTCTCGCTTCCATCACCCACTTGCGAAACTGGAATCGTTGAAAATCTCGCAACGCCCAGTTTTCTGGCATTTTTATAGCTGCAATAGAGCCCACCATGGTGCTATTGGTCAAATAGGGAATGCACTAAACACTATACTTAGAGCATAAAGACGGGTCGTGGTCGTCATTAAGGTTCGCCGGAAAGCGCTGACATCAACAAGGCATGCTGGCGCTGTTCGTCCGGAAACCCCTCCTCAATCCAGCGCTTCTCGACAGCTTTCAATATTTTTGAAACTGCCGGCCCAGCTGGTACGCCTGCTGAGACAACATGTTTTCCTGAAATAGCGAAAACGGGCACTGTAATTCTGGCTATGCTTTGCATGAACTGATCGAATTCAGCACTCGTGATCTCGCATTTTGATGCAGCAAGCAATACCCCGTCTGCGAGCACATCTTTACCAAGACAATACGAATATTCGAGAAGCGTTTGATCCGTTAATGAAGATGAAACCAGGCGGACAGCACGAAGCGCGTTTTCTCTAATCGCTCTTTCCGCATTTGAATGGCGTAACCGTTTATCTATTCCATTCCCCTTATCACCAAATAGCGCTGCCAACACCAGCGGAACAGGCGAATTCGGCTCCAAGTTCTTTAAATTCTCAATGGCACTTATGTTCGGATCTGTCTGCCAAATTTCACTCAAAACATCCGTACTGACCATTTTTCTTACTGCCATGCCGGCATTCGGCAACCGAAGGATTGCCGAAAATTCATCACCCACTCGCTCTGCAGAGAGAGTGGAAATGCCCGCACGTAATTTTGCACAAGCTGCCAGCCCCGGCGCATCAAACTCTGTGCAAAATCGCGCCGAAAATCTAAAAAACCTCAATATACGAAGAAAGTCTTCTTTAATACGGTCCTGTGGATCACCAATAAATTTGACTTTTTTCTTCTTCAGGTCACCTAGCCCACCGACTGGGTCAAACATCGCCCCTTCAGGCGTTAGGTATATCGCATTGATTGTGAAGTCTCGCCGTACCGCATCATGCATCCAATCGTCAGTGTACTCTACGGTTGCGTGCCTACCATCCGTTTCAACATCAGTCCGCAAGGTCGTTATTTCTATCGCTTTGTGATCAATAATTGCTGTGATTGTTCCATACGCTATACCGGTTGGAACACAGGTAATACCCGCGCTCTCCAAAGCATGCATTACCGCGTCAGGTTGCAAAATCGTGGCTGCATCTATGTCTTTAGGGTCTTGCCCAAGCAAACTATCGCGCACACACCCGCCGACAAACCGCACCGAGAAAGGCTTAGCTGCATAAAGCGCCTGCACTACTTTTTCTATATGAGGCTCATTCAACCAAAGAAAATTATTTCTTTGATCGTCTGTTAACGGAACAAGAGGCTCCGATTGTATCATCTTGCGATCTCGGTTTTCGCGTCCTGAACCAATTCTGCAAAGCTACGAAGTATCCCGGCGGTTAACCCCCATATGTGATATCGTCCGTATGGAGCCGCATACATCTTATACATCACACCATCAAGATGTCGGTCTTCCGTGATGTGGTTTTCCAGATTAGCAATAAAATCGAGCGGTACTTCAAAAATCTCGTCCACTTCGCGCGGACAAGGTTTCATGGCCGCCGCAGAATCAACGAGCCCGACAATCGGCGTCACAGCAAAACCGAGACCACCCATATGAACACCAAGAGAGCCTAGAACTTGCACGGCTTCTGGCTCAATATTCACTTCTTCATGGGCCTCACGCAACGCTGTCGCTATGGGGCCATCATCCTCAGGCTGGGCTTTACCGCCAGGAAAACTGATCTGACCTGGGTGAGATGGCATATCGGGTGAGCGTACCGTCATAACGACATTTAGCTGATCCTCGCGGCGGATAAGCGGCACAAGAACAGAAGCTTCTTTACGTTTATTGCTCCACCGACTTTCGAATTTTTTCTCGCCTACCAGATGCGGATTTATTTCTCTGAATAGCTCTCGCACACGCCCGGGGGACGCGCTTCGTAAGTTCTCTTCAATGCGCGCTGTGATTCCGTCAGCGGAATCGGGCGTAAAAATACTTGAGCTATTCATCACTTCATTCAATCTGAATGTTTACCAAAAATTTCATCGGCGGGTCCGAACGCAAAAAATTTGCCCGATGACCAAACACCAAATGTCGGCTCGCCATTTATGTCTTCAACTTCGGCCAATCCCACGAGGTCATAAAATACCGATCGTGCGATTAGTGCTTCGAGGCCAGCCCGTACACCGATATAGGGTTTCCCCGCCTCATTAGTAGAGGGCTTTCGGAAATCAATTGGGTGCTCTGACCCTGCCACAATTTCATCGCCAACATTTGTCGTAAATTTCAATGTCTGGTTTTTATTGGTACCCTCGCGCGTCATGAGTACGGCAAGAAACGGCGCATCTTCGACCTGAATACCAAGCTTCTCAACTGGGGTAACCAGAAAGTGGCGGTCCCCCTCGCGCCTAAGCACGGTTGAGAACAGCCGCACTAACCGTGCCCGGCCAATGGGCGATCCCTCATAGAACCATGTGCCGTCACGCTTGATCACCATGTCGATGTCCCCGCAAAATTCAGGGTTCCATTTTTCGACTGGCGGTAGCGACTTCTCGCCCGCATTCTCTAGTTTGGCCGCATAGCGCATAAGATCTGTCATAAAGGAAAACCGGCGTCGCTTATTAACGACGCCGGCCCATAATTGCTAGATTGCATCGCTTGCCGTATTGGAAGCTACGCCGCTCTTATTCGCAAGTGATGCACCGTGCATAAGCTGCATTTGGATCATTAAACTCTTCAAAGAATGCCGCCTGATCTTCGACGGCTTTGAGAATTTTGGTCACCATTCCTTGTGATTGTTGCGGATTACCGGAACCTAAGCTCGTCGCAGCCTTTGCAGACAGATTCCCTAAGATGATTTCAAATGGCGTGCGTCTTTCTCGCAGGTCAACGACGTCATATTTATCGAGCTTAGCAAGCTTTGCCGCCGCCACAATCGCATCATCATAAGACCCGAGATTATCCACAAGCCGCAGGTCTTTTGCGCGTTCGCCGATCCATACTCGGCCCTGCCCAACTTCATCTACATAAGTCTTTTCAAGGCCGCGCCCATTCCCAACAATCGTCAAAAACCGATCATATCCGTTTTCGATAGAAAGCTGGATGATTTCGCTGGCGCTCTCCGGCAGTGGTCCTATCCCTGTCGCAAGCATCGGCGCAAGCGTCGTTGTGCCAACGCCATCAACAAAGACACCGATCTCCGCTGCTGTATTTTCGAATGTATTGAAATAGCCGAAAATACCGATTGATCCGGTGATTGTTGTGGGAGACGCCCAAATCTCATCAGCATCCGCCGCAATCCAATATCCGCCAGATGCTGCCAACGATCCCATAGATGCAACAACCGGCTTACCCGCAGCTTTCAGAGCAATAATCTCGTCACGGATAATGTCCGATGCGAACGCAGATCCGCCTGGGCTGTCGATACGCAAGACGATTGCTTTAACCTTATCGTCTTCGCGCGCCTTCTTTAGTGTTGCGGCCAATGTATCGCCACCAACCGCGCGCCCCACCGGTGCTTCACCGTCGACGATCGCGCCCGCAGCAGTCACAACAGCAACATTAGGTGCTGCACCATCGGAAGGGCCATGTTGGGCCATCAGATAACGGGTGAAGCCAACTTTTTTGTAGGACTTGCCGTCTTTCGATTCACCAAAAAGCTCAACAAGTTTCTCATTCATCTCCGCCCGAGAGAGCAACCCGTCAACCAAACCGGTTTCAAGCGCGGCCTTGGCGAAATTCCCATCAACACTAGACATGATAGAACCAAGGTTATTTGCATAATTCTCAATCGTGCCTGGTGCTAAACCACGCGCCGAGTTCACTCGGTTTGCATATTCGCGCCACAACACATCAAGATATGCAATGTTTGCTTCTTTTGCCGCTGGCGACATGTCATCGCGAATGAATGGCTCGATCGCAGATTTAAACGTTCCTACCCGAAAAACATGACTTGTAATTTTTAGCTTTTCGAGGAACGATTTGACATATGTTCCGTATGCCCCATACCCATATACAATCAGATTGCCATAATCATTCATGTAAATTTCATCGGCCGTCGAAGCCAGCAAATATTGGTCTTGGCTATAATAATCACCAACCGCAATAACTTTTTTACCGCTCTGTTTGAACTTGATCAATTCGTCATTGATATAGTGCAATTTACTGGCGCTACTCATTGACGCGCCGAACGCGCCAAGATCAAGAACGATCCCCTTAATCCGCTTATCGTCTTTGGCGGCTCGAATGACCTTGACTAGGTCATGAACGGAGATTTGCGTCGGCTCGCTGATGCCGTACGCTTCTCTTTGAATGGCCTCCAACGGATTCACTTCCTCGGTCATTTCGACAAGAATTCCGTTGGGATCAAGCACAAGCGCAGCTTCATCGGGAATGGAGACAGACACTTTATCTTCTTCGCTACCGGCGATACCATTTGTGACGCTAACGAGCACCCCAACGAATAACAGCAGCACGACCAAACCGATTAGTCCCTGCAGTAAAAGCAAAGTACCAATGATGAGCTTTGCAAAACCTTTTACAAAGCCCCAGACCGTAAATTTTGACTCGTGATCAGACACAAACGTCCCCTTTTACTCTTAGCCATGCCACGCCCAACGTTTCAGGCTCAGCGCTTCAGCCGCTCTCCAGCAAATGGCCAGAGTTAATTCAATTCTCCGCCAAGATGGCGGCACCCCGCTTCAGCAATCCCCAAAACCTAAGTTCTAGAAGATGCCGCTGCGATATCGTAATGACATTGGGCGTGAAGCCGCAAGTGGCAAGGCTTTTTCGACAATACGTTCATATTCCTTGCTCAGCGGTTCTTTACCCTTCGTTCAGCCGTGCTATTCCAAATAAAGACCAGATTCGAAGCCCTTGCCCCTCGTAAGATGAGAGCCGCATGACAGAAACCAAGCCTAGCCATGACTTATTGCAGAAATTTGATGAGATTTCGGTAAAATTTGGAGAAGCCAAAACAGCACTCGGAGAGGTTGTATTCGGTCAGGACGAAGTCATCGACCTTACCCTTGCGACAATTGCCGCAGGCGGGCACGGCCTTTTGGTCGGTGCGCCGGGCCTCGCAAAAACCCTGTTGATCACCTCTATCGCCGATTTACTGGGACTTTCGGCCAAACGGGTGCAATTCACCCCGGATTTGATGCCGGGGGATGTTCTCGGCTCCGAAGTCTTGGAAGAAAGCGCTGCCGGACGACGGGAATTTCGGTTTATTCCCGGCCCCATTTTTTGCCAGTTATTGATGGCGGATGAAATTAACCGCGCCAGCCCCCGCACCCAATCGGCCCTTTTACAAGCGATGCAAGAGCAGCACGTGACTGTCGCAGGCGAACGACACGACCTGCCGTCGCCATTTCACGTTCTCGCGACGCAAAACCCCATCGAACAAGAAGGCACCTACCCGCTTCCCGAAGCCCAGCTTGATCGCTTTTTACTTCAAATTGATATCCAATATCCGGATTTAGATGCAGAACGGCAAATGCTTGGCGCAACGACCGGCGAACAAAGTGCCGCGATCAAAGCTGTGATGACCGACAAGGATTTGATTACCGCGCAGCAACTGGTCAGACAGATGCCCATTGGTGAACAAGTTGTCGAAGCAATTCTAAGCCTTGTGCGCGCCGCTCGCCCAACAGACGACGCCAAAGCGGCGGTAAAAAATTTCGTCGCTTGGGGTCCCGGCCCGCGTGCCAGCCAAGCGTTTTCTCTTGCGGCCCGTTCTTTGGCACTGATCGAAGGACGCCACGCGCCATCGCTAGACGATGTTCGGCGTTTAGCTGGGCCAGTTTTACGTCATCGCATGGCACTTAATTTCACCGCACGTTCCGAAGGGATCGATATCGATAGCTTTATCAAAGACCTTGTCGCGGGGGCGTTCTGAACAAAGGGCGTGCCGACATGCCGTCAAACCGGTCAACGATTGAAATTCGTCATGCTGCCGAACACGCAGCCGCGCATTTCCCTGCCCTATTACTAGAGGCAGAACGCATCGCCCAATCCGTATCGGTTGGCATGCACGGGCGCAGGCGCGCAGGTCCCGGCGAAACATTCTGGCAACACCGCCCCTATAGTTTTGGCGATCCTGTCTCTAGCATTGATTGGCGGCAATCAGCACGAGCAGCGGATAGGTTATATGTGCGCCAAAACGAATGGGAAGCCGCAGCCGCCGCCTATTTTTGGCGCGATGCATCGCGGTCACTCGATTTTTCATCCGACAAAAACACACCGACAAAAAGAATGCGCGCGGACACATTGATCACCGCCCTGACAATTTTGCTTTCACAAGCGGGTGAACGTATTGGCCTTATCGACGACAAGATTCAACGACGGCCATTTCAAGGGCGCAATGCCTCCGAACGCATGCTTGAAGCACTCGAAATTGGGCGCTTCAATGAAACCGCAGAACATCCGACAGCGAGCATCCTACCAACAGGCGCACGAACCGTTTTTGTCAGTGATTTTTTCACAAGTCTGGAAAAAATTGATCGCTCGGTCGCTGCGTTTTCAAACGCAGGCGCAAAAGGCATTCTGCTTCAGATATGCGACCCCGCAGAAGAGGACTTTCCCTTTGAAGGACGGGTTGAGTTCAAAGATTTGGAAAGCAATGATCGTTTGACCTTTGGCGAAACTGGATCACTCCAATCTTCTTACAAAGAAAAGTTTCACCGGCATCGTGACGAGTTGATCAGTATCGCCCGAAAATATGGTTGGTCATTCACGGCACACCGCACCGATAACTCGCCGCAAACAGTTCTTCTATCCCTTTTCACTGCGCTGTCAGACCTACGTGGGTGGAAAACGTAATGGGCGCACTCAGCTTTTCGTTCCCTTTAATCCTAGGCGCACTTTTAACGCTGCCATTGATTTGGCTGTTACTGCGGGCCACGCCACCCTCGCCGAAACGAGAGCGCTTTCCCGCATTTGTTATTTTGCGGCAACTGAAAACTGCAAAAGAAACACCAGACCGTACGCCATGGTGGCTATTAGTGTTACGATTATTACTGGCGGCACTGATTATCATTGCTCTAGCAGGCCCGATACTGAACGCGCCGCCTGCGAGCGAGCAAAACGGGCCGATTGTGATCGTAATGGACGATACACTTATCGCCGCGCAACACTGGGAAAAGCGGCGGGATGCACTCCGCGAGGCTGCGTCTGAAGCAGCGCAAGCAAACCGGCCACTTTTTTTGCTTACAACCGCGCCGCAGCAAATTCCATCGGAAATCGAGCCCATGACCGGCGAGACGGCGCGAAAGGCCGCGAACAGTTTAAACGCTACACCATTTTTTGCGAACAGAGCCGAGACAATTTCTCGCCTTGCACTGCTCGACACATATTTAAACGAACCCGCTGATATCCGATGGCTTTCTGACGGCATCTCTAGTGACGCAGATCAAGACCTTGTAAAAGCCCTAAACCAGCGCGGCAATCTTTCAATTTACGCGGATACGACAGCGCCAAAATATATACTGCGCCCAGCGGAAAGGGCCGGTGATGGAATGGCATTTCGGGTTGATCGCCTAAACGGTGCTTCCGAAGCAGAAGGCATCTTGGTCGCCATTGCCAGTGACGGCCGCGAGCTAGGGCGAGCACCGTTCGAGATGGCACAAGATGAACTATCCCGCGACGTCACCATCAATCTTCCGCTCGCTCTTTCAAATGAGCTTTCGGTCGTTCGAATAGAAGCGGTTTCTTCAGCCGGAGCGGTACAATTATCTGATGCTCGTAACCGACGCGCACTCATAGGTATGGTGGACCGAACCGAGCGGAGCGCTGCGAGCCTGCTCTCGGGTGCGCATTACATTCAGCAATCTCTTAGTCCCTATGCAGCCTTTATCAATGGTAGCTTAGACAGCTTATTGAACAGCGATGCGTCGGTGATCATTTTGGATGATGTTGGAAAGCTTCGAACGAGCGAAACCAACGCACTTCAAGAATGGGTAGAGGGCGGCGGGGTTTTAATTCGTTTCGCCGGTCCCGTTCTTGCCGAAGCCGCACAGGACAGCGCGCCTACGCTGATTCCAGCCCCCCTTCGCGGGGGAGGGCGCGCATTTGGCGGCGCATTGACGTGGGAAACACCACAAAACCTCGGCGGATTTGCAAATGACAGCCCTTTTTCCGGCCTCATTGTACCAAAGGATGTTCTAGTACGCCGGCAGGTTTTGGCAGAACCGGGCGGGGAGACCACGGAAAAGACTTGGGCAAGGTTAGCGGATGGCACCCCCCTCGTCACCGGCACTCGCACCGGTTCGGGCGTCATCGCGCTGTTTCATGTGACCGCCACGCCGGACTGGTCTGACCTTCCCATTTCTGGTCTTTTTGTCGACATGCTCCGTAGGTTGACGTTTCTTTCGACCATCGGTCCAGATGCCGTGAACGAAGGTGCGAACCTCAAATATCCGCCATTACGATTATTAGACGGTCAAGGGCGTTTGAACCGCCCCGACGAAACCGCAAGAGCACTGACCACTGCGGAACTTTTATTACCGCCATCAGCAAATCGCATTCCCGGCTTTTATGGTGCGCAAGAAGCACCGCTAGCGTTCAATGCGATAAGCGCTGACACGTTTTTTGAACCAATTTCGGTGTCCGGTGTTGAAATCAAACCATATGTGAGCGCACCACCCAAAAACCTTAGCGCGCCAATCATTTTTATCGCGCTTATTCTTCTGTTGCTTGATGGTATAGCGTCATTAAGAATCAGTGGGCGTTTACGCATTCCCGCCCTCGCCGGGTTGGCTGCCCTCATATGCCTAAGCGCAGCAACACTTCAAGATCCCGCCTACGCACAACCCCTAGACCCCGCCATTGCAGGACGAACCACTGACGCAGCACTGGTGACACGACTTGCTTATATTGAAACCAATGATTCCGAAATTGATAATTTATCAGAGCAAGGTCTCGCCGCATTAAGCCGTGAACTCCACCGGCGCACAGCGATTGAACCCGCAGCTCCGGCCTCGATCAATCCTGATACAGATGATTTATCGGTATATTCATTTCTTTATTGGCCGATTGCCCCCGGAACACCAACACCATCCGATGCTGCACTCGCCAATATAGAGAACTTTATCAATTTTGGGGGCTTACTGCTTATTGACACCCGCGACGATGAACGATCAGTCGGGGCGGGCTCAACACCTGAAGGCGAAGCCCTTCAACGTATTTTGAGAAAACTCAATATACCCTCCCTGACACCAGTCACAAATCAGCATGTTCTGACCCGCTCATTTTACTTACTGAACGGGCTTACAGGCCGCATGAACAATAATCCTGTTTGGGTAGAAGCCGACACCAGCGGTTCAAACGATGGCGTAACCGGTGTGATCATCGGCGGACGTGATTGGGCGGGCGCTTGGGCCGCTGATAATTTCGGACGCCCCCTACGTCCAATGGGAAATGGTGGTCCGCGCGGTCGCGAATTGGCCTATAGGGCCGGCGTCAATATGGTGATGGTTGCGTTCACAGGGAATTATAAATCCGATCAGGTCCACACCCCAATCCTATTGGAGCGTTTGGGGAAATGAATCTTTTTTCATCAAACATCGTATTTGATCCTGCTCTTCCTGTTTGGGCGATGATCACGGTTTTGATTGCCGGGCTTTTATTTGCAAGCATCGGCATATTCGCAAGCTGGCGTTCGGGCGTTTTGCGCCTACTGGCAATTACTGCCCTAGCCATGCTTCTCGCGAACCCCACAAAGCGCGAGGCCGAAACAACACCGCTCGAAGACATCGCATTGATCCTTGTGGATGAAACCGCAAGCCAATCGCTTGATGGTCGCGACGAAATTACGACCAAAGCCGCCGAAGCATTACAGTCAAAAATCAAAGCGTTGGGAAACATTGACGTTGAGACGATCCCATTTAGCGGTGCCGACGAAACTCGCACCGTTAACGCCGTCCGACAGGCCATTGCCGACACGCCGCAGCGACGTCTTGGCGGCGTTTTCGTAATAACTGATGGCCAGACCGTTGACGCTGACGAAGCAAACACGCCGACAATCCAAGACGCACCAATCCATATCTTAACGACCGGTAGAGATTCCGAAACGGATCGCAAAATCACATTGGTCAATGCGCCGCGTTACGGCATCGTCCGCCAGTCCGTCAGGGTTTCGTTTCGTATTGACGACCTTGGCCGCGATGGCGTTGCGTTAGCGGACGGACAATCATCTGAGGTTTCACTGCGCGTAAATGGCGAAGAGGTTCTACGCGAAGCAGTCCCGGTCGGAACTGAGGCAGGATTTGACGTACCGTTAAACAGACCCGGACAGACAATAATTGAACTAGAGGCAGCGACACGCACCGGTGAATTGACCACACGGAACAACATTGCTGTTTTGCCGATTACAGCCGTTCGTGACCGCTTGCGCGTATTGTTGATCTCTGGCGAACCGCATCCGGGCGAGCGGGTTTGGCGAAATCTACTCAAATCCGATCCGGCCGTGGATCTTGTGCATTTCACTATTTTACGCCCCATCGATAAAAACGACGGTACGCCAGTGGACGAACTGGCGCTAATTCCGTTCCCCCAAGATGAATTGTTCATAGATAAACTTGATGAATTCGATCTGTTGATATTCGACCGATACACTTATCGCGGTGTGTTATCTTCTTTTCATTTCGATAACATCGCACGTTTTGTTGACAAAGGCGGCGCGGTTTTAATTGCTTCGGGTCCTGAATATAACGGGCCGCTCAGTTTAGCGATGCGTCGCAATCTTTCGTTTATTCTGCCTGCCCTGCCTGCGGGGGCCGCCATCGAAAAAGCATTCCGACCGGCTATCTCCAAACTTGGTCAACGACACCCCGTCACTGCCAACCTAAAAGATGGCGATATCTGGGGACGGTGGCTGCGACTGATGCCCGTTACCCAACTGCGGGGTGATACGCTCTTAACCGGACCCGACGGTGAACCTTTACTGATTTTGGATCGTATTGGCGAAGGCCGCATCGGTCTTTTTCTGTCTGATCATGTCTGGCTCTGGGCACGCGGGTTTGATGGTGGTGGCCCTCATGCAGAATTATTGCGCCGCATTGCCCATTGGTTGATGAAAGAGCCCGAACTCGAAGAAGAAGCACTTAGTTTGCGCGACGAAAACGGCACCCTTCTGATCGAACGCAGGTCGATTAGAAATGAAGTCCCGGAAGTAATAGTTGAACACCCCAATGGCGACACAGAAACTGTTTCCCTCACTGAAACTGATCCGGGGCTGTTTAATGCAAGAGTTACAGATGCTGAAACAGGTCTTTATCGGGCCACATCCGATGACCTATTCGCTATTGGCGCAATCGGTTTGGGCACCATACCGGAATTTCAAAACGTCGTCTCATCAGGCGGCGCGTTAAAACCGCTCGCCGATGCCACGCTCGGCGGCGTATTCGCAATTCGCTCCGCGAATAATGTCACTCTCCCGGAGATTCGCCGGGTTAAAGAGAACAGCAAAACACGCGCAAATGCGAATTGGGCCGGGATCACAACTCGGTCAGCTGCACGAATTGAAAGTATAAAAGATGCACCACTCGTTCCAGCTTATTTGTGGTTGCTCATCATCATGTTAACCTTGCTCGGCGCGTGGGCACTTGAAAGCGGACGATTTTCATCCCGAAAAACTCAATAAAATTAGGGTTAACCGCCCCTAATTTACTCACTCCGTAATCGGAGAAATTTAATCAATTACTTAACCGCCGCTAAAACTGCTGCGCGGTATTTTCCTTCTTTAGTGCCCCCTAAAGAAGGAGCAATACGCGTGGCGTTTGCTTTAAATAAATCGCCTGAAACCACAGGCAGCTATAAAAAACGAAGCCCCTTAGCGGGCTGGTTAGGCAAGAAGGCTGCGCCTGATCTTGATGACGTCATCCCAGCAATGGATGTGGCAGCAGGTCTTGATCGCGCTTTACGCAATAAAATTGCGGTTTTGGAACAGCCAGAAGATAACCATCAGGAAAACCCCATCCGTGAAACGCTCTCGGCGATCGAGGCCGCACTATATGCGATCGACCGGGTGCGGGACATTTTGGAGCAAGCCTGCGAAGTCACCATTTCTGCCAAGGATGTTGATGATATCGGTGGGCGCGCATTACTCGCGGAAAGTTATGACGAGTTGCGGCTTTCGATAAATGAAGCGCTTGAGAAAACTGACCCCCGGGCGGCGGCACTCATTGGAAAAAGCCAACACCACTTGGACGTCACGCTTGGCGGCAGGGCTAAATACTCCGTATCTCCGGTCCGTCTCGATATAGGCGAACGAGGCCTCAACCTTGCGCCACCGGTTGACGCATTTTCGGATCATAGCGAAATAGATAGTGTATTGTCTCAACTCGACAACGCCCTTAGTCGAGCGGATAGCGCCGCTGCTAGCTATTGCCGAGATGCGCAATACCTCATTGCACGAATGAAAGTAGAAGTGGCGAACCTGTAATCACAGATCGTGAATGCAGGTTTCGCCATTTGATGGCCGCGACACCCGAACCTGAACGAGGCCCGGAAAGCGCGGCTTTAGTTTGTCCGCGGCCCATTTACAAATATTTTCAAGCGTCGGGCGCTCCAGCCCCTCAATCTCATTCAAAAGTCGATGGTCCAACGCATCATGAAGCTCGGCCAGGGCATCAGTGACATCACCAAAATCAACCACCCAACCAGTGCTCTGTGCTTGCTCGCCTTCGATCATCACTTCTAATTGGAACGAATGGCCATGCATACGTGCATACGGGCGCGCATTAGGCTCTGCCTCGCCTTCTTCATCCAAAAAGTGCGCGGCATCGAAATTCATCGACTTGATGATGCGCATGGTGATCCTCTTTCTTATACCAAGGGCGTTTTTTACCAACCCTAACAGCTATGGAATGCCCACAAGTTTATGGGTCTGTAGGCTCAGTCGCCACTGGGGATGGGTCCGACAATATTCAATCGCTGCTGCGGTCTCCGCCACGCGAGAGGCCCCGTCCATAGGCTGCAAATAGAAAAAGTCAAATGCCAGATCTTCAAATTTCTCCGGCAGCGCATCTTTTTGGCGATAAACCAGCTTCAATTCGCTTCCCGTGCGCTGAACAAGCGGCGCTGTCGATTTAGGGCTGACACAAATCCAATCCAGCCCCGCGGGTGCTTCGATAGTACCATTTGTCTCCACGCCAACTTCAAATCCCTCAGCATGGAATGCATCAATCAAAGGCTTATCCAACTGCAACAATGGTTCGCCACCAGTGCAAATGACATAGGGTTGGCCGCGTGTACTCTCTTTGGGCCATTCGCTTTTGACCGCATCAACAAGGGCGGAGGCGGTCTTGAACTTGCCGCCGCCCGGCCCATTAGTACCAATAAAATCAGTATCACAGAATGTGCACACGGCGCTTTCGCGATCTCGCTCTAGTCCAGACCAGAGGTTGCACCCGGCGAACCGAAGAAAGACCGCTGGCCGCCCGGCCTGAGCGCCCTCTCCCTGTAGGGTGTAATAAATCTCTTTTACGGCATAGGTCATATCAGTGCATTTCTTGTGGCGTGTCGGCCATTCCCTATAGGAAAGACCCCACCACGTCAGCCTAATATTCGAAGATGCCTTTAATTTCGGGTGCCACCTAAATGGAGCTGCCGCGCGGCATCGAACAAAAACGCAGCAGATAGGCCAAACAATAAAAACCCATTTGCGGCAGTAGCACCAGCCAGCAAACGCCAGCCTTCGGGAAGCAAAACATCACCAAAACCCAATGTCGTATAGCTCGAAGCCGAGAAATATAATGCGGTCTCCAAATTATCGAACAATTCGAAATGAAGAAATGTAAGCGACCACATCCAGATTTCGATCGCATGGGCAATCATCAGCCAGGACACCAGCAAAACAAGAACAATACTATCACGGACAAACCGAATACTACCATGTGCTTGCTGTGTGGTCGCCCGAAATACCGCCGCAGCCGCAGCGACGAATACACCGTGTACAAATGTTGTCGCGGCAATAAGAACCGCCGACGTCAAAAGTTGGAGATGTAAGTCTGCACCTGTCATTTCCTCACCGTGACTTGTTCCAATATTAGACTGCACTCTAAATTAAATCGAACAATACAGTATTGGGCACCATCAGAGCTTATGCTAACCTACGCGCATGACCGACAACAACAAAACCAAGCTTCTCTCGAGTGGCAATCCACAAATTCCCAAGGGTGACGGCGATGCGCCCGTCCAAGCCTATATCGCCGCCATGCCGGGATGGAAAAGCGATATCGGCAGCCGCATTGACGACATCGTAAATCAAAATTTCCCAGCTATCCACAAGGCCGTCAAATGGAATACGCCGCTTTACGGTAAAGAAGACGGCTGGTTCATGGCCATGTATTGCTACAAGAAATATGTTCAACTGACATTCATGCGCGGAACGTCGTTAGCGCCGACTCCACCGGTCTCATCAAAAGTCGACGGGACCCGTTATCTCAACATTTATGAAGATGATGAGCTGGACCAAGAACAGATTGCGGATTGGGTTAGGCAGGCATCAACATTGCCGGGCGTAGAACTCTGACGATAACAGCTTTTCCGTATCCGACGTCTCAATGCTGATATTGGTAAAGTCGCGACTGACCTATTTCGCGCGTTTAACCGCCTTCATAATCAGCTTTAGGCGGCCATTCGCCCGCTTTATCGAATGATCGAGATTTTTGAGGTTATCGGCCATTTCGCCGGTTTCAGCTTCTTCGGCCTCCAAAAGTTCCTTAGCTACCGCCAACTCCGATGCCAATGCCGCAAGACCATCTCCGTCCGGTGCCATTCGTTTTAAGGTCGATGCAGCACTTTTCTCATTTCGGGGCATAAATCCGCCGGTCAGCGCACCAAGCAAAAATCCAGCGAGTGCGAGGGGCCAACCACTCGCAAGCATCTCAATAAACGCATCTATACTCATCGGCCGTCCGCCTTACTACTCGTACCCGATAATGCTTGGCACGTCGCGCCAAGACAGAATTCTGGTATGTTCACGTTTCCATCAAGCAAGGGATGGGCCAAAATTTCAATGGTTAATGGCGAGGATAATGCCGGATGTAAAAAACCGCCCACGAAGACGCGGGCGGTTTAAAATTTCGGTCGTCGTTAGCTCGCGCGTTAGCGCGGAGCCATAACCATTACAATTTGGCGGCCTTCCATTTTCGGATATTGCTCAACTTTCGCAATTTCCTCAAATTCGTCCTGCACGCGCTTCAACAAATCTGCGCCGCGATCCTGATGTGCCATTTCACGGCCACGGAATCGCAACGTAACTTTTACCTTATCGCCATCGTCAAAGAAGCGTTTCATCGCTTTTACCTTCACGCCATAGTCATGCGCGTCGATATTCGGTCGCATTTTGATCTCTTTAATCTCAACGACTTTTTGCTTCTTTTTGGCTTCAGCTTTCTTCTTCTGTTGCTGGTATTTGAATTTTCCGTAGTCAAGAATCTTACAGACGGGCGGCGTCGTATTCGGCGACACCTCTACAAGATCAAGGCCGGCTTCAGTCGCGATCGCGATCGCATCATCGGTTGCGACAACCCCTCGTTTTTCACCAGTATGGTCAATCAACAGAACCTGCGGAACGTCAATGTCTTCATTGACGCGAGGTCCGTCTGATTTGGACGGCGGGGCTGCAAATGGTCTACGTGCTATGGACTTCTCTCCATCGGTTACTAACGGACAAATTCCTGACGCCATTTCTGTGAGAAACGGTTAACCGTACTCTAAAATGTGTCAGAGACGAGGGTATATAAGGTTTTAGGCCCATCAATCAACGGGCTTCGGCGATCATCTGATCACCAGAACCAATATCAATCAGCCCCATATTGTCTAGTGTTCGCCAGACAAATAACGGCTCTACGGTATTTAAGTCACTCTCGGTCGTCAGAGTGACTATATGCCGACCTTCGGCATAAAAAGGTGATTTCGCTGGGCAAATCACCACGCCTTCACAACCAACGCTGAGCGCAAGCTCCATTTCCGGGGCGACATCACTCACAAAAAAAGCCGCTTCTTGTGCCAAAGCGGCGAGTTGCAAATGATCGGTCTTGCCCGATAGATCCAGAAGTTGAGGTGCTTCATTGGCAATGGCATCGCCAAACCCATGCAATTCTTTGGAACCCGCCAAAACCGGCATAAAGCCCGCTTCGGACATTTGACCGGCAAGGCTCGCATATCCCTCAACGCTCCAACGGCGATCTGGGTTTTCACTTGGTAAAAAGAGGCCAAACGGGCCCGAAATTCCATACCAGGACGGCTGCATATTCGCGCTGTCTTTTCGCGCGGAAACTGCCCATCGAAGGTCGGGAAGGCGATCGTTAAGGGATATTCCAGAAAGCTCAGTGATTTTGTCTAACTTGGGTAGCGGTGTCATGGCTGACGATTTAGCTGACGCCTTGGGTGCTTGTTCCGCCGAAAACCATTTTGGACGAAACGGCCCCATAGCCCCTTTGAGGCGGCGTGCGGCACTATCCCCCGAAAGATCGTAAACTTGCTCAAACTTTGAGGCCTTTAACTGACGTACAAATTCCTTGCGCGCGTCACGTTCACCCATGCTAGGCATCGACGCCACTTGATCGAAATATGGGGACGCCCGCGCAATACGCTGTAACCCTTGCGTTGTCAGCAAACTAACTTTCGCCTTTGGGTGCGCATTTCGGATAGCTTCAAAGACTGGATCGGCAGCAACAAAGCCACATAATCCGTCTGTCTTAATAACCAAAATATTGCTCTGTTTACGCCCTAACATTCGACTTATGCCCGTTCCGCCAAAAGCTCTCGATAGACACCAATAGTTGCGTCACACATGGCGTCTGATGAGAATAAGCTCGTTGCCCTCGCCCGGCCTTTTTCACCCATTGATGTTCGCTCATCGATCGACATGGCCATTAGCGCAGAAATAGACTCTGCAAGCGCATCGCTATCGGCTGGCCTCACCAACACTCCCGTCTCCCCATGAATAATCGTCTCCTGCGCGCCACCATGCTTGGCCGAAATCACCGGTTTTCCCATTGCGCCCGCTTCGATAGCAACACGGCCAAACGCTTCGGG
The DNA here is from genome assembly GCF_041058985.1 of Hyphococcus lacteus. NCBI lineage: Bacteria > Pseudomonadati > Pseudomonadota > Alphaproteobacteria > Parvularculales > Parvularculaceae > Hyphococcus > Hyphococcus lacteus. The sequence continues at coordinate 1,413,691 of NZ_JBEHZE010000001.1, read as the reverse complement.
TTTCACTGAGGGAGTAAGAACAATATCAGACCACGCATATGCCGCTGGCATATCGGCACAATCGCCCCCCCAATACACCATGTCACCAACCCCAAGCTCGTCAATCAATGTGCGCAAACGGTCTTCATAGCTGACCTTTCCCAACGCACCCCCACAAAAAACTAACGCCAAACCGGGGCCTTGGCCAGAGGACTCTGGCTTGCCATTCCCAACAAAAACCTTGGAAATAGCCTCTATTGCGGTTTCATGGCCCTTCCACGGCGTCAATCGAGCCGGCAATAATACACGAAATCCCGGCTTTTCAGGAACGCCCCATTCTGCTGCCAACTGATTAACCCGTTCCGACGACACCTTTTTCGGGTCAAATAGTCCAATATCGACGCCTCTTGGGATAACCCGAACCCGCTCAAGAACCGTATTGTCTAAGGCTGCAATATTGTCAGCGGTAAACCGCGAATTCGCAATAATCCGGTCCGCCCGCAACATAGACGAATTATACAACTGTTTTATGGACGACTTAGCGGTGTACGCCCCATGATAGGTAGCAACCAGAGGAATGCCCGTTTTACGCGCAGCCAAAAGCGCGCTCCAGGCGGGCGCTCGTGACCGCACATGGGCAATTTCGACCCGCTCACGATTTATCAGGTCAGTTAGAATTCGGGCGTTTTGCAAAATTTGAATTGGGTTCTTCGACGCTACCGGGGCAATAATGACCTCACCCCCGAGATTCGTTATCGCCTCTGTTAAACGGCCCCCGGCGGTAACAACAATCGCTCGACCGCCCGACCGCGTCACAGCATCGGCCACTTCGAGCGTCGTTCGTTCGGCACCACCAGCATCCAATCGTGGGACGATTTGCAAGACAGTTTTATTAAATCGGATCATGTTATGTTTATAGACCGTTTTCGCTCGGTACAAACGCGTTTTTAGAGCTGAATGGTGAATAATTGCGAAGAATATCCTTTTGCGGATTAATTCTAGATATCTTTGACCCAGTGAGACGCAGATGGCTGACAACGGTAAAAAATCATTAGGTGGTCATTGGCCAACCGGCGCAGTGATTTATCAAATTTATCCCCGCAGCTTTATGGATGCCAACAATGACGGTATCGGTGACATCAGGGGCATTCTTTCCAAACTCGATTATATTGAAAAACTTGGCGTAGATGGCGTTTGGTTGTCGCCATTTTTCACCTCTCCCATGAAAGACTTTGGATATGACGTTGCCGATTATTGTGATGTTGATCCAATTTTTGGAACCCTCGAAGATTTCGATGAACTGCTTTTTCGATCCCATGCGCGCGGTTTGCGCGTAATTATCGATCAGGTCTATTCCCACACATCCGATCAACATCCCTGGTTTGAAGAAAGCCGACAGGATCAGAACAATCCCAAAGCGGATTGGTATGTGTGGGCGGATCCAAAACCCGATGGATCGCCGCCGAACAACTGGCAATCAGTATTCACAGGTTCTTCATGGGAATGGGATGCGCGGCGACAGCAATATTATCTGCACAATTTTCTTCGGTGTCAGCCAGACTTAAATTTACACAATAAATCTGTTCGCGACGCACTGATCGACGTTGCTCGATTCTGGCTAGATCGCGGTGTGGATGGGTTTCGGTTAGATGCAATCAACTTTGCAATGCATGATCCAAAGCTACGCGACAATCCGCCGTCGAATGCGTCACATCCGACACGTCCGTTCGACTTTCAAAATCACCTTTACAATCAATCACACCCCGACATTCCAATTTTCCTACGCGAGTTGCGTTCTGTCATTGACGAGTATTCAGGTATTTTCACCGTAGCCGAAGTCGTCGGCCCCGATCCATTGGGCGAAATGAAAGCGTTCACCGCAGGAAACCGGCATTTAACGACCGCCTATAATTTTGATTTTCTTTATGCGGATAACATTAACCGAGAAACCATTAAAAACTCTCTCGATGGCTGGAACGGTTCCGACGATTCCGCCATGCCGTCTTGGGCATTTTCCAATCACGACACGCCCCGCGTGCTCAGTCGATGGTCGAAACAAAAAGACAGCAACAGCGCAAAATTATACCTAATGATATTGCTTTGCCTTCGCGGAAACATCTTTCTTTATCAGGGCGAGGAATTAGGCCTACCCCAAGCGGGTGTCCCATTTAAGGACTTACAAGACCCTGAAGCGATTGCAAACTGGCCCCATACCTTGGGGCGCGATGGCGCACGCACACCAATGCCATGGCTAAAGAACGCAAAACACGCAGGTTTTTCAGAAAAGAAACCGTGGCTTCCCATTGATCAAGACCACGAACGCCTTTCAGCCGAGCAACAAGACACTGACGACAGCTCAACCTTAAACTTCACGCGCAGGATTTTGGCCCTCAGGCGTCAAACACCAGTCTTGCGCGAAGGAAGGATTCGCTTCTGCGACGCCCCTGACGGGCTTGTCGTTTTTGAACGCTCGATAAATAGCGACCATCTGATTTGTGTGTTTAACCTGTCGAATAAGCCCGTCGAATGGTCACCTGACGGAATTCAAGAAATATTACTTTCAACCGCGTTACCCATCGAACATACGAAGGGCAACAACACCATTCCGCCACTGTGCGGTTATATTGCGCGAAAATAAGTTAGAGTTCGCATTGGCGCTGGCGGCAGAGCGGGCCATAACCACACCTTATTGCGGCGCAATTCTTGCGTAATGTAGAATATATTGAAGGTTAATTGAGGCTGGTCCATCCATGAAAATTCTAATCACAGGTATCGCTGGATTTATCGGGTTTCATACGGCAACACGATTGGCGAAATCTGGACACACGATTTCTGGCGTCGACAATCTCAATGATTATTACTCTCCCGCACTAAAAAAAGCACGCATCGCCGAACTTGGTGACACTATCGCATTCTCCGAGGTCGATATCGCGGATGCTGACGCGTTTAGCGCCTATGTAAAGGCGCAAGCCCCAGATGTCGTTATTCACTTGGCGGCACAAGCCGGCGTCCGTTATTCGATTGACAATCCCTTTGCTTATGCGCGGTCTAATCTTCTCGGACATCTTTCCGTATTAGAGGCGTGCCGTCACGCAACTGGCTTATCGCATTTGATATATGCCTCATCTAGCTCTGTATACGGCGGAAATGAAAAAATACCTTTTAGCGAGGATGATTCGGTTGATGCACCCGTATCACTTTATGCGGCGACGAAAAAGAGTGACGAGTTGATGAGCTCGACATACGCCCATCTATACAATCTTAAACAGGTTGGGCTTAGGTTTTTCACCGTCTACGGACCATGGGGACGGCCCGACATGGCCTATTGGACCTTTACCGACAAACTATTGCGCGGCGAATCAATTCCAGTATTCAATCATGGTGATATGCGCCGGGATTTCACATTCATCGACGACGTCACCAAATGCATAGAAGCAATTGCGAACAAACCACCAAAATTTGGACCATCCGAACGCCCTCATAAGGTCTACAACATCGGAAATCATACGCCGGTGCCGCTGCTTGAGATGATTTCAACGCTGGAGGTAGCAACAAATTGCACCGCCAAACTGGACATGAAACCAATGCAACCGGGCGACGTTCAACAAACCTACGCTGATGTCTCTCGGCTTATCGCCGATTACGGTTTTAACCCATCAACGCCGATCCAAGATGGACTGCATCAATTTGTTGAATGGTATCGCCGATACACCGGCCAGTAGTCGACCGAGCCTCAACCGAGAGGTCTTCCCGTATCGCGCAAAATTTCACGCGCCGCATTCCGCCCCGGCAAACCGGTTACACCACCGCCGGGATGCGCACCCGCACCACAATGATAGAGTTTTTTTAACGCCCCCCGATAATCGCCATAACCCAATGCTGGGCGCGCTGCCCACATTTGATCCAGCGTCATCGCACCATGCATGATGTCGCCGCCGATCAACCCGAATTTATCTTCTAAATCTTGGGGGGTCAGGACCATTCGTCCCAATACGGATTTTTTAAAATTCGGCGCATACTCTGTAACCGTGTCGATCACCAAATCGGCTACTGTTTCACGGTGGTCAACCCAACTGCGACCATCTGACAAGTCAGGTGAAAATTGCTGGCAGAACAAACTCGCCACATGCATCCCTTCTGGGGCAAGCGTGTCGTCGAGCGTTGACGGAATTAGCATTTCAACGATCGGTTGACTTGACCAGCCATGAAGCTTTGCCTCGCTGAACGCCCTGTCCATATAGTCCAAAGTTGGCGCAATGATAATTCCCGATTGGTGATGATCACCAACAGACGCGCCGGGCAGGCAATTAAAATTCGGCAGTTCCGACAGCGCAACATTCATGCGTAACGTCCCCGATGCGCAACGCCACCCTTCCATCCGTCGACGGAATTCTGGTTCAAGAGCATCGGCGGGAGTCAATTTTTCATATAACAATTTTGGATTGACGTTTGACACCACACGATCAGCAGTGATCTCGTCGCCATTCTCGAGTGCGACCCCGGTTGCCTGCCCTGCCGTAACAGTGACACTTTGTACTGGCGTATCGGTTGTAATTTCGACACCAAGTTCGACGCACGCGTCTCGCATGGCTTCAGTTATTGCGCCCATACCGCCAATGGCGTGTCCCCACGCGCCCTTCACACCATTCACTTCGCCGAATACATGGTGCAACAAAACATAAGCAGACCCCGGCGTATCCGGACTGGCATAATTCCCGACCACGGCATCAAATCCAAAAACTGCCTTTACGGGGTCTGAATCGAACCAGGCATCGAGAAAACTACGGGCACTCTTGGTGAAAAGGTCGAGAACATCTTGGTGGAGCGCCGCCCCACCCCTGACCACCGGCCATAATTGGGTCGCCGCACGAAGTGCCGCCGGAATTCCCCCGCCCGGGTTTGGCGGTGTTTTGACCGCGATCTCCCGCAAGAGATCCGCCACCGCCTCTAGCCGCGCATAATATGCGGGCAGCCGATCCGCATCGTCCCGAGAGAATTTCCGAATTTCTGCTTGCGTCTGCTCAAGGTCGCCGCCGATTTTAAGATAGCCCCCATTCAAAGTCGGGAGGAAGTTAGAGATGGGTCGAGGCACAATTTTTAACCCACGCCCCGCAAGATTCATTTCAGAAATAACGACGGGATTGAGCAAGCTCACCGTATAACTAGCGACGGAGTTGCGGAAACCAGGATAGAATTCCTCGGTGACTGCGGCTCCGCCAACGATATGACGCCGTTCACAGACCCGAACAGACAGACCAGCACGTGCAAGATAAAAGGCACAAACGAGCCCATTATGCCCGCCACCCACAACAACCGCGTCATATTTTTTGCTCGCCATCGTAGAACCATCCCGTGGTTGATCTTTGGTCCACCCGCTCGATACAGGACAATCGCTCAACCTATCCGTGCGCGGCAAACACGACAATCCTCGGGACAGCAAACATGCATTTTTTTGGGGGATAGATATCCCCGCCCATTAGGGCTGACTTAATATGTTCACTGGAATATCTCTCGCCGCGACGGCTAATATTTGGAAAGCAGCAATATAATGCAGCAAGGCTCCTCTCATTCCTCCGAGCAACCTTCTGGCCAAGCCGCCGGGTTTGTCGGTATTTTCATTCAGCGCCCAGTTCTTGCGGCGGTGCTTAGTCTGCTGGTTGCGATTGCCGGTTTTGCAGCGATGCAGGGCATCGAAATTCGCGAGTTACCCGATGTGGATCGTCCCGTCGTTACGATTGACACGAGCTATCCTGGCGCAACGCCAGAAGCCATGGACGCGCAGGTTACATCGATCATTGAAAGCGCCGTCGCTAAGGTTGATGGGGTTCAATCAATTTCGTCGTCATCAAGCTATGCCCGCAGCCGCGTCGTCGCAGAATTTTCAAGCTCCAGTGACATCAATATTGCCGCAACAGACATCAAAAATGCCGTGTCAGGCATCAGCCGCGATTTGCCGGATGACATAGATGAACCTCGGGTCGTCAAAGCCGATTCCGATTCCTCACCCGTCATGCGTATTGCAGTATCCGCCGAAAAAATGGACCCCGGCGTTCTTGCAGACCTCGTCGATGACGTCATCCTTCCCCGACTACAAGCGATCGAAGGCGTTGCCCAAGCAGATGATTATGGGGTTAAAAATCGCGTCATTCGCGTTCGCATTATGCCAGTTTCTTTGGCCGCGCGAGGCTATACCATAGACGATGTAATGCAGGTTCTCGCCACCGCCTCTCAAAGCGCGCCAAGTGGTCAACTACGAAGCGCGAGCCAACAGCTTTTGATACGAACGGAATCCGAGGCGGTCCTACCGGAACAGATTGGCGCGCTGAAACTAGATGACAACACACGCATCTCTGATATTGCCATCGTCGAGTGGGGCTTTGAGGATCAGACAACAAGCTCACGTGTAGACGGTACGACCGGCATCGGGATTGGTATTGTCCGCCAAGCGCAATCAAACACGCTTTTAGTGGCCAAAAATGTTCGTGCCGCAGTTGATGAGCTAACTCGCGAACTTCCGCCCAACGTTATCGTTGATATCGTCAGCGATGATGCAATTTTTATCCAGCAGTCCGTGAATGAAGTTATTCGAAATCTTTTACTATCTACACTGATTGTTGTCTGCGTCATTTTTCTTTTTCTACGCTCACTCCGTGCAACGGTAATCCCGGCAATCACGATACCGGTTTCTCTATTGGGCACCATCGCGCTTCTTTGGATTGCAGGGTTTTCGATAAATCTCATCACCTTATTGGCGCTCGTCATGGCAACTGGTCTTGTTGTTGACGACGCCATTGTTGTAACGGAAAACATTCAGCGTTGGCGCTCTAAGGGCGCAGGTGTCCGGGCCGCGGCGATCTTGGGGACCCGTGAAATTATTTTTGCGGTTCTTTCAACCACAGCAACCCTGGCTGCGGTTTTCATTCCAATTTCATTCTTACCCGGCGAAGCAGGGCAATTATTTTCCGAATTTGGGTTTACGCTCGCTTTTGCAGTTGTTGTTTCTTCATTAGTCGCTTTGACCTTGTGTCCTGTTCTAACGATTAAGTTCGGAGGCGGCGAGAAATCGCCCTCCCCTAAAAATGCGACCGCCACCGAGAACCCAAGCACAGCCATTAAGCAAAGTGCACTCACACGCCTTTACAGCGTCGTCATACGCCACCTTTTAGGGCACCCCATCGCGGTTATCGGCGTATGTTTGTTATTTGCATCTGGTGCATTTTTCACCTTCAAAGCCTTGCCGATGGAACTCACGCCAAAAGAAGATCGTGGACGTGTTTTCATATTGGTTGCCGCCCAACAAGGGGCAAGCTTTGAATATCTCGACCGCAAAGTTCTCGAGGTTGAAAACCGGATCGCCCCTCTAATTGAATCGGGGGAAGTATCCAGCATTCAGTCGATAAACGGTATTGGTGGTGGAACACGCTCCTTCATCATCGCCCGCATGCCAGCGTGGAGCGAACGTGAATATGGTCAGGCCGAGTTGGAAAATACCGTTCGCAACTTAACCAGCGGCATTCCCGGAATCAGTATCTTCATACGAAGCGGTAGTTCGCTCGGTATTCGGGGCGCAGGCCAAGGGTTGAAGTTTGCGGTCATCGGTGACGATTATGGACATGCCGCTGACGCAGCCGAGCTATTAGCCACCAGCCTAAACAGTGATCCAATGTTTGATGATGTACGTTTGGATTTCCAAGTGTCGCAACCTCAAATTTCGATCCGTATCGACCGTGAAGCTGCGACAGCTTTGAATATTCCCATCAACAGCATCACGACCACCATTCAAACGATGGCTGATGAGTATAGAGCTGCTGATATATTTGTTGGCGATGACATCATTGAAGTGTTGGCCACAACGGGCGGCGATCCCGTAAATGACCCAACGGACTTAGAGAATATATTCCTTCGCTCCAGTAGCGGGGTTTCGGTTCCGTTATCGTCGGTCGCCTCTGTCAGCGAAACAGCCGTCGCTTCAAATTTATCGCGCGAACAGCGTCGCCGAGCGGTCCCGATTACCGCAACCCTTGCCGAAGGAACGCGGCTTGGCGATGCAATCATTGAAATGCGCAGAGTAGCCGCCGAAGAACTTTCAGGCGGCATGTCGGTAACGCTGCTCGGCGAGGCCCGCGTTCTGGAAAACTCAAACCAAAACTATATAATTGTTATCGGCGTGGCCGCACTGATCGTATTACTTGTTTTGGCCGCACAATTTGAAAGCTTTGTGAGCGCTTTTATTTTGATGGCAACTGCGCCATTCGGTCTGGCCGCTGCAATTTACGCCATTGGCATTTCCGGCGGTTCTATCAATTTTTATAGTCAAATTGGTTTGGTACTTCTCATCGGCATCATGGCAAAGAATGGCATCTTGATTGTCGAATTCGCGAACCAACTTCGCGATGATGGTGCCGGCGTGCGCGAAGCGATTGAACGCGCAGCCATTACGCGCTTCCGGCCCGTTCTTATGACGGCAATTTCAACCTTTCTGGGTGGCTTCCCGCTTATCTTGGGAAGTGGTGCGGGTGCGGAATCCCGTGCCGCTCTTGGGTGGGTCGTTGTCGGTGGTTTGGGTTTTGCTACTTTCTTCACACTCTTCCTAACACCGGTAGCATTCTTATTGCTCGCAGGCTTTTCGAAACCACGCGCATCGGAAAGTCAGAAAGTTGCAGAAGAATTAGCCAGTGCACCAAAGCGATAAGTGCAAAAAACAAAACAACAGTAATCGAATCATCCGGGTTATGACTGTCATAACTGCGCGTTAGTTTCTTTAATCACGCCCTTCAGTTACGACAGTCATAACAATTTCTTTGTTTCAAAATGCATGACAGCGACATAAGTGCACTATCCAAGAACTTATAGTTCATTTCACAAAAGCTACATATTATTGTCACATTGTCCGCACATGGACATCCTCGGGGGCGTTTCTGCCTTTAGTAATTAGTGATCGCGCCGAGGCGCGAGAAAACAGGGTGTTACAATGACTACTTTTAATTCCAGAATCCGAAAACTTCTTCTGGGATCGGTTGCCACTATCCTATTTTCGGGAACCGCATTCGCTCAAGGAAATCTGGACAATCAAACTAATATACGTATTCAAGCACAATCACTTAACTCTGCCATTGAAGCGCTTGCTAATCAGGCAGACATTTCGATTAATACGAATAGTGTTCGCCTGTCCGATCTGCGTGCACCGACCGTATCCGGAACAATGTCAGTTCGTGAAGCGTTGTCTGAACTTCTTCGCGGCACAAATTTCAGCTATCGTACGCTTTCCGACGGTTCAATCGTTGTTGAACCCGCAACGATGCAAAGCGATGAAATCATCGTCACTGGCACACGGTTAGATCCGCTCAACCTTTTGCAAAAAGGCGCGACAGACTCACTCACAGGTCTTTCACTTTCATTGTTAGAAACGCCGCGCGCGGCAAGCCGGGTCAGTGAAATCACGATTGACCGTTACGGCATGCAAGATGTGGATGATTTGTTAGCAGCCGTTCCAGGTACGTTTACCGCTAGCTTTTTTGGCGTACCGGGGAACCTGAACGTTCGCGGAACGCTCGCTGACACATATTTCCAAGGCTTCAAACGAATCGAGAACCGGGGAACTTACTCTTCAAACCTCAGCGCGGCATCTTATGTCGAGGTCCTACGCGGACCATCGTCACCAATTTATGGCCCCGGAAAAGTCGGTGGTCTATTAAACTTTATGCCGAAGACAGCGCGCGGTGAAAATTCAAAATATGTAGACGAACTTTCTGGCTCTCTAAATGTAACCGCCGGTTCGTATGACAAAACAGTATTTTCAGGGGAAATTTCTATTCCTGTTGGAAATGGTGGTTTTCACTTCTTTGGCGAACATGAAGATTCAGATTCGTATTACCAAAACATTCATCCAAAACATACAAACCTCCAGGGTACCTATGTTGGTGATATTGACGAGCAATGGAGTGTCGAATTTAATTTGATGTACTTCACCGAGTCTGGCCGCATCCAATCCCCCGGTTGGAACCGCCTCACACAAGATCTCGTTGATAATGGAAATTATATCACGGGTCGCGATACTGACATCCGCGATCTCGATGGCGATGGTTACCTTAATTATGGTGAAATCGATACCGCAATCGGATCATTCTTTGGCACCTCAAACATTCGCCAAATTGCAGAGTTTTTTGGTTCTGCTCTTCCAGAATTTGCACTCGACGAAGGTGTCGGCATTACAAAGCTGGATGGAAGTCAGATTTTCGCTGACGAAGGTGACTACAACAATACCGAGACAATCACTGGCTACGCTGCGCTAGAACGCGTTTATAGTGACGACAGCAAATTCTCGTTTCAACTCTTTGTTGATCACATGGAAAATCAAAAATTTAACAGCTTTGGTTTTGCCGCAGATTACGAAGCTACAGCCGTCGAAGGTCGGGCAAGCTATAGCTTTAATACTTCGTTTGGGGACAATTTAACGGCAGACTCCGTAGTCGGAATTGCTCATCGTCGACACAATGCAAAACAATATGAATCATTCCTGTCAGGGTATGTAGCGCTCGACCGTCGTGATCTTTCATTCGGCGCAACTAGCGGTGATCGCATCTTAGCACCGAACATGATTGGCGGAGAACCCGCATGGGATTCACGCCGGGACATGAAGTGGAATTCCTCTTCAGTTTTTGGAATGTCAGATATCAAGCTATTCAACCGGTTTAGTATACTTGCTGGCCTCCGATATGACTATTTTGACCTACAGGCTATCAACACTGGGGAAACTGTTTTTGGCGTCGCCAACACACTCGTAAAAGGTGATAGTGGTGCGGTAACTTGGTCATTATCTGGCCGTTATGAGACGCCATTTGGGGTCACACCATACATTACCTATGCCGAACCCCGTTCGCTTGAATCGTCACAGACTGGTGGCGTCAGTGAAGGGACCATCGGTTCTGGCCTCTACATCTCTCCGTCCAAACTTAAAGAAGCAGGCATTAAGTTCTCTATTCTTGATGGTAACTTGTTCGGTAGTTTTGCGTATTATGAACAATTCCGCCGTCAGACAGACTTGCTTGGTAATATCAGCGGAACAACCGCTGAAGGATTCGAAGCCGAAATTCACTGGCTCGCTACCGATAACCTTAGCTTCACAACGTCCTTCACGAAGCAAGAAACCAACGTCGATGCACCTGGTGCCGGTCGCGGTGAATACCTGCAAGTACGTCCCGATCAATTTGGGGTAGACGGTATTCTTGGATATGGCGGAACATTCGCATTCAACAATGCGGGTTACGTCCCAAGTTTAGCCGATGGCTATACGCTTTCAACGATCCCCGATATTGTTGCTAGCGTTTATGGTACATACACAACGAACCCATTTACTTTCTTTGGTGGAAACGCCACCGCAGGTATCACTGCGGGCGGGAGCTACGTATCGGAAACAGGCGGTATCTTTGAAAATGATATCGTTTTGCCTTCGTACACATTGGCAAAAATTGCCGCTTTCGTAGAATTTGAGCAATTTACGCTCTCAGTGAATGTCGATAATCTCTTTGACAAACGATACTTCACACCATCCGCTGAAGTTTACAAAGAAGTAGCCGTTATGCCCGGTCTTCCACGTATTTTCCGCGTGTCTCTCTCTTACGACTTCTAAAATAGACAACTAATGGGGCGCGATCATAATGGATCGCGCCTTTTATACATATAAACTCCAGTAATATCGCTCATCAGAAGGACGCTTATTATATGAAAAATTCTGGCACCCCACATCATCAGATGGTTACACGCCGACAGGCATTGAAGGGCATTTCGGCGGGCGCAGGTTTTTCGATTTTAGGCAGTTGCACCACACTTTCTAACTCAGCAAAAACAACTTTTGCAGAATTTCAATCCGGCGTCGCGTCGGGTGACCCTACAAAAACTTCCTTTGTGATTTGGACGAGAGCGCTACCAGCGAATGGTAATAACATCGCCAATGTAGGTTTCGACATTGCAAAAGACACAAATTTTGATGCCGTTATTCGGAGCGGAAAAATACAAACGACCGCCGATAGAGATTTTACGGTCAAGGTCGATATCACCGGGTTAGAACCCGGCACCACATATTTTTATCGCTTCACAGGCGGTGAGAACGTATCAACCACCGGGCGCGCACGCACGCTACCGAACAATGATGTACGGTCGATCAAGTTTGCACTTGCTTCCTGTGCGAATTTCCCTTCAGGTTTCTATAATGCCTATCGCGAAATTTCAAAAATCGAAGGCCTGGATGCCGTCGTACATGTCGGTGATTATATCTACGAATACGCCGCAGACGGATATGATTCCAAAACCGGCGAAGCATTAGGGCGTTTGCATAAACCAGCCCACGAGATTGTCACCCTATCTGATTACCGCGAGCGTTTCGCTCAATACCGATCAGACCCCGACCTGCAAGCCGCCCACGCAAATGCACCCTTCATTACCATTTGGGATGACCACGAAACCGCAAATAATAGCTGGTCTGGCGGCTCTTCCAATCATCACGAAGATGCCGAAGGAAAGTGGGAAACGCGGCGTGATGCCGCTTTGCGCGCCTATTTTGAATGGATGCCCATGCGCGACCCTGTCGCTGGGTCCGCCGCCGAACGACTAAACCGAACGTATGATTTTGGTGACATTGCATCCCTATTGGTCATTGAAACACGACTAACCGGTCGAAACGAACCCCTAAGTTATAGCCGCGATTTACCCATGAAAAATGGGGAGCCAGATATCGAGCTATTCAGAAATGACGTTCTAGGTGCCCCTTCGCGGACCATGATGGGTGCCGCGCAGGAAAAGTGGCTGGAGGGTGCGTTAAAAGAATCTCGTGATCGTGGTGCCGCATGGCAAATACTCGGCAATCAGACCGTCATGGCACGGATGAATACGCCAAACTTTATGAAACTACTCCCACCAAAGATGCTGAACGATTCGATGAGTAAGGGTGGCTACACCGCAATGTGGCTGGAACGCTCACAGCTTGGCCTCCCCGTTAGTTTAGATTCTTGGGATGGATACCCCGCCGCTCGTGAGCGTCTTTACGACTCAGTCAAAGCAACGAACGCCAATCTTGTCGTCCTTTCTGGCGACAGTCATATGTTCTGGGCAAACAACCTTCATTCCGCAAAAGATGAAAGCCAGATTGGCATTGAATTTGGAACTGGCGGCATCACCTCCCCCGGCGGCTACGAAATGCTGAGCGATGATCCCGCCATTTTTGAAATCGCAGCAAAAGGCGTAATCGCCCAGAATTCAGATGTGGCACATGCCAATGTTCATGATCATGGTTTTGTGGTTGTCACGGCATCAAAATCCGAAATTAAAGCGGATTATATAAAAGTCAGCACAACCCAAAGTCAGGATTACGAAACGACCAAATTCCTCACCGTACAATCCCATTTGACACCACAAGGCCCATCAACCTTGGTCAAAACCGAATAAAGAAGGACAGATTCTTACCGGATGTTGCGTGACTAACCGACATTATAGAAGTAAAGCACTCAAGAAATGCCCCCATTTTTTTAATTGGGGGCATATGTTTATAGAGTGCCTACGCAAATTCCGTGAGTTTCATGACCGACGAATACCTAAATCGCCGAACCTTCGCCATTATTTCCCACCCGGACGCTGGTAAAACCACGCTGACGGAAAAGCTCTTATTGGCGTCCAGCGCAATCCGATTGGCCGGCGAGGTAAAAGCCAAAGGCGAGCGGCGCCGGGCCCATTCCGATTGGATGTCTATCGAGCAAAAGCGCGGAATCTCGGTGACTACTTCGGCTATGACATTCGAATTCGAGGGGAATGTATTCAATCTCCTCGATACGCCGGGGCACGAGGACTTTTCCGAAGACACCTACCGCACACTGACCGCCGTCGATTCAGCAATCATGGTCGTTGACGCTGCCAAAGGGATCGAGCCGCAGACCCGAAAGCTCTTTGAAGTTTGCCGATTACGCGACATTCCGATCATCACTTTTATCAACAAAGTCGACCGCGAAGGCCGCGACCCGTTCGACCTTATCGAAGAAATATCGGACCAATTAGCGCTCGACGTTACCCCCAAGGTCTGGCCTATTGGCACCGGCGGGCGGTTTCGCGGCTGTTACGACATGGATCACAACCGTGTGCTTTTGCCCGCCGAAGATAGCGCAATAGGTTTTGATCGCGCTGTTGATGTGTCATCGCCAGCAGACCCTCGCCTCGATGACCTCGTCGGCGCTGAAATAATGGAAGAGGTTCGTGGCGAGATGGAACTCGCGGCCGAAGGCTATAGCGCTTTCGACCTTCAGGCATTTCGCGAAGGCACCCTAACCCCGGTCTATTTTGGCTCAGCATTGCGTCAGTTTACGATTGCGGAATTGCTTCGAGACGTCGGAAAATATGCTCCACCACCGGGCATGCAAAAAGCACGTATTGCGCAAGGCATCGAAGAAAAAGTTCCGCCTAATGCCGACTACGTCTCTGGTTTTGTTTTCAAGGTCCAAGCAAACATGGACCCGAACCACCGCGACCGCATCGCTTTTGTCCGTATGTGTTCCGGAAAGTTTCAGCGCAAAATGAAACTAAAAGTAACGAGAACGAATAAATCACTCGCCGTCGCGAACCCCATTTTCTTCCTCGCCCAAGATCGCCAATTGGTCGAGGAGGCCGTGGCCGGAGACATTGTTGGCATCCCCAACCACGGCGCATTGGGCGTTGGCGATACATTGACAGAACGGGACGGGTTACAATTTTTGGGTCTCCCTGATTTTGCCCCAGAAATTATCCGCCGTGTTCGGCTAGATGATCCGATGAAGTCGAAACAGATGAAACGAGCTATGATTGCCTTGGCCGAAGAAGGTGCAAGCCAAGTTTTCACGCCTACGCTCGGCTCGGATTTTTACGTTGGGGTCGTCGGGTCTTTGCAGCTCGATGTTATTCAAGAGCGCCTGAAAGCCGAATATGATGTCGCCGCCTCTCTAGAAGTGTGTGGCTATGACGCCGTTCGTTGGTTAAGTGGGGCGACAAGCGATATCGACGAATTCATCGGAAAAAATCGAAACGCTGTTGCCCACGACCGCTACGGCTCACCGGTTTTCCTCGCCCGCTCACAATGGGAAGCTGGCTACACCGAAGAAAAAAACCCTAAACTCAAATTTCTAAAAACACGCGAACGCGTTTAAGCACCTCAATTCACAGTTTTTACGAGCTATAAATGACCCAACGCGTTGCCATATTCGATCTTGACCGGACGATTACAAAAATCGGAACCTTCACGCCGTTCCTTCTCAGCACGAGAGCCAACACATTTTCAAAACTAACCTTAGCGCCGAACTTTACTGGGCCATTGGTATCCTACGTCCAAGGTCGGCTGGATCGAGTTTCTCTAAAGAACAAAATGATGGAGATTGCTCTGTCTGAATTTACGGCCGACGAAATCGCTAAACATTCCCATTCTTTCGTCGACCAGACGCTGTTAACCGGTATTCGTCCCAAAGCGATTGAAGCGTTAAAGCATCACCAGAAAAACGGCGATTATACCGTCCTCGCCACCGCTAGTGTTGATTTTTATGCTGATCTTTTTGCTGAAAAATTAGGCTTCGACAAAAGTATTTCAACGGTCACTAATTTTGAGCAAATTTCTTCGGGCCCGCCGATAATTCTAGGTGGAAATTGCTACGGCGAGAACAAACTCGATATGGTAACGAAGGAAATGAGTGGTGCGCTTGAACAAAGCCGACAAGAACAACATTGGACGTTTTATAGCGACCACCATTCCGACATCGCTTTATTCAAAAAAGTTGAAGCGCCCTTCGTAATTTCACCCAATCCAAAAACCAAAAAGAAGACTGATGCCCTCGAATATCCGGTCTTAAATTGGTAACATACAGCCCCTAACGAATTCGGCTCAACGCAAGCGCAGCACGTTCCGAGCCACCCAAAAATGGCTCTTCAAATGTTTCCCTAAACGTCAAGTTTTGACGGGCTCTGTGATCATCTTTAATGTCATGGTACCGATCCAAAAGAGCATTTATTTCATCCGGCCGGGAGACAACATGTCCTAAAGACCAGTTGGCATAATTCAGATCATTTTCCCACTGAACGCCATGACTATTTAAAAAGATGCACATTCGCGGCTTAAATAGAAATTCATAAAGCTGGCTTGAAACATCACCTAAATACACATTCGCCGCCCGCATATAGGTCATATTGATACTATTAATCGACCCTGTATCAATATGAATGTTCGGAAGGTTATAGAACCGCTTGTTTAGAGATTTGCGCCACTCAATAGCGCTCAAATTTGCCGTCATATGCAATTTTCGAGAAAACAGCATAATATGTGGCGCAAAGATTAAATTAAAGTCAGACCGGTTAGCGAATAACTCCAGAACCTGCTCCCCATGTTTGTACCAAGATGACAAGCTTGGATCAAAATGAGGGTTATAAACGATGGTCGGGTTTTCATTATCGAAAAATCGCGAAGCGTTTGATGTTTTATCATGAACGAGATCAAATTTTGGATATCCCACAACCGTGAAATTACCATCGGAAATCACGTCTTCTTTTAACATCCGGTTCCGTTGATTATTTCCCGGTACAAATACATGGTCGAAATTTTTTATACTCTTTTTAAATCCCGCCGCTCGATCGCCACACCCATGCTGCGTCCACACTAGTTTTGCATTTTTAATTCCGAAATGCGTTTTTAGAAGAAGGCAGGTCATCTCAGGCGATGCGATCACATCCATCCGGGCTAAATCTTTGCGGATAGAATATAACGCGCCGATGCGTCTCAAAGGGGCAGCTTTACCAATCAAAGCTTCCAACACCTTTGATAAAACCGGCGGCTCGAGAACAACTAAATTAATTTGGCCAAAGACTTCCTCGGACATCAATGCCTTGAGCAGGTCCGCATTTTCCTGCCCCATCACATAAGCATGGATTTCGTCATATTCGCTGATGCTTGTTAGCGATTCTAGGATCGGTGCGAGATGCGGAATTTGATGCGGCTGTTCATGCAAGAACAAAAAACCAATAACGCGCTTAGCGCTATTGGTTTTGCGGTTTTCGACCCGCCGCGTTACCTTTTCAGAGGCTTCAAATGTGCTCAAACCTGTCATCGCAATTAACTTATAGGGAACTCGACGAAATTCGCCTATGTCTACTTTCTGGATATCCGCAGAACTCCCCCAATAGTGCCCGAGGGAATAATTTCGAATAAATACCCGATAGTTAGCCCTCCACCAAACTAGAAATCTACGAAAAATGTGCATGGCTGGGAGTTTTAGCCGCATCTTATTGGCTGTAATCGTCGACTTGGAGGAACCAAAATATGCCATCTGTGGCCACCGATAATAGCGCGGCCCCTCAGTATTCGGGAGGGTATACCGCAATTGTTCTCGCCGGCAAACGTCCCGGCATTGATCCAGTAGCTGCCGCCCACAACCAAACCTATAAAGCGCTGGTAGAGGTCAACGGCACACCTATGCTGACCCGTGTAATACGCGCTCTTTGCGGAACAAAACGCATCCACCATGTCATTCTCGTCGCAGCCGATGATCTTGGCTCCGTTGAAAATATTACCGGGCTGCCGAGTGCCTTTGGGGGAACTCCATACTCGATATCGCCAGCTCGAAATACAATCAGCGACAGCGTCATAGACGCTATTAATCAGCGCCCGAATGACAGCCGTTTTTTGATTACGACATCTGACCACCCTCTTCTTACTGCGGAGATGGTGGACGACTTCCTTAGTGAAGCCGAGCAGCAGGTCGGGATCAATATAGCATTCGTTAACAAAGCCGTGATTGAAGCCGCACACCCTAAGATGAATAGAACCTATCTGCGGCTGCGCGACACAGAAATATCCGGCGCAAACCTATTTGCGATCAGTGGTTCAGACGGACGCGATGCAATTAAGTTCTTTCAGCGAATTGAAGCCAATCGAAAACGCCCGTGGAAAATGATTTCACAATTTGGTGTACTGAACTTGGTCGGATTTGCCCTACGCATTTTTACACTGGAAACAGCATTCCGCAGGGTTTCAAATAAGCTCGGCTGTTCGGTGCGACCTGTTACACTGTCGCATGCCAATGCGGCCGTGGATGTGGACAAAGTTTCCGATCTTGAGACGGTAAATCATATACTCCGGACTGAACAGTAATCCAACAAGAGGCTCCCGAATTCGCATTCACCAATGCCAGTAACACTTCCATTAGCCGAGCTATAAATGCCTCACCACGAACAAAGTGAAATGATCCGTGATCAACGCGACCTGTCTCGCGGTGCTCGTCAAATATTATCAGGTTCGGGTGTTCGGATGATCGCCCGGATACTTCTGATCGTTTTTGTTGCAAAAATGTATGGCGTAGCCGCTTTTGGGCGACTTGGCGAAACGGTCGCAATTATCGAGCTTTGCGCCGCTTTTTCCACCTTTGGTTTAAACAAGACCTTGCTGGGTGAATTGGCAAATACCGATGGCACCGCTCATTCCCTTAGTTCTACGGTGTATGAAGGGCTTTTGCTCGCGACAATCATATCAATCACTATTGCCATCGTGTTGTGGTTTTCTTGGGGGGTAATTTTTCCCACCGGCGCGACGCCGCGCCTCGCTGCTCTGGGCGTGCCATTGATTGCTATGAGTGATGTAGCACTTACCGCAACTCGTCACTTTCGTACGGTTGCTTGGGACACGATCGCAAAAGCTATTGTGAAACCTTGGGGGTTTTTGATTTTCGCCCTACTTGGCTATTTCCTATCTTCAAGCCAAATACTCGGGGACCAGCTAAAAGTGTCGCTGATTGAGGCCCTTATAGGCGGCTACATATTATCGCTATTTTGTGCGGCTCTACTTGCATTTTTTGTTGCTACAAAAATGTATGGTCTGCCCCAGCAATCACCACTCATTAAAAACAGCCTTCGCATGGGTCAACGAAGCTTCCCGATTGCAATTAATGAGACCGGAATTTTTGCTTTACGGCGTATAGATATTATTATTCTTGGATTGGTCGTGGGCCCTTCGGCATCCGGAGTTTATTACCTAGGGCGACAACTGGCGACAGTGGTTGAAAAAATCCGATACATGTATGAACCAATGCTCGCACCGATCATTGCACAGGCGCAAACGGACGGGAAAATTGGCGAACACCTTAGCCGGCTTTGTCTTTTTATATTTACCGTACAGTTGGGCATGTTGAGCTTCACCGTTTTGTTCGGAGAACAGATCATGACTTGGTTCGGTGGAGGTTTCGCCGTTGGGGCAAGCGTCCTAGTCATTCTGTTGCTCTCAGAATTGATTGATGGAACCGTTGCCTTAACTGAGCTTCCCGTCGTGTTTCGTCACCCCCGCTGGCCGCCCCGCTCGATCTTATTCACCGTTTTCATTGAGTGCATGCTAGTTGGTCTTTTTGCTCACTATTTTGGCGCAATGGGCGCGGCAATAGGTTTCTTATTGGCCATGCTCACCCTCGCATCCATAAGACTGATATTGGTCAAGCGACTTTTCGGTTTCATGATTTTCAACTGGAGTTACCTTCACATTCTCACTCTGGCAATTATCACGACCATTTTGGGATACGGAATTCTCGAGTTCGGTGACAACAAATTGCCAATGCAATTTATCGCCGGATCTATTTTCCTGTCTTGTTATATTATGATTGCGCGCAAATTATTGCGGCCACAGAAACCAGTCAAAGCCAACTGAGATCGACGAATTGTCAGGAAAGTGGTGCCCGGGGGCGGATTTGAACCACCGACACGCGGATTTTCAATCCGCTGCTCTACCAACTGAGCTACCCGGGCATCTGCCACCAAAAATGAGTAAACCCATCTGGCGGAGCGGGGCTTATAGGCCAAGATTACTGCGCTTGTCTATGGGGAGTGCCGCCAAAATCTCCCCTCTTTGCGTGATTGACCGTACTCCATTATGGAGAAGTAAATTCAGAAGGCGAACATGACCACAAAATCTCGTAAAACGACGCATTCTCGCGCCAAATCAACCAAACCGAAGGCCAATCCTGGCAGCCAAACGGATAACTTGTCTCAGCTTGGGGCGCAGACAGCAGCGCCGGCCTCACCCGAGGAGGCAATTTTAGAGACTGCACCCAACCCCCATCCGACTGATTTATATCTGGCGCGTTTTACAGCGCCCGAATTTACATCACTTTGCCCTGTAACCGGACAGCCAGACTTCGCGCATCTTGTGATCGATTACGTCCCGTCAAAACTGATTGTCGAATCTAAGTCATTAAAGCTGTTTCTAACATCGTTCCGAAATCACGGCGCTTTTCATGAAGATTGCACCATTGCGATCGGCAAGCGGATTGTCGACACGATCAAGCCAAAATGGCTAAGAATTGCCGGATATTGGTACCCCCGTGGCGGTATTCCTATTGATGTATTCTATCAGACCGGAATCCCCCCAAAAGGGCTATGGCTTCCCGAACCGGGCGTAGCGCCTTATCGTGGCCGAGGGTAAATTATTAGGGAAGAGCTATGAACCGGCATATCCTACTAGGCTTGTGGGCAGTGAGCGCAATTTCCTTGACCACAGCAACGGCGGACGAGCTTGAAGGCAAACGATCAAGCAGCGAAATCTTGGAAGCAACAGCCGAGTCCGATTGGCAACGTTTCGATCCCGACAATCTAGTTGTTATAAAACTAGAGCGAGGTGACGTCGTGGTCGCACTATCGACCGAGCTAGCGAACAACCACACAAGCCAAATCAAAGCACTCGCCCGAGAAGGGTTTTATGACGGTTTGTCTTTTTACCGCGTCATTGACGGCTTTGTTGCGCAGGGCGGCGATCAATTTGAAACACGCCCCCTAAACACTGCAATGAAATCATTGGCCGCTGAGTTTGAAGAAACAATCGGCGATGCGTCATTATTTTCGGCGCTGAAGGACCACGATGGATATGCAGAGCAGGTCGGGTTCCTTGGGTTCCTTCCCACTGGTCGCGATACAGAGAATGATTCGATTTGGCATCTACATTGCACTGGTGCAATGGCAATGGCGCGTGATACCGCCAAAAATACTGCCGGCACCGAATTCTATATTACCCTTCAGCCACAGCGTTATCTCGATCGCAATCTGAGCGTATTTGGACGCGTGGTAAAAGGGATGGAACATCTACAAGCCCTAAGACGTGTGGCCCCGGCAGAAACACCGGAAGACGACACCGGCGAGATCATAGTTTCCATGCGAATAGCTGCGGACTTACCCACAAAAGAACAGCCTCGCTTACAATACCTCCGTACCGATACAGATCTATACAAAGAATACGTTGAGGCCCGCAGAAACCGTCCGGAAGACTTTTTCTATTTCCGGCCAGACCATATCGATATCTGCGCGGCAAACGTGCCTGTTCGGGTTGTCGCTGACAGTTCAGCCAAAGAATGACAAAAAATGGCGATGCCAGGCCAATGGTCGGCCCTTGGAAAATAGAGTCTACGGAAAAGATTTATACCAACCCTTGGATTGAGTTAATTAGCCATAACGTCATTCAGCCCGACGGATCATCCGGGACTTATGGAGTGGTCAATTTCAAAAACCTAGCCATAGGTATTTTGCCGATTGACGCGGAAGGTAATGTGACTTTAGTCGGCCAACATCGATTTCCGCTCAACCGCTACAGTTGGGAGTTACCCGAAGGCGGCGGGCAGAAAGACAAACCCGCCTTAGACTCTGCCGCGCGAGAATTAGCCGAAGAAACGGGATTACGCGCTAATTCATGGATCAAATTGACCGAATTCGACGTATCAAATTCAGTGACCGACGAGCGCGCAATATGTTTTTTAGCGTGGGATTTGGAGCAAGGGACTTCGGCACCCGAGCCCTCAGAAGAATTAACCATACGGAAAGTACCGTTCAAAAAACTGTTGGAAATGGTTCTCAGCGGCGAAATTTCGGACAGTCTCACAATCGTGATGACCCTGACCGCTTATACCAAGGCCTTGCGCGGCGAGGTTCCAGCGCCTATTTCCGCCCACATACTTGATGCGCACGAGCGAAAGTAGGAAACTAAGCCATGGCAAAACCTTCCGCAGATCAATCAAACGTTGTTGCGCTGTCCCAGGACCAAACCTGGTCGAAAATGCGTATAGAAGCCGCCTCTGCCGCCGCGTCTGAACCAGTTCTTGCTAGCTTCCTACATGCCACAATACTAAATCACGAAAGCTTTGAGATCGCTCTTTCCTATCGGCTGGCTCAAAAGCTCTCAGATCCAGAAATGAATGCGATGCTCTGGCGCGAAGTTTGTGCCGAAGCATATCGTCGCGCGCCGGGCATCGTCGATGCCGGCCTTTATGATTTACGCGCCGTGTTCAACCGCGACCCTGCTTGTCACGAATTTATGCAGCCATTTCTCTATTTTAAAGGTTACCTCGCGCTACAAGCGCAGCGCGTGGCCAATTGGTTATGGCGCAACGACCGCCAAGCACTTGCTCAGTTTCTTCAAAGCCGAATGTCAGAACTCTTCGCCGTTGATATTCATCCCGCTACAAAAATCGGCAAGGGCGTTTTCTTCGATCATGCCACCGGAATTGTTATTGGAGAAACAGCTGAAATTGGGGATGACGTTTCAATTCTTCAAAACGTTACCCTTGGCGGTACGGGCAAAGACGAAGGCGACCGGCACCCCAAAATCCGCCGCGGCGCTTTGATTAGCGTTGGGGCCAAAGTGCTCGGCAACATTGTCGTTGGCGAAGGGGCCAAAATCGCAGCCGGTAGTGTAGTTCTAAAAGATGTTGAACCACATTGTACTGTTGCTGGTGTTCCAGCCAAACCAGTTGGCGCGTGCCAAGATACATCGCCGTCAGAAACGATGGATCAAAAATTTAATTACGACACCTATTCAATTTAGTATTGTACCGTAGCCTGATGATTGGACGCGGAGCATGCGCGTAGACCTCTTTGACTTTGAACTACCGCAAGAACGTATAGCCGTTGCGCCCGCATCTCCTAGAGATAGTGCCAGGATGCTTCACGTCAGTGCGAGCGGGATCGGTGACCAAAGCATCCGAGATCTGGTCGATATATTACGTCCAGGCGATTTACTTGTTTCTAACGACACTAAAGTCATCCCGGCACAACTTTTTGGCACTCGTCCATCTCGTAATGATGGGAACCGTGTCTCAATCGAAGCCACGCTACACCGCGACCTTGGGAATAACTGCTGGCGAGCATTCGTCCGTCCGGCAAAACGGCTAAAAATTGGTGACGTCGTTCAATTCGGAGAAGCTCTTTGTGGTGAGGTGATGAAACGCGAAGGTGCGGAAGCAATTTTAAAATTTGATACTGGCGATCTAAGTTTTGATGATGCCATAGAGCAAGTCGGCGTAATGCCTTTACCACCATACATCGCACGAAAACGCGCCGCCGTCGACGAAGACAAATTCAATTACCAGACAGTCTTTGCTAACGAGCCCGGTTCGGTCGCAGCGCCAACAGCAGGCCTGCACTTTACGCCAGAACTATTATCTAAAATTCAGGAACGTGGTGCCGACCAGATTTCGATCACACTCCATGTTGGTGCAGGCACGTTTTTGCCCGTGAGCGTAGAAGATACGACCGCTCACAAAATGCATAGCGAATGGGGCGAGATTACCAAAGAGCAAGCCGATCAAATAAACAGCTGCAAAGCTCGCGGCGGCCGCATTGTCGCAGTGGGAACGACCTCATTGCGGTTATTGGAAAGCGCTGCGGATGATTGTGGTATGATCCAATCTTTTGCAGATGAAACTGATATTTTCATTACGCCGGGGTACAAGTTCAAAACCGCAGATATTCTTCTTACGAATTTTCACCTGCCCCGATCAACATTATTTATGTTGGTCTGCGCATTTGCGGGCGTTGAAAAAATGAAACATGCTTATAAACACGCGATCGAAAATGAGTACCGGTTTTATTCATATGGTGATGCATGTTTGCTGGAGCGGGATAGATGAGCCAAATTTCAATAGACGATTTTTTAAATGTGGATATTCGTGTCGGCACCGTACAAAAGGTTGAACCGTTTACTAAAGCACGCAAACCGGCATGGAAACTTTGGATCGATTTTGGTGAAGAAATTGGTATCAAAAAAACTTCCGCACAAATTACCGTTCATTATACCGAAAAAGATCTAATCGACCGACAGGTAGCGGCGGTAGTCAATTTTCCACCACGCCAAATTGCCGATTTCATGTCAGAGGTCCTCGTCCTCGGATTTTCCGACAATGACGGCGCAATCGTTTTGATTGGACCAGAACGCAAAGTGCCTAATGGCGGGAGGATGCATTGACCGATAAATTCAGCTTTTCACTTGCCGCCACCGACGGACAAGCGCGCACCGGCCATATTTCAACTCCAAAAGGTGAGATAAGAACGCCAGCCTTTATGCCAGTTGGCACCGCAGCGACAGTCAAAGCAATGCTGCCCGATCACGTGCGGGCCACCGGTGCGGACATTGTACTAGGCAACACTTATCACTTGATGCTTCGACCTACGGCTGAGCGTGTAGCAAAACTTGGTGGGCTTCACCAATTTATGAATTGGCCTCGGCCTATCCTGACGGACTCGGGTGGGTTTCAGGTCATGTCACTTTCTAAATTACGAAAGCTAACTGAAGAAGGTGTTTCATTTCAGTCCCATATTGACGGCTCGAAGCACATGTTAACGCCCGAACGTTCGATAGAAGTTCAGTGCCTTTTGGGATCGGATATCCAAATGCAACTCGACGAATGTCCGGCCATTCCAATTGCTCATGAAGACGCGCGAAACTCTATGCTATTGTCAGCGAGATGGGCCGAGCGTTCCAAACAAGCTTTTGAAAACCTGTCCAAACCAGGTCAAGCATTGTTCGGCATTGTGCAAGGCGCAAATTACGAAGATTTACGGCGGGAAAGCCTTGATCGATTAATGGAAATCGATTTTCCTGGGTATTCCGTCGGCGGCCTTGCCGTTGGTGAGGGCAGAGAGGAAATGTTCCGCGTTCTTGATTTCACCACGCCGCACATGCCCCAAACTAAACCACGCTATTTGATGGGGGTCGGGAAGCCCGCTGACATTGTCGGCGCAGTCGCTCGCGGCATTGATATGTTCGATTGCGTGGCCCCAACCCGATCGGGACGCCATGGGCAGGCGTGGACGAAAACAGGTCCCATCAACATCAAGAACGCCAAATTTGCTGATGACCCGACCCCTCTTGATCCCGAAAGCGACTGCCCAGCCAGCCGCGATTATTCAAAAGCCTATATTCACCACCTGTTCCGCGCCGGCGAATATCTGGCACCCATGCTTTTGACTTGGCACAATCTTCAATATTATCAAGACCTTATGTCTGAGATACGTGATGCGATTAGCGCCGGTCAATTCAACGAATTTGTGTCAAAGTTCAAAGACGATACGGGCGAAGAATTAGTGTAAAAAAGCATCATTTTATGGTGCCGAATCGGTTGACCCCGTCAAAACGCGCCCCTATGTTCCGCGCCTTCCAAGGCGGTTGCCGCTTCACGGGATCGTGGGCGGCATTTCTTTAGACGGGATGCCTATTTCAAATCCCCGACGTCGTGGGCCCATAGCTCAGCCGGTAGAGCAACTGACTTTTAATCAGTAGGTCGATGGTTCGAACCCATCTGGGCTCACCATTTTCTTGATTGATCAAAAACTGAAATTCACCAAGCAACGGGCGAACTTTCATTCAATCAGGAAATCCGCACTCTGATTGCCCAACACGTTAGATTAATACCTGCTCTATTTCAGTGAACTGAATTGTCGAACCGTCTTCGAAGTTGATTATCCCATTCGCGTCATCACTAAAGACAAGTCCACTATCGTCTTGCGAAACGATAGAGCCTTGGGTCAGATTAACTGTCCAGTCGGTTCCAAAGTCGGCCATCGTCATATCACCAAGGTCGAGTTGAATCGTATCAGTCCAACCTGAACCACCGTAGATACGGTCAGATCCGTCACCGAGCTCATAGACAAAGACGTCAGAGTCATCGCCACCGACTAGTGTATCATTTCCTATACCGCCCGTTAACGTGTCTGAACCGGCGTCACCACGCAGATAGTCGTTCCCAGCACCACCGACCAGAGTGTCATCGCCGCCATTACCAATCTGAATGACGCGTTCCTTCATCC